>DYWZ01000083.1 GCA_020742395.1 Enterococcus columbae
ATGTTTCACTCCTTAATGGTTTTGGTCGACTTAATTATAGAGGAAACAGATGTCTTTTTCTATCGTTTCAAACAAAAAAGATATTCAGCGTTATCCTCAATTTGAGTAACAACACTAAATATCATAGAACCAATAAATAGCGACTATAACTTAGTGTGATTTTCTAAGTTATAGTCGCATTTTTAATCACTTGAACAATCAAGTGTATTTGAGTGAGTTAAGTCATAGCTTTGCGCTAAATTTTTGATATGCTCATTTATTTCTAAAATGATTGGTACATTGATTTCACGTTTCATTAGTAAGTAGAAGTGTCGAATATTATCCTTGTCTAAAGGTCGATAGCTTACTTCAGTCGATAATGTACACTTAGGGACAATGGAACGACCGACGTGATTTTTTAGCATAGAGCTAATCATTTCATCAGTATCAATTTCGATAATTTTGGGCATTAAATGATTGCTTTGAATATATTGTTGATTAAATTGTCGCAAGGTCAAATCATCATTACCTAAAAGCCAATATTCACTATCTAAATCACCAGCTAAAACCAATTCATCAATCGCAAGAGGCGTCTTAATAAAATCTTTGAGGGTTTCGACTTGTTCGATTAAACCTAAATCTGCTTTATGTTCATCAAGTGCTTGGATGATTTCATCGTTGGTTCCTACTTTAAAAACAAAGTCAACATGTGGAAAATCTAGTAGTAATTGACTGACAAGTTTTGGTAAATAAAAAACTGCGCAAAAATGTGAACTGATAATGGTGCAGGATTTTCGCTGCTTTTGTTTCTCAGTAATTTGATCAACTGCTTCATCCCACTGCATAACAATTTTTTCAATAATAGGATACATATAATCCGCTGCTGGTGTAGGTGTGATTTCTTGTTTCCCATTGCGAATAAATAAAGGAACCGTCAGCATTTCTTCTAGTTTTTTGATTTGTGAAGAAACAGTTGGTTGAGATAAAAACAAATAATCTGCTGAGCGTGTAAAATTGTGTGTGGCATAAACAGATAAAAAAGTTCTGAGTAATTGAAACAAAAGAATGCCTCCTTAATAAAAATAATTAATTGCAAGCATGAACTAATTTTTGATAGATTTGTTCGACATCTTGATTCGTACCGCGTAATTCAAAATCAGCAAGCATTGGTACATGAAATTCTTCAGCGTATTGTTTAGCAGTTAAACAATATTGATGATTAAAATTACGATTACCACTACCAATGACACCTAAACAATAGGCAGTATTATCTTGATAGCGTAAAAAATTTCTCAAAGGTTCCGTCAAAATCTCTACATCTCCGTTATCAATTCCGTTACCACCTTCAAGGTAAGTGGGTACAAAAGCAAAAAAAGGTGTAGTAATAGTTGTTGGAGTGGTTTGTAGATGAATCTCCTGACTAGTAATTTTAGGCGCTTGTGGATTGTTTGCTTGTTGATTTTTGGCATATTCGATTAATTTTTTTACAAATGCACGCGTATTGCCTGAAATAGAAATATATAATATATGTATGTCTTTCATTACAGTTGCCTCCGTTTATATAGTATAACAGATTTTTTTTAGTAGGATAATAAATAAAATTATTTATTAGTAATATTTAAACTTATTAGTTGATTTAAATCAATATAATTTTACAAGTCTAAAAGATACATAAGTTATTTAATTTTTATTAAATAAAATAGCCAATCTGAGAATTCAAATGGCTATCTTATGAATATTCGACTTTAACTTTGATTAGGATATTGACAGTTCTCCCCTAAAATAATTGGTTGATAGTCAGTTGTAGTTATCGCAGTATTTGACTGTGGTAGTTTATGATAAAGCCAATAATCTAGTACTGCTGCAATACAGATACATTTGGCAGCATTTTTACTATCCGGAATATCCAATACATAATAATCTCCACTAAATAAAGTAGCAGTATTCATAGACATGATTTTTTTATTAAAATGATGGATTTGATATTGATGATGATAAATATCACCGTGTGCCGCCCAATGTAATTGTTTAATATAGTAAAAATCACCTGGCCAATTAAATATTTTTTTCATTATGCCGACTTGTTGTCGATGTTCATAAATCGCAAAACGACTACCAAAAAGAATACTTAATTGTTTGATTTGGGCGACTAGTTGGCCATTCATCTTATATAGAGATAAAACGTCTTTTTGCCTGCCCCAAGTACCTACCATTAAAAAGAGCTGTTTGCCATGTTCATCTTTTATGATAGTTCGAGTATTATTAGAAAGTTGTCGATCTTGAATATAGTATTCAGGCATAATTTTTCCTTCTTTAGGCTAAGTTTTCATTAATTGCGCGTAAAATAGCTTTTCCTACACCACTATTAACATTGGTATCTGTTTGATATTTCGCTGCTTTTTTTAATTCTTCAATGGCATTACCCATTGCAAAGCTAACACCTGCAGCTTGAATCATACTTAAGTCATTGAGATTATCACCAATGGTCATCACTTGACTTAAAGGAATTTGTAATAATTTAGCCATGTGTTGCACCGCTAAACCTTTTTGAGCTTCTCGATGATTGATTTCAATATTATTACTACCCGAAGAAGTAACGGCTAATTCATCAAAAGATTGGAGTTTTTGACGTACTTTAGCTAATATTTCCGGACGTTTATGGTCAAAGCCAATAATTTTTAGCACTTGAACATCTGGTTTAGTGATATATGCTGTAAGATTATCTACTATTTTAATTGGTAATTGTTCAAAGCGTGCTGAAGTCATAGCGATTGCCATTTGATAAGTCAAATGTGGCATACGCTCACATAAAAAGGCAGAAAAGGTTTCAATTCGTCTAGCTAAGTCTTGAGAAAAAGTTCCTTCATTAGTAGAAATTTCATAATATATCTGCTCTTGTTCTAAGATTTCAATAATCGCTAGCGCTAATTTTTGTTCAATACCGGCTGTAAATAATACATTTTTTTCTTGATCAAAAGCTTGTGCACCATTTAAGGTAATCATCGGACAAGTAAGCTTGGCATCATTTAAAGCAGGTAAGACTTCAGTAATATTTCGGCCTGTGCAGACCATAAATTGGATCCCTTTTTCTTTAGCAAACTGAATAGCTTGGATGTTTTCGTCAGTAATTTGCATATGTTCATCTAATAAGGTGCCATCCATATCAGAAGCAATCATTTGTATCATAGGATTCATCCTTTCTCTAATAAGTATGACTACAATTACTAGTTTATCATACTTTATCGGTAGGCTCTATTACCCAATTTAAATTCCTCTTTGGCAATTAGTAAAAAAATTGTTACAATGATTAAAATAAAAAATAATATGAAATAAAGGATGTGAAGGATGAATAATCCAGACATAATGAAAACAATCATTCCCAATAGTTGGCAAGATATTTTAGCTGATGAATTTGCTAAACCTTATTACCAAAATTTACGCCAATTTTTAAAAATGGAATATCAAACCAACCAAATTTATCCAGATATGTATCATATATATGAAGCGTTAGAACTTACCCCCTATGAAGAGGTAAAAGTAGTAATCTTAGGACAAGATCCTTATCACGGGCCTAATCAGGCGCATGGTTTGGCTTTTTCCGTGCAGCCGGGAGTGAACTTACCTCCATCTTTACGGAATATTTATCAAGAATTACAAGCTGATTTAGGGATTGTGCCAGTCCAACATGGTCATTTAACTGCTTGGGCCAAACAAGGGGTACTTTTATTAAATACCGTTTTGACTGTTCGAGCAGGTCAAGCCTATTCCCATCGAGGCCATGGTTGGGAGCAATTAACGGATGTCATTATTCAAAAATTAAGTCAACGTCAAACGCCAATGGTCTTTATTTTATGGGGCAAACCTGCGCAACAAAAAATCAAACTAATTG
>DYWZ01000084.1 GCA_020742395.1 Enterococcus columbae
GTTACTGCTCCAGCTAAAGTTGCTAGTTCATCAAGCAGCGTTAAGGAACAAAAATCAGTTCAACTTGGTTTAGGTGATGTCGCAACTTGGACTGACTCTGAAGGAGTTACCCACAATGTTGATAGCGATGGAATGGATCGTTACACTACCAAGGGAAGTTCCCAAGTTCAATACAAAGACTGGTCAGGAGCATTGCCAAGCGGAGTTACGGTAAGTCATAACGAATAATTGAAATAGTGGAAATAGCACTCTTTCGCAAAAAGAGGAGTCAACAATTAGCGTTGATTCCTCTTTTCTGTTATCTCCTTAATTTCCTGTATAACAAAAAGACTGCCAATTCAGACAAGGTACTGTACCCTACTTGACGTAGAGCCATTATTTAAAGTGTCACACCTAAAGGGTATTGTACGAATTAAACGTGCTAGATTTCCGATTATCAAACGGCTCAATGATTTTGATTATCAGTTTCAACCTTCGATTAATCAGCAACAAATCGCAGGATTTGCGACCATGTCATTTCTGGATAATCAAGAGAACATCATTTTTACTGGTAGTCCTGGTGTGGGTAAAACTCATCTATCAATTGGCCTTGGTATCGAAGCATGTCGACAAGATGTACGAACACTATTTATTAATTACCATGAACTGGCCGCTCAAGAAAAGCAACATTCAGAGCGTGTAATGCGTCGGTACGAAAGGTACGATCTATTAATTATTGATGAATTAGGCTATTTACCAATATTGCCAGAGAAAGCAAAACTATTATTTCAACTAATAAATGGTAGTTATGAACGTAAATTAACGATCATAACTACCAATGTTCTTATCAAGTTGGGAAACCGTTCTTCATAGTAGGGCAACTGCAGCAGCTATTTTAGACCGACCTGTCTACTACTCACATGTGATTAAGATTAAGGGAAAGTCGTATTGCTTGGCATCAGTCAATTCTTAAGCCGCCCAAATTATGCATTTTTAAACCGCCATAAAATAACAATTTAAAACCGCCCTTGACAAGAATATACAAGTCTTAATTTTTTACAGTCTTGAATAAAGAGTTCTTTTATACTTTCACCCGACCATTCAGTGGTTCAAAATAGTATTCCTGCCCGTTTAACTCTAATTCACCGCGATACATGTTCCCATTTGACATATCGAAGTAATAAGTGTAACCATCGGCTGCTTTTGTTAACCCGTTTTGAAGTTGACCTTTTTCGTTATAGTAAACAATGCGACCATCCGGAAGTTTTTGAAAACCAGTAGTCATCTCACCAGTTTCTGGTTGGAAATAGTACCAGTACATATCAATATTTAATTCTCCGGTTGCAATATCGCCCTTATTATTATAATAGTACGCTTTTTCACCAACTATATGCCATCCAGCTTTATTTGTAGAATCTGTCCAGATATAATGCATATCAATATTTTTTACTTTATATGAAAAAGTAGGGCTCTACGTCAAGTAGTGTTGATCAGGAAATTTCTGCTCTACATTGTAAAATTGGTCTAAAGGAATCATCTGCGAGGATGGTTCCTTTTAGCTTATCTGGATTTGTTTTCCCATAATTAAATAAACCCTCGTCCGAAAGGTTTCAAAACAACGATAGCCGAAAGCAACCCGTTTAATTAATTTAATCCGATTATTAAATCCCTCAGTTTGTCCATTGGAGAACTCCTGTTGAAAGCCTAGTCTAATCCCCTTCTGGTACCGAGCTAAGACATGACAGCGATGAACTGTATAATGACTGAGTCCCTCAGAGCGGAGATTTAATAACCGAAAGAAACGTTTGAAGTCTTTTTGATTGTAAGCATATTTTAGTGCTTGAATGTGATTATAGGTAGCACTTAGTTCTTCGTCATAAGCCAACATCAGATCTAAAATCGTTACTGAATTAACTATCCGATGAAAGTAACGACCTTCATAATATTCATCAGTATTAAGATTGGTTTGATCTTGAAGGAAGAGACGCCAGTAATGCTTAATTCGCCGTGCTTGCTTTTGCGCCTGGCGATCGCCCTTACATAATCGTTGATAAACGTGAATTCGTACATGATTCATGGTGTCATTAAGGTGTTTGGCGATGTGAAACCGATCATAGACGACTTGGGCATTAGGAAAAACGGTTTTAGCTAGTCGTTCATAAGCAGCATTCATATCCATAACGAGGTATTTAACGTGTCTTCTCGCTTGATAGCTAAAGCGTTGATAGTGTTCGAAGAGACTTCGTAAACGACGATCTTCCAATAATTCTAATAATCCCTTTTTACTACCATCGACGGCAATAAAACTCATCTTTCCTTGAGCACTGCGCATCGATTTAAATTCATCAATACAAAGAGTTTGTGGTAAATAGTTCCAATCTGGCTGAAACTGGTCCGCGAGGTCCCTAAGGACCCGCTGGACAGTCGTTTCACTAACGAATAAATCATGAGCGATGTCTTTAATGGTGCGTACTCGACAAAGCTGTAATATAACTTCGCGACGCAATGCGGCGGTGACCGAGTGGTGATCCGTAAATAAGTCGCTAGTAGCGTTAAAGGTGCTTTGACAATCAGGACAGCGAAAACGTTGCGTCTTAACTCGTAACATTAGTGGTTGGGCGCGAAATTGGCCGTATTTATATTTAGCCTGATAATAACCAAATTTAACAATCTGACCACGGTTGATCACCCCACAATTAGGGCAAGCTTTAGGGGTATAAGACAGCCGGCAACTAATCTGGGCCACCCGAACTGATTTAACGACCGCAAATTTAAGCCAATGTCGAGAAAAACTTAAGTGGGGATCTGTTAAATTAAGGAGAATTCTAGTATCATTATCCATAGAGGTTACCTTCTTTTCTGTGTGATTTGGCGATTCCATTGTAACAGAGGGGACCTCTGTTTTTTTAGTTTAAACGTAAAAATCTGGTATTGGTATAGAAAGTGAAATTTCTATATCAACACCAGATATTGTAGAGCCAAAAGTAGAACCATCTGAACGAATACCATTATAATTTACACCGTCTTGAACGGCAGGATATAATGCCATTGAATTAATTGGTTGATAATATAGTAAGAAGTTTTTTGCATGTCCAAATTGTTCCTGCCCATTTTCACCTGCATCATCAAAAAGCATTCCAATAATTCCATAATATGTTAATGCACGTAAATCATCCATGGTATTTAAAGTAAATAATGGAATCTGCTTACTATCCTTAAAATCTCCCATTCTAGCAGTAGCAAACGGTCGTGCTACTAATCCCGTAATATTATCCGTATAAATCTGGTTAGCAGCAATATTTTCACTGTGATTACCAATAATTTTAAAATCATGCGAATAACCGTTTAATAAAGACTC
>DYWZ01000085.1 GCA_020742395.1 Enterococcus columbae
TGCGGATATCATGAATGAGCTACCACGGAAAATCTTGAACTATCAACGTCCTAGAGAAGCATTTCAACAGGAATGTCTCCTAAGATATAGTAGCTAATACTAATCAATAACTAGTTTAAAAATGGCTATAAAAGTTAATATAACATGAAATTTGGGCTATGAAAAAAAGTGTCCAACTTGTTCTTGACATTTAGGATTTTTAGTTTTTTTATTTATTTAACACATGTTTTATATAATGGTATAATATCCCCTATAAAAAATAATATTCTTCTCTTGAAAATTACCACACAAAAGAAAATTCATCGTTCAGTAAACAAATGACTGTTTACTTTATTATATTTTGTAATTTTACGTTATCTAAGCGTAATATAAATAGGTATTTCTTGTTTTTTAACAATAATTCTCACTATTTTTTAAAAATCACTTTACTTTATTTAGTTTTTATTTAGTTTAATTTAAAGCATCTTAAACAATTTTATTTTTTTGTTTACTAATCATTTTTCCGTTCCAATAACGCTTGCAAGTTTTCCATGCTATCGCTACAATACGAATTATGAAGGAGGGGATTACATGGATGATCTAGATTACAAGATTCTGAATATCCTTCAAAGAAATGGTCGTATTACAGTGAAACAAATCGCTGAAGAGTGTTTTATTTCCTCTCCATCGGTCTCTGTTCGGCTACAAAATTTAGAAAATCAAGGTTATATTCAGAATTACCAAGCGATGGTCAACTATCAAAAATTAGGCTTTTCAATTAAAGCTTATATTAATTGTGCAGTAAATGCCAAAGACAAAGAAGCATTTTATCAATACATTGATGCTATTCCAAATGTCGTTGAATGTAATTGCATCACTGGTGATTACTCAATGCTTTTAAAGGTATACTTCCCAAATACGGTTGATTTAGACGAATTCATCAATGCTTTACAACGATTCGGTGATACCAAAACACATATTGTCTTTTCAACAAATGTTGGCCCTCGTGGTGTTCAATTTGAAACAAATGCTTAAAAATTAGTTAACAAATTGGTGTAAATAATGATTGTTTACCCAACAAAAAAGCAAGCTGACCTAACAGCTTGCTTTTTTTTATTGATAAACTTCACTCACTTCATCTTGCCAATTTTTAGAAAAGAAGCGCGGATTATTTAATTGATAATTTGGTTGTGGATGTTTTTCAAGTAAAAACGGTGCAATATATTCATCGGCTTTTAGCCATCCCCGCCAACCTAAATGAATAGTATCTGCCATAAAATATGGAACAGTATCTTCTTTAGAAAAATCTACGACATGATTGAAACCTTGGCTAGTTAATTGATATTTAATCTTGCTTGCAAAATTTTGTAACATCGCTTGTGATAAACCGGTGTAATCACTCCAACGTTTATTCACAGGTGGAATAATAAACAATACATCTGTATGCGATTTGGCGAATTGATTTAATACCAATTGAAAATCAGCAAATTCTGGAGACTTGCAATAACTCCACGTAGCTTGTGAATCTTTTAAATCACGTAAACCAATTTGTAATCTTGTTTGATAAAATTGATTATCAATCAAGAAACGATTATTATTTGTACGTTTTTCACCAATTTGGCTTGCCAGAGCATCTAATTGATTAAAATCATACTTCTCTGGTAACTGTTTTTCAAATTTACTTACTTTATGATTTTTAGTGAACATCCCGATTTGACTAAAAAGTTGATCCTCACGTTGTAAAATTCGATAATTATTTTTCAGAGCTGTAATTTGACTAGCAGATAATTGATCTATGGTTTTGCCATTCTTGATTTCCGTTAAAATTGCATTCATTCGTGGATTTTGATTAATTCTTGAAAATTGTAATAAACGTTGAGCATAAAAACGCGTTGCTTCATCTGTTTTGTGTATAGATAATAACCAATCATATAATTGCAATTCAGAAAAATACGCATTAAATTCTAAATCAGACACCCCTTTTTCAATAAACCATTGAGGTGAAATAATAAAAACCGCCTTTTTATCGGTAATTTCTGATTTTACCGATTGGGCAACTGCAAATTGATTCAACGACTGTGTACCTGGTGCCCCTAATAAAAATGGACGATAATCTCGATGATATTTTGTTGCTAAAACACTTGGATGAAATGGACTAAATCGACTTAATTCTGATGAGCCAAAAAATGGCACATATTCACCCGAGGCAATTGCTTGATTTTTAATCATATTTCCGCTTAAAATGTTTCCAGACATCGCTGTTGACGCTTTTTCCCAAATAACAGGAGATACCTGGTTGGTCCGAATAGGTAATACAAATAAAGCAATAACTAAAATAAAGGCAGTAATAATTGGAGCAAATATAGTAAATAATTTCTTCTTTAACATGTTTACTTGGTATGAACATTAAACAAAAATAGTTGAACGTTCAGTATAACCTGCCCGCCTCCTTTCTAATTCAAAACATACATTGAAACACCTAAAAATAGCAAGTATTTTTTGAATTTTTAAAAGAATTTACAGAAAAATCAGTCTAGAGGTTGAGATTTTGCCCACTCTTGAATATATGCAATACATTCCATTAATAATGGATGAACTAAATGATCCCGTTGAATCAAATAAAA
>DYWZ01000086.1 GCA_020742395.1 Enterococcus columbae
CTCCTGCTAAAATTTTCTTTTTCATTCGTTTACTCCTTATCTTTTAAATTGTAAGCTGATACCCCTGTAATTACTCCTAAAAATGTTGCTATGGCATTGATAGTTAGTACTGTCATATCAGTTTCATTCCATCCATATGCTTTGCCTAATGTGGCTACTAATACAGATAAAGCGGGCAATACCGTAAGTACTGTCCATTTAATAATTTGATAATATTTATCGGGTAAAATCATTACTTCTCGCCTCCTTTCATTTCCTGAATATCATGTTCTGCTTCATTCATCCGTCCTTCTAATAGAAAAGTACGTTCAACAATATGATTATGCTTTTCAACTTTTTTCTCCAATTGTTCAATTCGATAAATGGTTAGTTTGTTTGAAAAAACAATACCTGCAAACGTACCAACTAAAGTTCCTGCAATACTTAAAGCAGAAATAATCGCATCAATACTCATAGTTCACCAACTTTCCAACAAAAAAAGCATACTCCAGGGAGCATGCCTTAATTTTCTTTATTAATAATTTTATCTATCTTATTATGTTATACAGGTTTTACTTCTGATATTTTTAACGATAACAGTTGTAGATGGAACATCTTTGCTGCGGCATCTATTCCTAAAGTAAATTCTACCTTATCTCCTGTAACTAAAGTGTGGACGTACTGACCAGCTTGAGATGTTACATAGTTTAAATTAGCACTACTACCTACATTAGCGAAGTTAGTATCACTTCCATTTTTTCTAATTTTTACATAAGCAAATTTGAACGTATTGTTTCCATGCAATTTTACAGAACCCTCAAAAAATAAAACACAGTTTCTAGTTGCGGTTAAGGTAATTCCATCACTACTTATCGTATATGGTAAATCACTAGCTGTGTGAAAAAAATCCGTAGCGATAAGAGTCCCTATTGGTATTTTTGTCCCATCTGGTGAGTCTGTTAAATCTCTACCTTCGCCATAAACGGCAAATAGTGGCATTGCGTCACTAATAGTTTTAATGTTAGTTGTGTTAGTGGCTATCTTAGAAGTATTGGCAGTTACTTTTTTATCAACTTCATTAATGGAAGCAGTCAACTGCGAATTAATCTCCGATGCTTTCCCATCAGTATATTTATTTGCTTGACTAACAATTTCAGAAATTTTAGTATCTGTGGCCAGATTGTTTTCCACGTATTTAGGTGATAAATCCCAAACATATTCCTCTGGGTTATCAGATTCACGCATACCAATACCACGATATTTATACTCTCCTGTGTCGCCTAAATTAGCATCATTAGAGTACATCACTTGTAAATTACCTAATTTAGAAATTTCTTCTTTCAGAGTGTCCAACTTCTCTTGTAGTGTTTTAGCTTGATCAGTTAAATCATTAATCTGTTTATTTAAGCTATCAACTCTACTTTCAATTTCAGTCATAAAAGCATCGAAAGTTTCATTATAAATTCGAATCAACTCTTCCAATTGTGAAACATATTCATCAGCTTGACCTTGAGAAATATCAGACACTCCTAGTGAGAAAAAAGTGATATCTTGTGTCGTTAAAATTTGATCGCCTTTTCTATATTCTACGTAGCAGTGTTTATAATATCCTGCTTCACTCATAAATGTGCCATCAAGAGAAAATGTGACTTCTTCACTAGTTACGCTAGTTGCAACACTATCTACGTAACGGTTAGATGGTGTTGTTCCTTTTAAAGTAAATGTTCCACCGCTCGTATCCATCTGCAAACCATTTAAAAATGGTTTAACAGTCACCGTAATTCCTTTATCACCTTGACGAGCCATAATGGCTTTGGTGTAATTTAATTCTTTACTGAAATCTAAATTAAGCCCGTATAATGTTGATTGTTCCATCAGTTCCCCCCCTTATATATTACTTACTCGTTATAGCATAAAAAAGACCTTCTTATTCAAGGGACTTTAGTTTAGAAAAAGCTTTTATCAGAAAGTTCATCTTGTTTTAGTCTTACATCTTCATAACCTAAGCGATGCGCTACAATATTCCATCTGACTAACACATTAGGCTCACTTGTTTCTATAATAAAATGGTCTCTAGCTTCTTTAGTTACAGCACATAGTACTAATTTTGTAGGTGTTACATGTGTCATATAGTGATCTAAGTTTACTGTTTCAGCAAACACAGGTTCAATATCTACCCTTAGTTTACCATCTTCTCCTGTTACACCTTCCCCATAGTCTGCAAAATAATATTCTGGTGTTTCATAAGCGTTAAGTAAACGTCTTCCATATGATTTGGTTTCTACAGTTGAGTTTTTACTACCTTGTACTGATAAATCGCCAGCTATAATTGTATTTTTATTTATTCTACCAACTACATTGTTAAATGTTGCTATGTTAGAAATGGTTAGACCGCCGTCAGAGTCAAAGGTTAACGGTTTATTGTTAACTTTAACCTTAAAGTTAACTGAATTATGGTCTAATGTTTCATAGGTTATAGAGCCATCGCTTGACTTTCTAGTACCAAACCAGTGAAGTTCTCTTGAAGAAAAACTTAACCATGAACCCGCACTTGTACCGTTATCCCAAGTACTCATAACTGGGTTACCTGCGGTGTCAAGAATACGGAAGCCCCCACCCTTTTTAATTTGATAGAATAACTCCCCTACATCAGACTCAGTTGTTTCTTGTGCGTGCATTTCAATTACATCACGATTTAACTTTTTAGAATGCCATAAAATAGAACCATTTTGTATTGTCGTATCAAAATCAGCGCCAGTACTAATCAAGGTTGAACCTTTGATTGTAATACCTGTGATGACACCTGCTGTAATAAATGAAGCGTTAAAACCACCGTCAAGTGTCCAAGCTGTATCATACGTACCGTTAATACCTGTTTTAGAAAAACCTATACCCTTCTGGTTTATTTGTAACACATTTCTAGCAGTTTCTTTATTAGGCGTATCCATTACTAAAATACGGCTTGGGCTTTCTTTGGGGTCTAATAATACATAACCGCCAGCATTACCAGTGATTAGGTCTGTTTGATGATCTACAATATCATTGATTAAATCACTGATTTTACCACCATTTTTCAATTGATCAATGGCATCATTAATCAAATTGCTTACATTATTCTCTGTATTTTCTAAGAAGTTTGTTTTGACGTTTCCTACAACTAATTTATCGTATGAATTGGTTAAAACATTAAACGTATATTCCACAATTCTTGCTGACATATTCACTTTTAACTGTGGATGATACACATCTACTCCGTCACCCATCGAAACTTTTTCTAGATCAACAAATTTTTCATAACCTCTTTGATGCCTCAAGGGTACTAATTCAATCGATCCACTCACTTGTGGTTTTTGTTTATCTATGTTTGTTTTCAACCAGTCTTTAGCAGCTTCCCTTAATGTGGCTACATCAGTCGCTTTGTCTTTAAAATCAACAAAAGAAACATATCCAGCAGGATAATCATCCGCGTAATCAGTGAAAATGACTTCTTCTGGTAGAGTGATCTCGTCTTCTCCTTCTGAAGAACTGCTAATGAAAGGATAAACTCCAACTAAAACACTTTGAACATCTATCTCTAAGTCGAGACCAGTTAAGTTTTTAGTATAAATCGCTTTGATTTTATGATCCGTACCTAGTCTTTTTTCATGACGTAATGTGTTATTATCTTTTAGAAATTCACCATGAAATCGATCTAGAATAGATCCCTCTTTTCCACCAAAGAATTCTAAAAAATTCGCCTTTTCTATTTTCACATTAGCAAACGTATCTACTAATGATGAGAAAGAAAACTGTGAAGGAATAGCTGGTTTCGCTAAAACTTTTGCGTTTTGCCATGCCTGAGTAGCATTGATCTTTTCTGTTCCGCTGTCATATTTATTCAATACCGATTTTCTTATATCATTGAAAATAGGTTCAGCTTTTACTTCTATCGTATTTCCTATTGCAGAAGTCTTTGCATAATAAATCCGTAGACGCTGTTTTGCTCGATTTTCATCTACATAGCACTGAATAATACGTCCATCTATAATCAAATCTGCATTAGTTCCGCTTATTGGATAAGTCCCCTGAAATATCTCGGCTCCGTTTAGTTTATTGCTAACAGTTGCTGTTAACCAATCTGATAAAGCGCCTAAACCTTGCGTATCATATAAATGTTCAGCTAAATTATTCGCGTCATTCTTATCGTAAATAGTTATTAAATTATCGATCATCTATTCCACCTACCTTAATCCATTACGATAAATTTGTATTTTGCTCAAACCAGTGCAATTAAAATGATTAATATCCACTTGCAATGTCGGATATTGCATAGTCTTCATTTTGCTGGACCGATCTAAAATATCCCCATCCGATTGCTCTTCGTAGCAAAGCATCAAATCACTATCAATGACTACGTCAGTTCCTACTACTAATCCTTCAAAGCTAAACACATAATCATTTAAGATGAACTGGCATGAAGTAGCCGAAGGAGTGATGATAATCTTTGGAAAACTTTCTTCTAAACTATTATTCAGCAAGTTAAATGATTGTGGTTTATCTACGGCTATAGGTACATCTTCTTGGACTCTTGCAAATGGTTTTACAGTGATATTTACATCGAACTCTCCCCATTCAACGATATCGTTTTCTGCATCGCCAATATCAATAGTCTGGATAATGTAATAGACGTTTGGATCATCAGAGAATTCTAATTTCTTTGCATAGTTTAACCAATGACGCATGATATAAAACGATTGCTTAAAAGCTTGATGGTCTTCCACATCCTCTAAGTAGTTGTAGTGCAAAGTAAACGACATATCTTCAAACGAATAATCTTGCACTAAGCCACCTAGCCGTCCTAAAACAGAAGTCTCAACTCTCTGTCTTTTTGGAGAAGGTATGGTTGGTCTTTCAGCTAAAGCCAATTTATGCAAATAATCAGGAAATCCATCGATTATAGAATGTATACAATCAGTCATTTTTTCACATCCTTTTTAATACTAAAAAAACAGGAGAAATATTCTCCTGTTTAACGCCATGCCGAAGCATTATCATTTTGAACTTTTGTAATGCTATCAATGATTTGTTGAGTTGTTTGCTTCATAGTAACTTCATCTGCATTACCATCAATTGTGAAATTGAATTCGTAATTATTCACAGGTTGAACCGTTTGTGCCCTAGATGAAACTGAGGTGCTACTCAAGATACGATCCCCAATTTCTTGCAACACAGATCTTTTCAAAGGTAAAACTGCTTCAGGTCCTGCTTCACCTACACCGATAATATTCGGAGAATTAAACACACTACCTTTCGCATACCAATCAACGCCCAACGTTGGGATTTTTCCCTTCAACGGATTGAATTCCCCACTCAATTTAAAATGTGGTAACGGAATATGTGGTATAGAAATATTCAAATTATCAAAAAGACCACTGATTTTATCTCTAATCCAATCAATTGGAGCGCTAACAGTCTTTTTAATACCTTCCCAAATGTTAGCAATCGTGCTTTTAACATTATTGAATATGCCGGAAACAATACCTGTTAGATTAGACCAACCGCTTGAAATTGCATTTTTTCCATCGTTTACTTTAGAGCTAATAGTGCTTGTAATTCCATTCCAAAGATTCAAAGCAGTGTTTTTGATACCGTTCCAAATTCCGCTAATCCATGAAGATATGCTATTCCAAACACTTTGAATGGCACTTTTAGCTGCATTTATAGCATTGCTTATACTACTAGTCACACTATTCCAGATATTTGATGCTGTAGAACTGATTGAATTCCAAATTCCACCTAACCAACTAGATACAGTTGACCAAACATTTTGAATTACTGTAGCAGCTGCTTGCACCAAGCTAGTGATTGTATTCTTGATACTGTTCCAAATACTAGAAGCTGTTGCACTAATTGAATTCCAAATATTTGAAGCCGTAGTACTAATGGATGTCCATACACCGTTCCACCATGCCACTACTGGATCAAATACAGTATGGAATGTAGTTACAATTCCATTCCAAGCGGTGCTTATCCATTGTGTCATAGTATCCCAAGTATTTTTAAGGAAATCAGAAATAGGAGTCCAAACAGCTTGCCAAGCTGCGCCTAATAACTGTCCAGCTACATCAAAAATACCCACGATAATATTAATACCAGCTTGAATCAACGACGTTATTAATGTCCATGGTATTTGAACAATCCCTACAATGTCTGCCCAAATAATCGACCATACTTCTTTGACTCCGTTCCAAATATTTGAAACCCAATCAACGAATGTTTGCCAAGTCTCTTGGACTCCTTGCCAGATGTTGGAAGCTCCTTCAACTAATCCGCTCCATAAATCTCCAAACCAGTCAGAAACGCCTTGCCAAATATCTTGAACCCAATCTACAAATCCAGACCAGGTTTCTTTGACTCCATCCCAAACTGATGAGGCACCTTCTTTTATACTTTCCCAAGTACCACCCAACCAATCAGTGAATTTACTCCATATTCCCTTAAACCAGTCAGTAATTGCACCCCAGTTTTTTATAATTGCTATAACTCCAGCAATAGCAGTAATAACTGCTCCTATTATTAATGTAGTAGGACCACCTAGAGCCATGAAGCCAACTATTATTGGCATTAATAAAGTAAATGCAGCAGTCAATCCGCCAATCGCTACGGCATAATCCTGTACTGGTTGTGGAAGACTATTAAACGCATTAGCCATCTTTCCTAGAAAATCAATTACTGGTTCGAGTGCATCTATGATTGTGTTGCCTATAGGAGCTAATGAATCCTTTAATTCAGCTATTTTTCCGTTTAATTCTTGTAACGGAGTAGTAGAATCTTCATTCATTTTTTGTGCAGATCCACTAACATCATCAAATGTATGGTTAACATCAGTCAAAGATTGGACAACTTTCATCGCGTTATCTTCGCCAAGTGCAGACCAAATTGTCGAAGCTTTATTTAATTGGTCGTATTGACCATCCATATTGCTAAAATCTTGAATCATGGAATTAATAACGTCTTTTTGTGTTCCTCCGCCATTTTTCCACTCTTCAAAAGCTTTTCTAGTACTTTCACTAAACATATCCATGTTTTGCTCAAATCGACCATCTGTTAACGATATTCCCATTTCCTTAACTAAGTCATTGACTTTATCAAGGTTATAAGCACCCGCATCTAAACCATTTTGAAGCATTCCGAACGTTTCATCAGCTGAATATCCCATTTGACTCCATAATTGGCTATATTCTGCCATATTGTCGCCTAATTCATGCGTTTTATCTAAACCGTTTTGAGTACCAGAAACCATTAAATCCATTGCATCTTGAGCGCTTAAGCCAAAATTGACCATTAAACCATTTACACCACGTAAAGTTTCATCCATATCAGCACCCATGGTGTTTTCTAGCACCATAGCTTGTTCCGTGATATTTTGTAAATCTTGATTATTTAAATCGCCTAAATTACGCTTTACCAAAATCAATGCATCTGTGGACTGATCTAACGATTCTCCAAACCCTTTATAATAAATGTCTCTGGCTACATTCGTTAATTCTTCAGCCTCTTGTTTAGTCAAACCAAAATTAGCTTGTATCTTACTCTGGGAACTACCTACACTGTTAGCTGAGTCCACTGCTTGTTTCCCTAATTCTGTAAGCTTATCGCCAATGTCGCTTAAAACGTCAGAAGCTTCCATTAAATTATTCATATCTATTTTGCTTCCGATATCGTCCAAGTTAGTTGTATCTACATTTTTAGCAGCTTGTCCTAACTCTTCAAATTCACGTTCAGCATCATTAAGCTTCGCTTCCATCTGCATTGCTTCTGTGGATGTAGCACCAAACTCAGACTGTGTAGCTTCTAACTGTCGTCTCAGGATATCTATTGTTTTCTCTGCATTTTCAGATTGTTGAGAAACGTACTCTTGCGCTTTCGCTAATTTTTCAGATTCGGTAGCAGACTGACCAGCAGTTGCTTGCCATTTTTTATATTCGGATTCAATCAGAGAAGCGCTAGCTTGAACATTTTTCTGTTCACTATCCAACTGTTGCATTGTAGACTCATACGTCTGTATTTCGCCTTTTGCTTGAGCTAGTGCATTACTCGTTTTATCAATTTCGTTTGCCAAACGTTGTTGCGCTGTTTGTTGATTAATCAGTTCTCTCTCAAGTTTCTGAACTTCGGTGGAATTTTCTCCATAATATTTTTTGGCATTGGCTAAACGTTGGCTAGTTACTTCAACTTTTTGACTTTGTAATTCATACTGCCTCTCTAAAGAAGATAATTTACTTCCTAACTTGTCTGATTCAGAACCAGTCTGTTGTAATTGAGCTTGTTCCAGTTTCAACTCAGCTCTATTTTTAGTTAATTCAGCGCTGATTTCTTTTAACGTAGATTTCAATCCGTCATCGTTAGCTATGAAAGTTACTTCTGCTTCTGTTCTCTTTTTAGCCATTTTTTACCTCCTTTCTTTAGTTTTTCTGGGATTGGTTTATTGCATAGTTTTTCCATCCTTCATAAGCACTCTTGTTGTAAGCCATTTGCAAAATGTCATCTAAACAGATATCGCTTAAAACCAAATCTGAAGGCATAGAAAAAACGTCGGTCAACATCGAATAGACATCGACCCACGTTTCAACTAAGAGCTTTGGCATTTTTACTTTTGAAGCTTTTTTTCCTTATTTGCTTTTTCGAATTCTTTTTGATAGGCATCCCGTGCTTGCTTGAACATCATAGTACTGTATACAGCTACCGCAACCTCCATATCAAAATCCCATTTATCGATAAATTCATCGAATGAAATGTAATCGACCATGTTCGCTTGACGATAAGCTACATATACGGCTTTTGCACCTTGAATAACTGTAATATCCATAGAGCCTTTTCCCATCGACATTTTTGCAAACTCGTCTGTGTTAAAATCTCTATTGATCATCAACAATTTCTTGATATTCAGCTTAGGTTCTAAATTTAAAATTGTTCCATCGTTTAATTCAATTTTTGAGTAATCTTCGTTCATTGTTATTCCTCCATTTTTTCTTCGTGTTTAATTGGCACATCTGCTTGATCTAGTTCTTTATCGTCTGCAGTTGCTAGCCAAACTTTTACAGTATCGGTTGCTAGTATTCCTTTTCTGTAATATTTAAATTTTGGTCTCTCTTCTTGGGCCATTGGTACAGCATAAATCTTTTCACCATTGACGTATATGCCAACTTTTTTTGCTAATGTCCCTTGATAAGTACCAGTAACCCATGTACTTGTTCCAGGAACATATTCATCCACAGTTAAGATTTTAGCTTCGATAATAGCCGTATACTCTTTTTCTGTGGTTTCTGACTCTACATCACCATATATGGCGCTCAAACCATAAATATGTGTTACGCCATCCTCAACGTTACTAAAAGTCTTTGTGATCTTTCCGTCAACAATATAAGCTGCACCCGAATCAACATGATCTTTGTATGCTTTTGCTGAAGTCGCCCCATCTGGACAGTCCGCCGTCACAGTGACAGTCATTTTCTCTGCATCATAAACGGCTGTCAGATTTTGGGGCGTTTTAGGGCGTTCTGTAGTCGTTGTAGTAGTGGTTGTTGAACTCTTTTTAATCACATCAGCAGATAGATTCGTCATCCATTGATCTGTTAAGTCTTCTTCAAGTTCTGCAACAATTGCTTCATGATAGAATTTACCAAATTCATCTTGCATAACTTTTGTTTCTAGTTCTAACGCAGCTACTTCATCCGCGCCATTTTCAATAGAAAATGTTAATCCTGTATTTGAAGTGCATGCTAACATACCAACTAACTTGCTATTTTCTTCGAAGTCATCCACGATCTCTGCAGCAAGTGAGAAATCTTCGCCTACGGAATCAGGACCGTAAGAGTAAATGCCTGGTTTAATACGTTCATCTTGTTTCAATCCATTGAAACGTCGATAAACTTCCATCGGTACATGCGCAGTAATTGTTACCGTCATATTGATTGGTTTAGATTTTGATTTTACTTCTGCCGCTCCACATTTTTTTACTACTGTTTGCATTTCTGTTTCGCCATCTAATTGCCCATTACAATCTGTTGCGATTGCATTTTCTGTGTTCTTAAAATTAAAAGCAATTCGTTTGATACTCACGTTATC
>DYWZ01000087.1 GCA_020742395.1 Enterococcus columbae
ACTCTTACTTCTCGCACACCTGTTCCATGAGTTGCATTAATTACAACATCATAGCTACCACTATCTTTGTTAACATTTGTAATTTTTCCTGTTAATTGTGTTGCAATAGCTGGAATTTCCGTTTGACCTAATGATATAGCATGAACACTTCCATCATTTCCATACATATAAACATGTGTTGTATACATTCCACGATTATAGTTATGATTATTGATATTCATATGCACTATATAGCTGCCATCTGCTTGTTTTGTTGCTTGATACCATTTAATATCACTTTGATTAGCCTTGGACCAAATTGGTACTCTTACTTCTCGCACACCTGATCCATGAGTTGCATTAATTACTACATCATAGCTACCACTATCTTTATTAACATTTGTAATTGTTCCTGTTAATTGTGCTGGAATAGCTGGAATTTCCGTTTGACCTAATGATATAGCATGAACACTTCCATCATTCCCATACATATAAACGTGTGTTGTATACATTCCACGATTGTATTTATGATTACTGATATTCATGTGTACAATATAACTGCCATCTGACTGTCTTTGTGCATCATACCATTTTAAATCGTTCTGATCTTTTGCGGACCAAATTGGGACTTTTATTTCTTTAATTCCATTGTTATGTTGAGCATAAATTTGCACATCAAATGTACCATTAACTTGATTAACATTTTTTATTTGACCGCTTAATTGAAAATTTGCTTCATCCGCATATAGTACAGATAAATTATTCGAAGCAATTAAATTGGATGGAAATTCACTCACATGATTTTCAATCATTCCAATAGAAAAAATAGTACCCAATGTAACCAATATTTTTGTTACTTTTTTTCTCATTTTCTCCTCCACCAATTAATCCAAGCTAGCTAGCATGCCTGCTAGCGCTTCTTGCCAGGTTGGAATATTAAAGCCTAGTGCTTTGGCTTTAGATAAATCCATTACTGAATATTGTGGACGTTTAGCCTTTTGTGGAAATTGTTCAGAAGTTACTGGTAAAACTTTCACATCAGTATCTTTTAAAATTTCTTTGGCAAAGTCGTACCAAGTACAAGCATTGTCATTAGATAAGTGATAGATACCAAATGGTGCTTTTTGATCAATTACAAAATACATAAACTCAGCTAATGTTCTAGTCCAAGTTGGGCGACCATATTGGTCATTGACAATCGTTAATTCATCACGAGTTTGAGCTAATTTTTGCATAGTGAAAACAAAATTGTGACCATATTTACCAAATACCCAAGATGTACGAATAATATAGTAATTATCCATAATTTCTTGAACTATTTGTTCTCCTAAGGCTTTTGTACGTCCATATTCATTTTGTGGATTCACTGGTGCATCTACTTCGTACTCACCATCTTTAAGGGTGCCATCAAAAACATAGTCTGTACTAATGTAGACTAAGGTAGCACCAACGGCTTTGGCTGCTAGCGCCACATTCCGTGTACCATCGACATTAATTTTTTCATCAAGTTCTTTACCTTCATCTTCCGCTTTGTCAACAGCTGTGTAAGCCGCACAGTGGTAAATCACGGTTGGTTTTAATTCTTCGATAAATTTCATTGTAGCTTGAGCATCGGTAATATCCATTTCTTTGGCATCAGTTGAAACATATTCGATGCCCTTTTCATCCAAAAGATGACGTAATTCTGTTCCTAATTGGCCATTGCCGCCAGTTAATAAAATCATGCTAGTTACTCCTTCATCAGTTAAATTTTTATATGACTTTCTATTCAATCGTTTAAAAAGGCTAACTCTTTCAATTCATGAGTAGCCTTTTTAAAAGTTCTTATTAAGTTTTTTTAAAATCAGGACTATTATTGACCGTTTTTCGCATAATTTGCTTCAACAGCATCTTTTTCAGCTTGCCACCAATCACGATTTTCTGTATACCATTTAATAGTATCTGCTAAACCATCTCTGAAGTTAGTAAATTGTGGTTCCCAACCTAGTTCTTCACGTAATTTACGAGAATCAATCGCATAGCGTAAATCATGACCAGGACGATCATTCACGTGATCATAAGCTTTCGCATCTTGTCCCATCAACTCAAGAATTAATTCGATTACTTCTTTATTATTCTTTTCACCATCAGCACCGATTAAGTAAGTTTCACCAATGCGACCTTTCGTAAGAATGGCCCAAACGGCTGAAGAATGATCGTTCGTGTGAATCCAGTCACGAACATTTTTACCATCACCATACAATTTTGGACGAATGCCACTTAGGACATTGGTAATCTGACGTGGGATGAATTTTTCAATATGTTGGTAAGGACCATAGTTATTTGAGCAATTTGAAATCGTTGCTTGTAAACCAAATGAGCGCACCCAGGCTTTAACTAAAAGATCTGAACCTGCTTTAGTTGAAGAATAAGGACTTGATGGATTGTAAGGTGTTTTATCTGTGAATTTTTCACCTTCTCCTTCACCATGTCCAGGTAAATCTTCGCGTAATGGTAAGTCACCATATACTTCATCAGTAGAAACATGATGGAAACGTACATTGTATTTACGACATGCTTCAATCAAAGTATATGTGCCGATAAGGTTGGTTTGAACGAAAGGAAATGGATCTTTTAATGAATTATCATTATGTGATTCAGCTGCATAGTGCACTACTGCATCCGTTTCTTTTACTAATTCATCAACTAATTTCGCATCAGCAATATCACCGACTACTAATTTCACACGATCTTCTGGTAAACCAGCTAAATTCTTTTCGTTTCCAGCATAAGTTAATTTATCCAAAACAGTCACATGAACCTCTGGATGATTGTTTACAACGTAATGTACAAAGTTTGAACCGATAAATCCGGCACCGCCTGTAACGATAATTTTCTTCATATTAGTCTCCTTATATTTCTCCATAAACAAATGGATTTTCTGCTTCAAATTCTTTCAATGTTGGATGTTTTTTATCTTTTTCAGATAAAATTGCTTTTGAAAGATCAATTGGCCAATTAATAGCTAAATCTGGATCGTCAAAAGCAATCCCCCCATCTGCTGGAGCATTATAATAATTATCACATTTATACATGAAATTCACATTGTCAGTTAAGGTAACAAAACCATGGGCAAAGCCTTTTGGCACTAATAATTGACGATGGTTATGTTCTGATAAAATATAACCTTCCCATTGTCCATAGGTTGGGCTGCCTTTTCGAATATCGACAATCACATCTAAAACCGCACCGGTAACGACACGAATTAACTTAGTTTGGGCCGCTTGACCTTTTTGGAAATGTAAGCCACGTAAAACACCAGCTTGGCTAGATAATGAGTGATTATCTTGGACAAAATCATAGTCTAAACCATGTTCCAAAAATTTAGCTTTCGAATAGCTTTCAGTGAAGAAACCACGATGGTCACCGAAAACATCCATTTCAATTATTTTAACATCTTGTAATTTTGTATTAAAAACTTTCACCGTTTATGCCTCCTAATTTTGCGCTGCTAAACGTAATAAGTATTGACCATATTGGTTCTTCTTTAATGGTTGGGCTAATTCAACTAATTGCTCTTTATCAATATATCCCATACGATAAGCAATTTCTTCTAAACAAGCCACTTTTAGATTTTGACGTTTTTCAATTGTTTCAATAAAAGTTGATGCTTCCAATAATGATTCGTGTGTTCCTGTATCTAACCAAGCAAAACCACGTCCCATTACTTCAACAGATAATTTACCGCGTTCTAAGTATACTTTATTGACATCGGTAATTTCTAATTCACCACGAGCAGATGGTTTAATGTTTTTGGCAATTTCAACAACGTCATTATCATAGAAATAAAGACCCGTTACCGCATAATTTGATTTAGGATTTTCTGGTTTTTCTTCAATAGAGATAACTGTCATATTTTCATCAAATTCAACGACACCAAAACGTTCTGGATCATTGACATGATAACCAAAGACAGTTGCTCCTTCTGTTTTGCTAGCGGCACGTTGTAACATTTTAGAAAGACCGCCACCATAATAAATATTATCACCTAATACTAGACATACACTGTCATCACCAATAAATTCTTCACCGATAATAAAGGCTTGGGCCAAACCATCTGGACTTGGTTGAACAGCGTATTCGATATGGATTCCTAGCTCATGACCATCGCCAAATAACTCTTCAAAACGTGGAGTGTCTTGTGGTGTTGAGATAATCAAGATTTCTTTAATCCCTGCTAACATCAATGTTGACATTGGATAATAAATCATTGGTTTATCATAAATTGGCATTAATTGTTTTGAGGTTGCACGAGTTAATGGATATAAACGCGTACCACTACCTCCAGCTAGAATAATTCCTTTCATATTAAAAAAACTCCTTCAAAATTTTTTTCACTATTGCATTATCTCATGGAATTAGCAATTTGTCATATAAATCTAGATTTTGATACAAAAATGTAAAATTATTTTTTCAACCATTTACGTTTGCCTAGGTAATAAAGCAAATTCTTCCGCCATTTAAGTTGTTGTAGACGGCTAGCTTTAGTGTGTAGCTCACTCGCATTTTGTTCGTGGCGCCGATAAAGGGTTAAAGGTGTGGTTAATAATTTAACCTTTGGCTCTGCAAGTAACCCAATCCACATATCATGCATGGGCACATTTTTAGGAATAGGTAATATTTTTTCTTTTAATTCTTTTTTAAAAGCCATACCTGCACCGATATAGGTATTTCGCAAAACATTAGCATAAAATCCGGTTCTCACTTGCTTATGTGCAAAATAAGAGGGATAAATTTCTTGTAAATCAGAACTTACAATTTTCAAATCACTTAAAACTAATAAACAATTGGGATTTTGTTGAAACACTTCAATGGTCTTAGCTACTTTTTTAGGTAACCAAATATCATCTTGATCAGCCAAAAAGATGTAGTCGCCTTTGGATTGACTAATAACATAAGAAAAATTAGCAATCACGCCTTGTTTTGGCCCGGCAAGTATTTTTATTCGAGCATCTCTTTGCTGGTATTCTTTTAAAATTGTTAGCGTTTCGTCAGTTGAGCCATCATCTGAAATGAGTAATTCATCTGAATTCGTGAGTTGAAGTAAAATACTATCCACCTGCTCACGAATAAACGTAGCGCCATTATAAGTCGCCATACAAACAGAAATCATGATTTATTCCTTTCTTTAGATAATTGCCAATAAGCTTTAAAGGTTAGTTTCCATATTCGGCGATTTTTTACAGTTAAAAATTGTTTAACCATACGTTTGAGTAATTGTTTTTGGTGATGGGCTAACCATTTGGTTTCATATAAGCGATAGTATTGACTTTCAGCACTAAGGATTGATTGATAACGCACTGTTGAAACCTTATCATAATTAAATACCGATAAGTCATGTAATAAGTGCGTATTCAAAATTGCTACTTGCCATTGTTTTTGATAAACCATATAAAAAAGCCAATGATCAAGAAAATCTAAAGGAAATTTTGAATTAAAGCCACCAATCATATCTAAAAAATCCCGTTGCCAGATGCTTCCGGAATTAATTGCCATAATACGGTTGTTAGTGATACCACTAGCAATTTCTTGAAAACCTGATCGAATATATTGATCAGCCGCAATCGGTGAAATTTGCCTATTATCAGCAAAAACCTTAGGCACAATTGCTGCTAAATTTGAATGATTAGTTTTTATTACTTGCTCGGCCTGCTTAAGATAATCCTCGGTAAGTTGGGTGTCTTGATCTAAAAGCATCAACCAATTAATCTCTTGTGCTAAATTAGCATAAGCAGTTTGATAGGCTATCGTTATACCTAAATTTTCAGGATGATGTTGATAAGTTACTTTGGGCAAATGAAAATCTGGATGCTGTTGTGCTTTTGGACTATTATCATAAATGAGTAAGCCAGCAAGTCGATTTTGCGTTAACCATTTAGCTAATAAATCTTTAGCGACTACTTCGTCCCATAACGTTTGATATAAAACTAAAACAACATACGGTTGCATTAGAACCACTTCCATCCCCATTTATTAAAGAATTTAAACATCGACTGCATAAAGATTAAGAATAATTTTCGATTACGATGGGCCCCTTTTCCATATAAATGAACAACCTGATCAAAAGGAGAATATAATATTTGCCCACCCGTTTGATTTAGCCGCAAACAAAAATCATTATCTTCGAAATACATGAAAAAGCGTTCATCAAATCCGGCAATTTGTTTGTATGCAGCCACCGACACTAACATAAAACATCCTGATCCCATTTTAATAATACTACATTTATCATCTGGTAAATCACGGCATTCATAGGCCGATAGTCTTCGATCAAAAAGCTGTTTCATCTTTTTAAAAGGAATAAAACGTAAAAAATAGTCAAAAACACTTAAGCGTTGGCGTACTAGGTATTGAGTAGTCCCATCTTCGTTTAAAACTTTTGGACTTACCGCAACAATATTTTCACGTTCAATTAATTGGCGCATGTGTAATAAAGTCTCTTTGGTTACTAAAATATCAGGATTACATATAAAAGCGTACTCGGCCTGAGAGTTTAAAATCACCTGATTATGTCCATGACCAAATCCTTGATTTTCTTTTGCACAAATTAGTTCTATAAATGAATATTTTACCAGGCGTTTACAATAATTTGTTTCAGAGGCGTTATCATACACGACTACTTTAAAACGATCATCTTGCCCAATTTCATGTGCCAAGACATCAAGCGTACGAAAGATATCTTCACTATTATGAGTAACAATGCTAATTAATATTTTTTCCATATTCTATCCTTTTACTCAGTCATTCGTTCAAATGCCAAAGATGGTAAAGCATTAACTGACATTTGTCCAAACTCTTTTTTCTTAAGTGCCACATGGGCATAAGAGGCAATCATTGCCGCATTATCTCCACATAATCGAAGTGGCGGAATCAACAATTCAACATCTGATAGTTGATTTTCTACCGCGTTTATTAAAGCTGAACGTAGTCCTTGATTAGCCGCTACACCACCAGCTAAAATGAGCTGTTTGACTGGATAATTTTGGCAAGCACGAATGGTTTTTGTCACTAACACTTCGACTACACTGGCTTGAAAACTAGCGGCTAAATCTGCTTTGGATAAACTTTCCCCTTTTTGTTTGGCATTATGCACCAAATTAATAAAGGCGCTTTTTAAACCACTAAAGCTAAAATCATAATTTTCTTCATTAATCATCGCTCTTGGAAAATGAAAGACATCTTCTCCAAGATGAGCTAGCTGATCAATTTCTTTACCACTAGGATAGGTTAACCCTAAAACACGACCAACTTTGTCATAAGCTTCTCCGGCCGCATCATCGCGCGTTTCACCAATAATTTCAAATTGACCATCAGCTTGCATATAAACTAATTCAGTATGTCCCCCACTCACTAATAAAGCCATTAGTGGAAAAACTAATGGTTTAACAAATCTAGCTGCATAGATATGTCCTGCCATGTGATTAATTGGCAATAATGGCAAGTTATGCGCAAATGCAAATGCTTTAGCCGCTGAAAGGCCAATTAATAACGAACCGACTAAACCCGGTCCATAAGTTACTGCTACTGCTGTTAAGTCATTTGGGCTAACTTTAGCCGTTGTTAGTGCTTCTTCCATACAAAGTGTAATCTGCTCAACATGATGTCTACTAGCAACTTCTGGTACTACTCCACCAAAACGTTGATGACTTTTAATTTGAGAAGCAACAATATTACTAAGAATTTCTTCTCCATTACGAACAACGGCAACACTTGTTTCATCACATGAGCTTTCGATTGCTAAAATTAATTCATCCATTACTTGGTTAATCAACCTTTCCTATCGTTTTTCTCATTATTAATGCATCTTCTATTGGTGCATGATAATATGCCTTTCTGATGGCAATTTGTTCAAAACCTACCTTTTGATATAATTGATAAGCTTTATAGTTACTTTGCCTTACTTCTAAAAAAATTTCCACTACTTCATGTTTTGTAGCATATTCAAATAATCGTTGACATAATTGTTGGGCAATATGCTTGTTTTGCCAATTCGGATGAACCACAACATGGTCAATTTCTATTTGATCAAACATTAGTCGAAAACTCAAAAAGGCAATTAGTTGATTGTGTTCATACACACAAAAATAAATACTTTGATCTGATTGGACATCTAAAATAAACTGATTTTCTTGCCAAGGTGCACCATGAGGATAACTTATTTGAGCCAATTCATAAACAGCTTTTACTTGTTGAAAATCGTCTGGTAATAATTGTTGATCATTATTTATTGCTACATTACCATCAAGATAGGTCAAACTAATAATCATGTAAATTCTTCACCATTTCTAAAGCATCTTCTTGGTATTTATCATAATAATTTTCTAAAATTTTTTGGGAAACAAAACCAAAACGTCGATACAGGCGTTGCGCATCTAAATTGGTGACGCGCACTTCTAAACTTAGTTGTTCACAAAACTTGATTTGTGCAAAATGTTGCACTTCCTTAAGTAAAAAGGTGCCAATACCTAAATTTTGATAATTCGGTAATACTGCAAAATTCGTAACATGTCCATCCTTTTTATCAACACGCAAGCCAATAAAAGCGACCATCTTTCGTTCATCAAACACACCAAGATAAAGATGGGGCTTTTTAGAATATAATTCATATAGAAAAGTACTTCTTGTCCACGGTAAATCACCTTCATAAACTACACGTTCAATATCTAGCAAACTTTTCATATCAGTCGCAAAAATTTCGCGAATCAGTAACTCTTTTTCTTTGAATTGCTTCGTTTTTGCTTGATAGGATCGATGATTTCGCAATAAAAGGGAATGAAAAAGCGATTTAGATTTTTTCCACATAATTTGTTTCAGCCTCATCTTTATGGGTTAATAGCCATTTTTCTTCGGCTTCCACCCGTTTCAAATAACTTGGTAAAAAACTATGAATTTCTTCTGATTGCTCAAGAAGACTACCTAACTGTGCTAATTGACTAGCCTGCGGATATTGCCAAGCTTCCCAGGTATTGATTGTTGCATTAGGCATGCCATTGATGATTTGTTCTTTAAATTTTTGAACATCTTCACCCACAAAAAATACCTCTTGATCTTTAAATTGATTCATCAATTGATCAAAAGCAATATGACAATCAGCCATCACTGTTTGAAGGACACCGTTTTGCCATTGATAAACTGCTGCATACACATTATTTCGACGTGCATCAAATAATGGAATAATTAATTCTTTACGATCAACACAATTTGCAGCTAAAGTTTTTAAACTTGAAATCCCCACCAACTCGCAATCTAAAGTGTAAGCCAAAGTTTTAGCAGTTGTTACACCTATTCGTAATCCTGTATAAGAACCAGGACCTTTAGCAACCACTATACGCTTTAACTCGCTTGGTGCTATTTTTAATTGTTGCATTAAAAATTCGATTGCTGGCATTAAAGTGGTACTATGATTTTTATTAATCGTTGTCTGGATTTGTCCTAATAGCTTTTGATCTTCACATAATGCAACCGCTAAGGTTTGGTTAGAAGTATCGATTGCTAATATTTTCATTTTCTTTCCCTACCTTTACAAATTCCTTACTATTGTACAACAATACTCAATACTAGTAAATACTAGCTAAAATTTCATAAAATCAACTTTCAGCTTAAATAAATCAAATAGAAAATTAATGCTATTTTGCTATCCATTCACCTATTTTTGTTAATCAAAACTACATAAAATATCAAAGATAGCTAACTTAAAAATTAATAACAATCAATTCATTATATCACAAAAAAGATACTCAAACTGAAAACTAAATTATACCAATCAAAACCTCCAGTGTGAACTGGAGGTTTGTTCTTCGGCTGAAAGCCTCTTTTACCGGCCTAAGCCTAAAAGGCTCACTGAATCGGGTTCCCTCGCCCACCACATTTACTCGCAAATCCTAAAGGGATAAGAAACGCACTGATCTATCCTTATTCTAATGGCAAAATAGAAGCCAAGAATACACATATAAAAACTTTAAAACGGGTTAGTTACGGATTTCGATCATTTATGAACATGAAATTAAGACTGTTTCTGATGAATGGTTTAATTGAATCAAAATAACAAAAAGAGCAGAGATAGCAAACCGCTGTCTATCTCTGCTCTTTCCTTTTGTAAAACTCATCAGTCTAATTTGACAAAGAGCCGTTTTTAGTAAACAAATACTTACTTTGATTTTTATTAGTTTCGTGTTGATTCACGGACAATTAATTCTGTTGCAATCGTAATTTTTCTAGCAACAGGTGCTTCTTCTTTTATCAAATCAATTAATGTATTGACGGCTAATTCTCCTAACCATTCAGTATTCACACGTACCGTTGATAAGCTAGGATTTACGTACTTAGCAACCGAAATATCATTAAAGCCGATAATGGAGACATCTTCAGGCACTTTTAACCCATATTCGCTAATTGCTTGCATGGCTCCGATGGCTAATGCATCACTTGAAGCAAAAAGTGCTGTTGGAAAATCTTGATGATTCTGTAAATAAGTTGATACTACTCTTTTACCATCTTCTACAGAAAATGGTGCCTGTAAGTAAGTCGCCTCATCGGTTAATTTTAATTTTTCCAAAGCCTGTTTAAAATAAACTAATCGGCGATCTTCAATTTGATGTTGATTGGACTTTGTATATTCAATTCCACTTAAAATACCAAGTTTCTGATGATTGGTTTTTACAAAATAATCTACAACTTGGGCAATACTTTGCTCAAAGTCGACTACTAAGGAATTATAACCATGTAATAATTCATCTGAATCAACAAATAAGATTGGTTCATTTTTAGCCTGAAGTAACTGAATTTCTTGAGCCTCAAATTTTCCCAAAGCAATGATCCCATCAGTTGATTGATCAGAAAGATGATGTAAAGATTCTTTTAACAATCCAATGTTTAATTCTTCAGCTTTTTTTTCAATGCCTAGTCGAATTGCTAAATAATATAAATCGGCCAATTCTTCTTCGCTATCATACCACTGAACTAAACGAAAGGTCATCACTTCTTTTTTCTTATTTTTATGTTTGGTATAATTCAATTTTTCTGCTACTTCAAAGATTTTTTGTCGCGTATCTTGACTTACAGATAATTCCATATCGTAATTTAGTACACGAGAAACGGTGGCAGGAGAGACCCCTGCTTGTTGTGCAATATCTTTAATTGTGGCCATACTCCCACTCACCTTTCAATTTTTATAATGTATCAATAAAACGTTGGAACGCTTGTTGTCCTGCTTGTGTACGTTTAAATACACCAGCATCTTCAAGCACTTTAGCAAACACTTGACCAACTTCTTCTTGAATGATTGATTCAACATTCTCTTTAGTTAGTTGATGTTTAGCTTTAATTGCTTCAGCCCACTTTTGATGATAATCGGCAATAGTATTTTCTTCATTTAATAGATATTTTTCTACTTCTTTTAATTCATCTTTTAATCTTGGCGGTAAGACTGCTAAGCCCATCACTTCAATTAAACCAATATTTTCTTTTTTGATATGGTGAACTTCTTGATGTGGATGGAAAATGCCATCTGGAAATTCATCAGAAGTATTATTATCTCTTAAGACCAAATCCAATTCATAGTAATCCTCTTTACGTCGAGCAATCGGTGTAATCGTATGATGTAACGTGCCATCTTCCGTTTTAGCTACTACTTGTACACTATAATCAGAATATTGACGCCATTTATCTAAAATCTCGCTAGCTGCCTCTACTAAAGCTTGCTTGTCTTTCGCTTGCAAACGAATCACTGACATTGGCCATTTGACTATCCCAGCATCCACAGCTGGATGATTGGTTAAGGTAAATTTTCTTTCAATTGGAGCTTTCTCCATTGGAAAGACATGGCGTCCGCCTTGATAGTGATCATGCGTTAAAATGGAACCACCAACAATTGGTAAATCGGCATTTGACCCCACAAAATAATGCGGTAAAACTTCAACAATTCTCAATAAACGATTAAAGGTATTACGATCAATTTTCATTGGTCGATGCTCTTGAGCTAAGATAATACAATGTTCATTATAATACGCATATGGGGAATATTGGAAGCCCCAACTTTCACCATCTAAATTCATCCGAATAATTCGATGATTGGTGCGGGCAGGATAATTAATTCTACCTTGATAACCTTCGTTTTCCATACACAACATACATTTCGGATAATTCGTCGCTTTTACATTACGAGCTGCTGCAATTTCTTTTGGATCTTTTTCTGGTTTCGATAAATTGATCGTAATTTCTAATGTACCATATTCTGTCGAAACTGGAAAAACAATATTCTTAGCAATATCACGTGTTTTAATGTAATCATTATTTTTAGATAATGCGTAAAAATAATCAGTGGCTTCTTCAGGCGACTTTGAATAATGTTGTGCAAAAAAAGCATTAATCACTGATGGTGGTGGTGTTAAATAATCCATGATTTCACCAGTTAAACGTTCTTTAGCAGAAGTAGTATCTTCAATGACTTCATTTTGTAATGCTTGATGAATTAATTGATCAAGTAGACTCAAA
>DYWZ01000088.1 GCA_020742395.1 Enterococcus columbae
ACAAGTCAATATGGTGCAGCATTTCGATTGCCTTTTTTCCATGAAAAGAAGGTAAAAGAAGTTCCGTTTAAAGATAAAAAAGATCCCAATATTTTGCGTATTTCACAGCAGTTAAATAATGAAAAAATTACTGAGAAAAAATCAATGTTTGCTAGTGGAATTCAATTTTTTCAACATAAACCTAATAATAAAAATGATTTTTATACAGGTTATATTGACGTGCCAATTTCCATACAAGCTAAATTTGTATCTGTTATCTTTTATGATGATACATTAAAACATATTTATGAAATTCCAGCTAAGCGGCTTGCGGATAAAACGTTTGTGATTCAGACTAAATTTTTTCAACAGGTAAAAAAAGCTTTGCATTGGCAGCAGATGGTAGTTGTAATGACAGAAGATGGAAATTATCAATATAAACCGTTGCATGGTATACTTGATTTACCTGTGATAAAAAAGTCACAACTAAACGCTGCTTTACCAAGGCCAAAGATAGAAAATAAACCAGCAAATTTGTTTTTATCTCGGCGTTTAAAGTCCATTATTCAATCTGTACAACACAAGAAGTGGTATGATTATTCACAGCAAGAGCAAATTGGTTTTGAAAAAAATGATGTCATTGAAGCTGCAACTTTTGATTATAGCCTGATTGATGATGGAAAGTTTAGTTGTCGCATTCAACTAGTAAATTCAGCTGATAAATATCAAAACTATCATCTGGCTATTTGGCAACAAAAAAAGGGCATACTAGATTTACAACAGTATCCGTTTAAACAAATATCTCCAAGAGACTTTGTTGTTCATTTTTCTAATCAAACACATGACAATTATGCGGAAGGGAATTATATTGGCTATCTACTATCTAATCGCTCAACAAATAGCTTAATTAATGCTACATTACTAAATCATTCGTTGTTTATTCCAAAATATATTTTGAAAATTATTAATTATCAACTGATCCCTAAAAATCCTGAGTTAGGAGAATATCAAATCCAACTTACCTTAAATAAAAACGAGCGGATACGTGCGGTAAATTTTGATGTATGGACCAAACGCAAAGGCAAAGACGATTTGGTTAGGTATAATACTGATCAATTAAGTGATGAAAAATTTTGGCAACAAACTATTGATATACGTAAAGTCCATTTTGATGATAATCATATTGTGATTAAAGCAAGCGTTGATTTGGATATAACAGGTGAAAAAGAGATGGGAGTTTTACAAATGGCTATTAATAAAAATACAAGTCCAATTTATGTAAATCATCGTGGTCGACAACAATTTGCACCAGAAAATTCGATTCCAGCATTTAAACAAGCTAATTATGAAGCAATTGAAACAGATATTCATCTGACAGCTGATAAACAATGGGTAGTTATTCATGATGATTCGTTAAATCGAACAACCAATGGCAGTGGGGAGATTAGCAATTTACTTTCGCAACAATTACTTAACTATCATTTAATAGGAATCGGTGCACAACAATATGCTTTAAATGAATTACGTATTCCAACTGTCGAAGATTATCTGGCAATTTGTAAGTCCAAAAATAAAATTCCAGTAATTGAAATTAAAACCTCAGAATTTGATGCACCGGCTTATCAAAATCTAATCGATTTAATTAGAAACTATCAATTAGCACATGTCGTTCGTTTTATCTCTTTTCATTATCAACCGTTGAGAGAGTTGAAAAAAATGATACCTGAATCTTCAACCATGTATTTAAGTAAAGAATTAAATCAACATGTCATTGATCAAGCTAAAAAATTAGGTTCACGCTCAGGGGTAAATATTAAATGGCAATCTTTAAATGCCCAAAATGTACAACAAGCCCATCAAGCGGGACTACAAGTAGGCGCATGGACGGTTCCGTATGATCAATTTAATAAAATGAAAGAATTGGGTGTAGATTACATTACAACCAATGATGACTAAAAAATAGCACGGAGTAAATATTATTGTTAATATTTACTCCGTGCTATTTTCGTTGGATAGTTGAGACCATCACTTTAGCCTCTTTCGTCGTTGATTTAAATGGAAGTTTTTAAAAAAAACAATGGAGGCGGTGGGAGTCGAACCCACGTCCAAACATATCGCTACCTAAAAATCTACGCTCATAGTCAGTTCTATTTAAGTTTTGCTAAAAGGTCCGCCGAATGACAGGCTCACCAGTTAGCTAGTCTGAAAATCTCTTTAATAATCAACAGACGGATGATTATTACGTATCCCACTACTAAATAAGACCCTTACTCGAGTACATGGGCGATACCGAGAGGATCACGCCATGCTGGTTATTAAGCAGCTAAAGCGTAAGAATTGTTGTTTTTTGCAGTTATATTTAACTGTAACGTTTTAACGTAGCCGTAACCTACGAAGCGCAATTCAGGCTCGAACTATGCCTGTCGAATCCGTAACGCCCCCCTTTTTATAAAAAGAGGGTAACACTTACAATCAAGATTATAACATAATCATTTTTTAAATTAAAGCTAAACCAGAGAGATTCCTAAAAATATTTAGTGAATTTAAGTTTTTTATAAGCTTTTTAAATTATAGTTACTCTAGGTATGATTGGTCTTAAGATTTAAAGTAAGGTATAATAAAACCAAGAATAACTGCGTATAAAAAAACAGTCATGATGTATTGAGGTGAAATTTATGGAAATATTAATGATTGAAGATAATGAATCAGTTTCTGAAATGATGCAGATGTTTTTTTTGAACGAAGGTTGGCAAGCAACTTTTAAATATGATGGTAAAGAAGGGTTAGAGGCTTTTTTAAATGAACCTAATAAATATGATTTGATTACCTTAGATTTAAATTTACCAAGTATGGATGGCATGGTCGTAGCAAGAGAAATCCGTAAAATCAGCAGTGTGCCAATTATCATGCTAACTGCTCGAGATTCTGAAAGTGATCAAGTCATTGGTTTAGAAATTGGAGCAGATGATTATGTAACCAAACCTTTCAGTCCATTGACTTTGATTGCTAGAATTAAAGCTTTACATCGAAGAAGTGAAATAGCCGAAAAACAAGCCCATGTCAATCCGAGTGAATCCGAAGATTATGATATTGAAACGGCACATTTTAAAATGAATGTAAAAACACGGGAAGCCTATTTAAATAATCATCTAATTACCGGCTTAACACCTAAAGAATTTGATTTACTCTATACAATGGCTAAAAAGCCTAGACAAGTTTTCACTCGCGAACAATTGCTTGAGTTAGTCTGGGATTATCAATATTTTGGTGATGAGCGGACAGTAGATGCTCATATCAAAAAATTACGTCAAAAAATTGAAAAAGTTGGCCCACAAGTGATTCAAACGGTTTGGGGAGTTGGTTATAAGTTTGATGACTCGGGGATGAATGAATGAAATATTTATACCAACAATTAATTGCCTTCTGGGTAGTTATTGCTGTTACCTTTATTTTGACGGGCTTTGCTTTTACGCAAATGACCAGACATACCATTGAGCAAAATAATTATCAGCAATTATATGGTTATGCAAAGGCAGTAGAGCGGATTTCTAAAAGTTTTACGAATGTTTTTGCTGAAGATCAAGATCAGTATCACATTGTTCAAAATGCTTTAAATCTATCAGAAGCTGTTTTAAATCAACAAAGTGTAACGTTTGTATTTATTAATAGTCAAGGGGAAATTTTATATCCTTCCCAAGAAGCTTCAGTCAAACTACCGATTACAAAAAAACAGTGGACTGAGCTAACTAAAGGACAGATGCAACAAGTAACACTAGATACAGATATTTTTGGTCAAAAGAATATTACGGCTTATGCAATGGTTCCCTTTTTATTGAATAATGAATTTGGGGTATTAATTGTCAGTCAACCGGCCAAAAATGTTGAGGATACGGTTGGAGAATTTACCAGTAATTTAATGAAAGGTTTTGTCATTTCAGGAATTTTTGCTTTTATTATTAGCTATTTTTATGCTTCTTTCCAAGTTAGACGGATTAATCGGATGAAAAAAGCTACAAAGGAAGTAGCCAATGGTAATTTTGATATTAGTTTACCGGTGCATGATCGTGATGAGTTTGATGAGTTAGCGGCTGATTTTAATAAAATGGCGGTTTCTTTAAAAGCTTCGCATGAAGAAATTGAGCGTCAAGAAGAAAGACGAAAACAATTTATGGCTGATGCCTCACATGAGATGCGTACACCACTAACGACAATCAATGGCCTGCTAGAAGGTTTACAATATCATGCCATTCCAGAAAATCAAAAAGAAAAAGCCATTCATTTAATGAAAAACGAAACTGAACGTTTAATTCGTCTTGTCAGTGAAAATTTAGATTATGAAAAGATTCGCACCAATCAAATTTCAATGGTCATTAAAAAATTTAATGCAACGGAAGCATTAAATAATATTTTAATTCAATTAGAGACAAAAGCTGAGCAATTTAATGATCAACTAGTCCTAACGACGCAAGAGAAAATTGATGTCTATGCTGATTACGATCGATTTGTACAAATTATGGTAAATATCATTCAAAATGCGATTCAATTTACTGAAAATGGTACAATTTCGGTAAGTCTTGAAAAGGGTAATTTAGAAACAATTATCCGTATTACCGATACAGGGATTGGTATGACTGAAGAACAGCAAAAAAATATTTGGGATCGCTATTATAAGGTAGATCCTTCTAGAAAAAATAAAAAATTTGGTGAATCTGGTTTAGGTTTGCCAATTGTTCAACAGTTAGTTAGATTACATAAAGGGAAAATTAGCGTTGATTCCACTTTAGGAAAAGGGACGACATTTACCATTATTTTCCCTGATGTAGAAATTGTAGAATAAAGTTTAAAAGATTCTATCCAAAAAGCAAACGAGAGATTTTTCCAACAAATTGAAGGAAAGATCTCTCGTTTTTTTGACTAACTTTTAAGTTAACTGTTTTTAAAGAGATTGATTAGTCATCTTTTTATTGAAAGATTGATTGAAAAAGACTTTTTTATTTTTTTGATAACTTAATGCTTGTAATACTAGATGTAAGCTAAAAGTACTAAAGATAATAAACAGACCGTTTTGTAAGTAAATCCATTGAAATTTAGTGGTGGTTGGTAGTTGTTGTTTAACTAGTTGCCATAATCCTGCATTGCTTTCAGGTAATTTTATTTGAAAGTAACTTGTTTGAGTTAAGTACTTAGCGATAAAATCTTTTAATGAAAATTGCTGGATATGGTGTAAGAAACAATAGTTTAATTCAAAAACGCATTGTCTAATCAGCGGTTGGCAAAGATAAAATAGAAAAAATAATAGCACATAGATACCACTTAAGAGAAGAATTAGTTCACTAGTAGTAAAAATTAGCCAAGTGGCCAGTGTACCACCATTTTGTATCCAAATCTGTTGCTCTTTTCTTCTTTGGTTTTCACGTTTTTTGAATATAAATATTAAGCCAATTAAAAAACTAAGATATAAAATAGCATATAGACAAGTGAAGAAAAAGGTAAACTGGCGTTCACTATTTGAAAAATAATCTATAAATACTGATTTATTGAGATTTATCTCATTACTAAATACTGATATAAGATTATCTAAAAAATTTGGCAAGCTGTTTGTAAAAATGGCACATAGCCATAAAAGAATATTTGCAATCAATAGGTAAAGTGCAAGTATGAATAAATTTTTTTTATGAAAACTGATAATAGTCGCTGCCATTTTTAACCACTGCATAATATTACACCACCTTTACTTTATTTAGTATAGTGGTTTTTTATGAACATTTTATGAATAACTTTGGATAAATCAAGTAAAAAAGAACTGCCAGCATTTGCTAGACAGTTCTTTTTAGGTTTATTTTATTCGCTACTTGAAGTAGTCGTAGTTTCTTTTGGATGGAGCTCTTGATAGGATTTTGTTTGATAGCTATCAGCTAGCGACGTTTTATTGTGTTTACTGTAGACACTAGTTGATTTATCACCTAAATCTTTTTCAATTTGTAGCATTCGCTCATTATTTTTTAGATAATTGTAATTATCAGGATTTAAAGCCTCTAAACCACTTTGAGTATAGAAACGTAACAAATCACCATTATTAATTTTATCGGAAGTAGCTAATTGATCAGCAACTTCATCTTTGTATTTATTAATTGTCTCAGTTAATTCTTTAGATGGTTCGGTAATTTCTTGACCAGTTTTATTATCATATAAGACGCCACCATAGTAGGTATATTCTGGGGTAACAAAATCACCATCACGGAAAGCAACTAATTGTTTGTGGTCAGGTGAAAACATATCTTGTCCTAGTTGGATATATTTTTCAGTATTGACCCCTAATAAGTGAAGCAACGTTGGTAAAGCATCCACTTGGCCACCGTACGTATCGATAATTTTACCTTGAGTCATACCAGGAATGTGAATCATATATGGGATCCGTTGAACTTGGGCATTATCGAAGTTACTCCAAGTCTCTCTATCTTTTCCTAGTAATGCGGCTAAATCTTTATTTCTAGCATTAGAAATTCCATAGTGATCACCATAAAGAATGATGATTGAATTATCATATAAACCACTTTGTTTTAGGTAATCAAAGAATTCATGAACAGCAGTATCCATATAATTAGCTGTTGAGAAATAACTATTAATCGTTTCATCTTTGGTATCTGCCAATGGGAATCCTGTTTCATCACCATTCAATTGAGTATATGGATAATGGTTCGATACAGCAATAAATTTAGTATAAAACGGTTGTTGTAAGTGTTCTAAATATTTTACTGATTGTTGGAAGAATGGTTTATCATTCAGGCCATATTGAAATGAATTATCTTCAGTAACATCATAGTATGAAGCATCAAAGAAATAATCATACCCTAAACGTTTATAGGTTTCATTACGATTCCAGAAAGTACCAGAATTTCCATGGAAAACAGCTGATGTATAACCTTGAGTTTGTTTCAAAATATTTGGTGCAGCCTCAAAAGTATTTTTCCCACCAAGTTGAGTAAATAGTGCTCCTTGGTTTAAACCAAATAATGAATTTTCAAATAAGGTTTCGGCATCACTAGTTTTACCAGCTTTTACTTGATGGAAGAAATTACTAAAACTAAATGTACTATTACTATGATACAAACTATTGATAAATGGCATGACTTCATGTTCGACGCCATTTTTATCTTTCAGTTTGTAGTCAATTAAAAATTGTTGTGTACTTTCTAAATGAATATAGATAACATTGCGCCCTTTGGCCATCCCAAACAATTGATCATTGGGTTTGGCATAGTGTTGCTTAACATACTCAGCCACTTTATCCATATCAGTAGCGCTCGCTTGTGCACGCACCTGTGTTGTTTGATAGGTTTGAATACCATCATAAGCCGTAAATGCATTTATTCCTAAATATTTAACTAGATAATCTCTTGAGAAAGTACGAGTCAATAATTCAGGACGATCGCTTTCTGCTAAAAATAGATTTCCTGAAAAAATCATGATAGCTAAAGTAGAAAAGGCAAAAGCCATCCGCACACGTACAGGTTGTGCATCCATTTTGATTCGTTTTGTTACTAATGCAAAAATTAAGAAAATGACATCGATCCAGTATAAAAGATCGTAAGGACGGAAAAGTTTTAAGGCACTTTCTCCTAAGCCACTAGCAACTTTTCCAGCACCTAAAAAGGTATTAATTGTAATAAAATCGGTAAATTCACGATAATAAACGGCATTGGCAAAAAGCAAGATAGTCATCAAAATATAGATTATCATCATGACGCTATAGGAAAGTTTTTTTCGACGGATATATAAACCTAGTGAAAGTAACAATAGAGTAGTTGCGATTGGGTTTATAATTAGAATAAAGTGCTGTAAGGCATTTTCTAAAGATAAATGAAAATCAACAGTATAGGCAAAGAGATTCTTTATCCACATAAGTACAGCTAATAACGCGAAAAAACCGAGGCGTTTATTTACCCACTTAAAATTGATTTTTTTAAACAAAGGAAGGCTCCTTTCTATTTGCAAAAAATTTGCAATACTAAATTCTGTTCCTAATTATTTTACTCATCCCTATTATGACTGTCAATTGAACTTGAAGGCTAAGCATGATTATTTAGGAATTCTTTACGATTTATTCATAGGATATATTCAGTCTAATAACGTCGTGTTTCAATATTTTTTATGTTATAATTTCTAATAGATATTTTTAGAATGGAGTAGAGTAGATGAGCAAACAAAAGGCAATTTATCAACAAAAAGTCACGAATCAAGCTAAAAAGCGTATTTTAAATGGGAACCCCTTGATTCAGCCAGCAGATTGTATTGATTTAAAATTGATGAATCAATGGGTAGATTTTGTTGATGAAAAAAACAACTGGCTTGCTCAAGGTTATTTAGGCAAACAAAATAAAGGGGTAGGTTGGATTTTAAGTCTTACCAAATGTGAATTTGATCAGGCATTTTTTACCCAAAAATTTCAAAAGGCTAAGCAAAAAAGAAGTGCTTTTTTTAGCCAAGATTTAACAACGGCTTTTCGTTTGGTGAACGGAGAAGGGGATGGCCTTGGTGGGATAACAATTGACTATTATCAAGGTTATGCAGTTATCTCGTGGTATAACGAAACGATTTATCAAGTAAAAGAATTAATTTTAAAGGCTTTTTTAACTGTTTATCCAGATACTTTAGGTATATATGAAAAAAATCGATTTGAAACAACACTACCTGAAACACAACATATTTATGGAAAAGCAGCTCCTGAACCGTTAATTATCAAAGAAAATGGGATTCAATATGCTACCTATTTAAATGAAGGGTGGATGACTGGAATCTTTTTAGATCAAAAAGAAGTAAGAAACTACTTAGCAAGTGGTTTTGCAAGTGGGAAAAAGGTATTAAACATGTTTAGTTATACCGGTGCCTTTTCAATTGCTTCGGCTATGGGGGGTGCTTTATCAACGACTAGCGTTGATTTGGCAAAACGAAGTCTGCCAAAAACTAAAGAGCAGTTTTCAATTAATGGGATTGATCCTGCTAGTCAGAAAATTCATGTAATAGATACCTTTGATTATTTTCATTATGCGCAAAAAAAGGGCTTAACCTTTGATTTGATTATTTTAGATCCACCAAGTTTTGCTCGCAATGGTAAGAAAGTTTTCTCTGTTGCCAAAAATTATGGACAACTAATTGCTGATAGTCTACCTATTTTGAGCAAAAAAGGTTGGATTGTTGCTTCTACAAATGCAGCTAATGTTTCCGTTAAACGTTTTAAACAAATGATTGAACAAGAATTAAAAGGGAAAGTTCAAAGTTATCAGTTAGTCCAAACTTTTCAACTCCCGATAGATTTTACAGTTTTACCAACATTTGAGCAAGGCAATTATCTAAAAGTGTTTATTTATCAAATTGTTAGATAAGGGGTGTGAAAAATGAATCCACAAAAACTAAAAAAATACCGGCGACCGCGCATTTGTGTACCAATTATCGCGAGAACGACTGATGAAATTGTTAGTCAAGCAGAAAAAGTGAAGGATTGTGCAGCTGAAATTATTGAATGGCGCTGTGATTATTTTGAGAATTATTCAGACTTAGAACAAGTGCTATCAGTGTTACAAATTTTAAAAAATAAATTACACAATAAGGAGTTATTATTTACCTTTCGAACCTTAGCAGAAGGTGGACAAGTAGATATTGGATTAAAAGACTATGAAAACTTATGTTTAAATGTTGCAAAATCAGGTTTAGTTGATTTAATTGATATTGAGTTAAATTTAGCTGAATTTTTAGGCCGACATTTTCTAAAAAAATTAAAAAAACGTCATACTATGGTGATACTAAGTCATCATAATTTTGAAAAAACTTTAGCGGATCCTGAAATGATATTTAAAGTCGGTTTGATGTATCAATTGGGTGCTGATATTGGTAAATTAGCGATGATGCCTAAAGATATCAATGATGTATTACGAGTGATGGGGATTATTCAAAAAGCGCATAATTTTTATAACCTGCCATTAGCAGTGTTGGCGATGGGCGATTTAGGGAAAGTTTCTCGCTTAAGTGGGGAACTAACCGGTTCGGTATTTACCTTTGGTGCATATGGTGAGACCTCTGCGCCGGGACAATTACCAGTAGATTTATTAGCCCAGGTGATTGATGCTTTACAAATTCATCATGAAACTGACTAAATAAAAGATTAGGTGGTACAAGTGGCAAAGAAAAAAATCAATAAAACCAATGCCATTCGTTTGGTGGAACAAAAGAAGATTCCATATATTGAGCATGAGTATGCTTGGAGCGAAGAGCATGTAGGCACTGAACAAGTTGCCAAAGAATTAGGACAAGACGAAAATCAGATTTTTAAAACCTTGGTAGCTATGGGCAATAAGACTGGCCCATTAGTAGCAGTTATTCCAGGTAGTAGCGAATTAGACTTAAAGAAATTAGCGAAAGTTAGTGGCAATAAAAAAGTTGAAATGCTTCACTTAAAAGAGTTAGAACCTTTGACGGGCTACATTAGAGGTGGTTGTTCGCCAATTGGTATGAAAAAATTATTTCCCACCTTTTTTGATCAAAGCGCACAAAGTTTTGATACAATTATTGTTTCAGCTGGCAAAAGAGGATTACAGATGGAATTATCACCTTTGGCTTTAGCTGATTTGGTACGAGGCACTTTTGCTGATTTGCAACTAATAGAAAATGAACCTGACAGCTATCTATAAAATTGGACTAAATTAACAGGTAAATGAAAAAAACGAGAGATCTTTTGGCGAGACCTCTCGTTTTTTTTTCGATTGTTAGATTAGCAGCTTAAAATTTTAATAGCTATTTAATATTTGTAGTAGCTAGCAGTCAGTGCAGCATTTTCTCCAGCTACATGCCCCGTACAAAAGGCGGCGGTGATATTATAGCCACCGGTATAACCGTTGATATCTAATACCTCACCACATGCGTAAAGACCATTGATTTTTTTACTTTCTAGCGTTTTAGGATTGATCTCTTTGAGGTGAATTCCCCCACCAGTTACAAAAGATTTTTCTAATGCAAAGGTTCGTTCAATTGGTATCACAAAAGATTTACATAATTCGCATAAGCTAGCAAGTTGTTTTTCGGTTAGTTGACTGACTGTTACTTCACTTAGCGATAATTGCTCTAAATAAAAATGAAGCAAACGTTCTGGTAAGAAGCCTTTTAATGCATTTTTAAGGACCTTTTTCTCTTGTCCTTTTAATAATCGATTGATTTGCTGAATCAAAGCTTGCTTAGACACTTTAGGAAAACAGTCTAAACTAACCTGAACCACTTCTTGTTTTTTAAGTAATTGATTGATAAAAGAAGAACAGCGTAAAGCCGCTGGGCCAGATAAACCAAAATGGGTAAATAGTAAATCTAATTGATGTTTAGTGACTATTTTTTCGTTTGTATCGATTACCGAGAGCTGGACATCTCTTAATGAAAGTCCTTGGAGTGTGCGCTCTTTAATAAAAGAAGCATTTGAAATTAAAGGCGATTCAGTCGGATATAAAGGTGTGATGGTATGCTTCACTTGTTTGGCTAACTGATAGCCATCGCCAGTTGCACCGGTTGAAGGATAGGTTTTTCCGCCAGTTGCAATAATGACACTCGGTGCTAAAAATTCTCCCTTGTCGGTTCTTACTCCTTGGATCGCAGAGCCATCATGAATTAATTTTTCGACTTTGGTTTGCATTAAGCAAGTCACTTTTAATTCTTTCAATTTATTAACTAAGGTGTCTACAATGGTTTTTGATTGATCAGTAATGGGAAACATTCGTCCGTGGTCTTCTTCTTTTAATTGTACACCTGCATTTTCGAAAAATTGAATAATATCTTGATTATTCCATTGGGCAAAAGTACTATGTAAAAATTTGCCATTACCTGGAATATGTTCGATTAAATGATTGATCGATTGGCAATTGGTTACATTACATCTGCCGCCACCAGTCATTAAAAGTTTTTTACCAAATTTACGGTTTTTTTCAATTAATAAGACATTGGCTTGCTGCATGCTTGCGGCAATAGTTGCCATTAAGCCACTAGTGCCACCACCAATAACAATTACGTCATATTTTGTATTCATTTAAATTCTCCTATATAAAAATATTTATTCAGACTTTTGCTGAAAAAAATTGTATTTTCAGCTACAATGATAGCATATAGTCAGTTAGTTTGTTTAGTCATTTTTATTAGCCATCTTTTTAGTTAGTATAAATGCTAGTGAGCTAATTGATTATAAAGAAAATAGTTAACTGACAGCTGAAAAGATTGATCAGAAGGATTGATATTTTCATCCGTTTAGTGTAACTATTGCTAAATTAAACAAAGGAGTAGAGGTTAAATGGTAGATGTATTGACTTATGTTAAACAAATTCAAGCGTCCGTTCACGAAAAGGATAGTCATCAACAAGAATTTTTACAAGCAATTGATGAGTTTATGGAGACGATTATGCCTTTTTTAGAAGAACATCCCGAATATGTGGCCCATAATTTACTTGGCATAATTACGGAACCTGAACGAATTGTACAATTTAGAGTTCCCTGGCAAGATGATGCAGGTAACTGGCAAGTCAACCGTGGCTATCGTATTCAATTTAATTCGGCTTTAGGTCCATATAAAGGGGGCTTACGTTTCCATCCAAGTGTTAATTTAAGTATTTTAAAATTTTTAGCTTTTGAACAAATTTTTAAAAATAGTTTGACTGGCTTACCAATTGGTGGAGGAAAAGGTGGCAGTGATTTTGATCCTAAAGGCAAATCTGATGCAGAAATCATGCGCTTTTGCCAAAGTTTTATGACAGAATTAGTCAAACATATCGGACCAGATACAGATGTGCCTGCCGGTGATATTGGTGTAGGTGGAAGAGAAATTGGGTATCTATTTGGCCAATATAAACGGTTAAAACAATATGATGCCGGTGTATTAACTGGTAAACCACTTATCTTTTGGGGAAGTTTAGGTCGAACAGAAGCGACTGGTTATGGCGCAGTGTATTTCGTCAAACATTTATTAGCCGATGAAAATGAAGACTTTAAGGGTAAAACAGTCATGGTTTCAGGTAGTGGTAATGTTGCTATCTATACAATTGAAAAATTGCAACAATTAGGGGCTAAAGTTATTACCTGTTCTGATTCAAGTGGTTATATTATCGATGAAGCTGGTATTGATTTAGCATTACTAAAAGAAATTAAAGAAGTTAAACGGGAACGCTTGACTAGTTATCAAGAAAAACGTCCTTCAGCGAAATACATTGCGAATGATTCAGTTTGGAATGCTTCGCTTAAAGTGGATTTTGCTTTTCCAAGTGCCACTCAAAATGAAATAGATTTAGAAAAAGCCAAACGTTTAGTAACTAATGGTGTAAAAGTTGTTGCTGAAGGTGCAAATATGCCTTCAACATTAGAAGCCGCTAATTACTTTATTGAAAATGGTGTTCACTATTGTCCGGGTAAAGCAGCAAATGCCGGGGGAGTAGCTGTTTCAGCTTTAGAAATGAGCCAAAACTCGCAACGTTTAACTTGGAGTAAAGAAGAAGTAGATCAAAAATTAGATGAAATTATGTATAACATCTATCGTTCATGCCGTGATACAGCGACACATTTTAATCAACCTAATAATTTATTGTTAGGTGCAAATATTGCTGGATTTGCCAAAGTAGCTCAAGCAATGATCAGTCAAGGATTGGTGTAATATGAGTTAATTGCTTGTTTGGTCTTAATCAATGGAAGGAATAAGTGTATGTTTCATTTAGTCAATAAGATGATTCATTAGAAATGAAACAATTAAGGCTGTCTTCCTTTAATTAATTAGAAAATTTCATTGGTAATATTTCGATATTTTTTTCACTAAATTTAGAAATTTACTTGAAAAATTTTGTCAAACAACGTAAAGTATAAACTGTAAACGACGAATATTTAGGAGGAGAACAATGGCTCACATTAAATTTGATTATTCAAAAGTGGCTCCATTTGTTAGTGAACATGAGTTAGACTACATGCAAACTCAAGTGTCCGCTGCCGACAAAGCGTTAAGAGAAGGTACAGGTCCTGGTAATGATTTTGTTGGTTGGTTAGAATTACCAAAAAATTATGATAAGGAAGAATTTGCACGTATCAAAGCTGCAGCTAAAAAAATTCAGTCTGATTCTGAAGTTTTAGTAGTAATTGGTATTGGTGGTTCTTATTTAGGAGCTCGTGCTGCAATTGAATTCTTGAATCATTCATTCTACAATATTTTATCAAAAGAAGATCGCAAAGCACCTCAAATTTTCTTTGCGGGTAACTCAATTTCTTCAACTTACTTAGCTGATTTAATTGAATTAATTGGCGATCGCGATTTCTCTGTTAACGTAATTTCAAAATCTGGTACAACAACAGAACCAGCAATTGCGTTCCGTGTGTTTAAAGAATTATTAATTAAAAAATATGGTAGAGAAGAAGCTAACAAACGTATCTACGCAACTACTGACCGTGCTCGCGGTGCAGTAAAAGTTGAAGCAGATGCTGAAGGTTGGGAAACTTTTGTTATTCCTGATGATGTTGGTGGACGCTTTACAGTATTAACTGCTGTTGGTTTATTACCAATTGCTGTAAGTGGTGCTGATATCGATGCGTTAATGCAAGGTGCTGCTGATGCTCATGATGCATATTCATCAGATAACTTAAAAGAAAACGAAGCTTATCAATATGCTGCTTTACGCAATATTTTATATCGTAAAGGTAAAGCTATTGAAATCTTGGTAAACTATGAACCAGGAATGCAATACTTCTCAGAATGGTGGAAACAATTATACGGTGAATCTGAAGGTAAAGATCAAAAAGGTATTTACCCTTCAAGTGCTAACTTCTCAACTGACTTACACTCTGTTGGTCAAACAATCCAAGACGGTGTAAGAAATATCTTTGAAACTGTTGTGAAAGTTGAAAAACCACGTAAATCTGTAGTTATTCCATCTCAAAAAGATGATTTAGATGGTTTAGGTTACTTACAAGGTAAAGAAGTAGATTTCGTTAATACGAAAGCGTTTGAAGGTACTTTATTAGCACACACTGATGGTAATGTACCTAATCTTTTAGTGAAATTACCAGCGATGGATGCTTACACTTTAGGTTATGTCATTTATTTCTTTGAAATTGCTGTAGGTATGTCTGGTTACTTAAATGGTGTCAATCCATTTGACCAACCTGGTGTAGAAGCTTACAAGAAAAATATGTTTGCTTTACTAGGTAAACCTGGTTTTGAAGAATTAGCAAAAGAATTAAACGATCGTTTATAAGATTGTATTTTGACCTTGGCTATTTAGCCAAGGTTTTTTTATGTTAAAAAGCCTCTTTAGCTTGCAAACTAAAGAGGCTTTTAAAGCGAATTTATTGGTTGTTGGACAGACATGAGTAATGATTTTTTCCTTTCTGGGAATAGTCAATTATTTATTAATTAAAGCAGAAACTGCTTCTTCAATAGTTACTCCATAAGCAAATTGCATTTCATTGTTTGCGTTATAAGCAATGAATAAGTTTTCTTTTGTATCAAAAGCGACACGATAAGTAAAGCCAGTTTTTTGATAAGTCATGTTATTACCCCCTTTCATTTTAATTCGTAAACCCTTTTACATTGTTCATCATATCACAAAATATTCACTCTAGCAAATATTGTGTTTGACCACATAGATAAATAAAAAACCTACTCGATAATCAATCAAGTAGGTTTGAAATGTTTAGTGTAAAATATTAGCTAACCAATTAGCTCCATAAACTAATGACATACTATAAACTAAGATAGTAGCAGGTTTACATAAAAGAATAATCCAAGAAAATTTCTTTAATGAAATTTCTGTTAGACCAGCTAACATGCACAGTGCATCATCTGGTGCAACTGGTAAGAAAATAGCTAATGCAAACAGACGATCAAATCGTTTTTGGTTATCTAACCAACCACTATATTTATGGAAAGTCTTTTCACTAATCATACTCAAGATAAAAGGTTTACCGTATTTTCTAGCTAATAAAAAGGCTAGGATTGAACCGATACAAATACCTAAATAATTATAAACAAATCCCCAAAATGGACCAAAAATAATTACGCCAGCCGCAGTGGAAATACCACCAGGAATAATAGGGATTACTACTTGAATAATTTGCAATAAAACAAAGATAAAAGGACCAAAAATTGCTGCATTTTCAATATACAATCTTAGAGAATGGATATCTTTAAATAGTCCCAATTTATAAAAATAGATGGTCAAAATAATTGTTGCAATTAGACCACATAAAGAAATAAAACTTACAATTTTACGGGAGGTTTCAGCGTTCATTTGGTCAGCTCCTTTGCTGTTAATCTAAACCTATTATAGTGCTTTTTTACTTGTTTGAGAATAGCACTTAAGGCTGATTTTATGAAATTATAATCTTTTTTGACTCTTTCTTTTAAGGGCTAATTTTAATACGATTTTTTCAACCAAATTGCTCATCATAAAAGCCCCTGCAATAGCAGCCGCTGTAACTACAACGATTGATAGTTCTATAAAGGCTTGCTTGGTATCACCTAATACGAATTCGCGAATAGCTAGATATGCAGGACCACCAGGAACCAATAGAAATAGACTTGGAATATGAAAAATGATAACAGGCATCTTCATCTTTCTGGAAAAAAAGATACTTAGACAACCAATGATAAATGCTGCCCAAAAATTGGCACCGCCAAGACCTACTTGATGTATTTTTAATTGCCAAAAAATCAGCCAACCACATGTACCAGTAAAGCCTGCCGCAATTAAAGCTTTTCTAGGGATATTTGTCAAAATGCCAAAGCCTACTGTGCTAAAGAAACTAAAGGTGATTTGAATAAACCATTCCATTTATAGCCAACCTCCAATCAAGTTAAAAATACTAGCAATACCTGCACTGATGGTTGCGGCTACAATTAAAGCTTCAGTACCACGAGCGATGCCACTAATTAAATGTCCTGCTAGAATATCACGAAATGAGTTAGTAATAGCTACTCCAGGTACAAAGGGCATAATCGAACCAATAATAATTGGATCAATATTTGTTGCCCAATTAAATTTGACTGCACAGATACTCAAGAATCCAATGACAAAAGAAGAAATAAATAAATCAAAATAATTTAAATTAATCAATTGCTTACATAAAACACTAATTGTAAAACCGATGCAGCCGATGATGAAGGTAATTAAAAGGTCAGCTAAGACGCCACCGAATAAATACATTGCACCCGCACTAATAATCCCGGCAGCTAAAATTTCTAGCCATAATGGGAAAGTAGGCACACGATGATTGATACGTTCTAGTTTTTTATACAAAACGTTTAAGGTGATTTTTTTTTCAGCAAATTGTCTGGATAATTCATTCACAGCAACTACTTTTTCCAAATTAATTACACGTTGTTCAACATTATCGATCATCACTTTTTGTTGATTTTCTAAGCCCACAAAAATCCCGGTTGCAGTTACATAGCAACTACAATTTTTTTCTCCACCATTTAAGACAATTCGTTTCATTGTATCTTCTACTCGATAAGCTTCAGAGCCGTTTTCCATCATTATCTTTCCGGCTAACAAGGAAGTTTTTAAAAGTTTAGCTGAATCACTCTCTAAATAATTTTGGGGCTGTTGTAATTTTTTCAAATTTATTTATCTCCTTTTGAATTTAGATTTCAGTTTTTATTTTAGCGAAAATATTGTTATATAGCAAAAAATATAGATAGCGAAAAATAAACATACGAATGTAAGGTTATTCGTTTACTATAATAACTTATTTTAAAATATATGATAACAATTTTTTTGTTTTATCTTTGATAAATTCAAATTTTAAGGTTTTGACAAGTTTACCGCTAGAAACGTTGCAAGAGAATTAGGCATTTCGACGCAACCAATTTATTTACAGTTTAAAAATATGGATGATTTAAAACAACAAGTTTTAGATAAGGTTTGAACGGATTTAGTGAAAAATAGTCTAACTAAGCCTTTTACTGAGGATGTTTTAATTAATACACCAACACATTTTGTGGAATGGGCTTTGAAAAAACCGGTTCTATATAAAGTTTGTTGGGTTGATCCAAATGGTGGCGGTAAATATTTATATGGTTTATCTGAAGAATTTTATCATGAATATGCTTTTAAAGTTGAACGCTTTAAACATCTTAGTGAAAAAGAGTTTCAAATGCACCATTTAGAAACTTTAATTTTAATTAGTGGATTAATTTCATTACAAATGTCAGGGATTATTAGTTTGAGCCATGACGAAATCATTCAAATGATTACCAAAATTTTAGGTGACATTGCTCAAGGTCAAAAATTAGAACTAAACTTTTAATTGATATTGCTTAGATAGATAGAAAGTAATCTGTTTTGGATAGTTTTTCTATCTATCTTAGTTTTTTTATTGACATTTTAAATAAAAAAGGTAAAAATATAAGAAGTGTTTGGAGAGTTGGCAGAGTGGTAATGCACTGGACTCGAAATCCAGCGAGCCGATTTTTTCGGTGCACGGGTTCAAATCCCGTACTCTCCTTAATAAATCCTACAATTGTTAGCACAGTATCTTACTGTGCTTTTTTGTTTAAGTAAAAAAGTTCGTTTTATTTGCTTGTTTGCTACTATATATTGTGCTATGATACTCCTTGTGTACTAGATTTAGTATTTCAAAGAAGATTACGCTAAGTAGATTAAGGAGCTTCGATTAATGAAAGGAGATCAACAAGCAGTGATAGTTTTAGCCGGAATGATTGGTGCTGGTAAAACCAAATACACCCAAATGATTTCAGAGGAATTAGGTAGCCAACCGTTTTATGAAAGTGTCGATGATAATCGAATTTTAGAAATGTTTTACAAAGATCCTAAACGTTGGGCCTTTGCTTTGCAAATTCATTTTTTAAATACACGTTTCCAAAGTATTAAACAAGCTCTAAAACATCAACATAATGTTTTAGACCGTTCTATTTATGAAGATGCCTTGTTTACGAAAATAAACTATGAAAGTGGCAATATGAGTGAAGCTGAAATGGATACTTATCTTTCATTATTGGATAATATGATGGAAGAACTTGATGGTATGCCTAAAAAAGCTCCGGATTTGTTAGTTTATTTGCAAGGACCGCTATCTATTCATTTAGAAAGAATTAAAAAACGTGGTCGGGAATATGAACAAGTCAATGATGAAGATGATGAATTATTAGCTTATTACAAACATCTACATAGTCGCTATGATGAATGGTATGAAGCTTATGATAAGAGTAAAAAAATTGTCATTCCAATTACTGAGTATGATATTGAGCTTGTCAGTGATCGTCAAAAAGTGATGCAAATTATTCGAGAATCGTTAGTTGAATAAAATTAAAAAGTTTCCTTGAGCTAGGCTTAAGGAAACTTTTATAATTTAAGGTATTTTTGTAAATAATCCGCAACGCCATCTTGATCATTCGTTAATGAAGTGACATCGTTAGCGACTTGTTTCGCTTTTTCTGATCCGTTTAACATAGCCACGCCAAGACCGGCATAATCTAACATTTCCACATCGTTGTATTCATCACCAAAAGCAATAATGTTTTCGCGCTTTATGTCCAAATCGTGTGCGATAATTGCTAAACCAGTCGCTTTGTGCACGCCTTTAGGAGTCATTTCTAACATATTATGCGGGCCACCCCAAGTTTTAGTATCTACTTCAAGATAGCGAGTGTGTAAGATATCTGCGACTTCTTGTAAGGTCTCCGGTTTGGTTTTAATTAAAAGCGAAGTCGGATTGTCTTTTAATTGAGATAATAGATTAGACTGGGTGATAGTAGAAGAGCCAAAGAAATTTGGATCGACTCCATCTAGCTGACTTACAAAAAATGAACGGCGATTTTCAGCAGCAACAAACTCAATCCCTAATTTTTCTTTATTACCTGCTAAATCAAAGGCGATCTCACGATTAATAAAATGTTCTCGTTCTTTATCCCAATGCTGAAAAGGTTTGTGCACCAATGAACCATTGAAGTTAACCATTGCACTGTTTAATTGTAATTGTTGGTAAAAATGACTACTCATTCGAAATGGTCGTCCGGTAGCAATACTTACGACATGGCCTTTATTTTGTGCTTCTTTTAATATTCTTTCAGTTTTAGGAGTAATTAGTGACTGATTATTTAAGGTTGTCCCGTCTAAATCAATTGCAATTAACTTTCTTTCCATTATAAACTCCTTTCATTTAATGCTTTTCACATAAGTGTATCATATCCATAAAATTTAACAAGTTCTATGATTCATCTATTGATAATTCTTAATAAAATTCCAAAATAGCGTTTTCTGTTGGTAAAACACGAACATTAGAAAAAAATTACTCTACAACTGCTGAATTTTTATTGAAAATTGATTGATTATTTTCTATACTCTGAATGTAATTGAGATAAACACGTACGATTATTCGGTTGTTTATTTGTATTATACATATTATTTAGGAGTGAAATTAGAAAATGGAACGCTTTTTTAAGTTAAAAGAGAACAAAACGTCTGTGCCAACTGAAATTTTGGCTGGATTGACAACATTTTTTGCGATGAGTTATATATTGTTCGTTAATCCAAGTATTTTATCTCAATCAGGAATGCCATTTCAGGCGGTATTTCTAGCAACAATTATTGCTTCAGTAATCGGTACTTTAGTCATGGGACTATTTGCCAATGTGCCGTATGCACAAGCACCAGGGATGGGGCTAAATGCCTTTTTCACCTTTACGGTAGTATTTGGTTTAGGTTATTCATGGCAACAAGCTTTAGCAATGGTGTTTATCTGTGGACTAATTAATATT
>DYWZ01000089.1 GCA_020742395.1 Enterococcus columbae
AACTACTTTTTTCAAAAAATATTTTTTCAATCGAATCAATAGTTCACTAAATCAGCGACTTTCATAGATTATCACGTCTTTTACTTATCGTCAAGTACTTTGAACAAAAAAAGTTATGAAAACATTTTCTATCAAATCAAGCCTTAAAAAGCACCTTTTTCATCCCCTAAACCGTCATCCTTTGTTTAGGGGATAGAAAGTTTATAAAAGATCCGTTGGTAAAACCATTTGTTTTAATTCTTGATATAATGCTTGAATTGGCAAGCCAACAATCGCATAATAATCGCCATGAATTTTTTCAATAAATTTACTGGCAGCGCCTTGAATTCCATAAGCTCCTGCTTTGTCTTGATATTCATTCAATGCCAGATATTTAGTAATTTCTTCTTCAGTCAACGTTGCAAAAGTAACCTGCGCGCTACTTACAAATGTTTTAGGTGTTGATTGATAAATTATGCTAACAGCGGTATACACGTCATGTGTTCGTCCACTTAATTGTCTCAGCATTCTTTGCGCATCTAAGTCATTTGCAGGTTTTCCTAATATATTTTGATCGATTACAACTGTTGTGTCACTACCAATAACCAAGGCTTCCGGATACAACGAAGCAATTTTTGTCGCCTTTTCAAAAGCCATTCTCTGAACGTAAGCAAACGGTGTTTCATTGGTTAAAATACTTTCATCAATAGCTGCGACTTTTATCGTAAATTGCTTCACTAGAATTTGTAATAGTTCTTGTCGTCTAGGTGACTGCGAAGCTAGAATGATTTCCATAAGCTTTTCCTTTCTGCGATTAATGAGGATCTTGAATTCGTTTAAACAGTCGTTCCATTTCGGTATTGCTAAAATGAATTAAAACTGGTCGACCATGAGGACAATTATATGGATTTTTACATTTAGCTAAGTCGGCTAATAAAACGCGCGCTTGTCGATCATCCAAACGATGATTCGCTTTAATCGAGCGTTTACAGCTCATCATAATAGCGGTTGCCAAACGGAATTCTTTAACACTGACCGTACCTTTCAGTAAAACAATGTCAATCATCTCACGAATAATTTGCTCTTCTTGTCCTCTTGGATACCATGTTGGATGAGCTCGTACAATAAAACTATGTTGGCCAAACTCTTCTAAATGAATCCCAACATCAGCCAAAATGCTTAATTTTTCTTTTAGTTTTAGATAATCAGTACTTGGATAATCCAAAACGATAGGAATCAGCAATTCTTGTAAGTCATTTCCTACATCAGCAATTTTCTCTCGATAATATTCATATTTAATCCGTTCTTGAGCAGCATGCTGATCAATGATATATAATCCTTGATCTGATTGCGCAAACAAATAAGTCCCATGCATTTGACCAAAATATTCTAAATATGGAAAGCTTTTTTGCGCAGGCGTTTCTGTACTTAGTTGATGTGCCAACTGAACGAGTTCGCGCTGATTTAACTCTTGATGCTGGTTTGATTTAACAAATAATTCTTCCTCTTTAGCCGAATGGGTACTTAATCTAGGCGAATTTGTATCATCTGTTCTACTTGGTTGCTTCAAAGGACTTGTCTGAGGCGTTTTTGGTTCATTAATAGCAAAATCCTCAGTTTTAGTATCAAAGTTATCCACATTTTTCTCAACAAATATTTGTTCGACAAGTGTTTCTTCTTGACAATCTTTTGTTGATATATCAGTGTTCGCTTCAGTGTTTTTGCTTTTTTTCGTTCTTTTTCCATATTCATCCACATTCTTTTCCACAAGGTTTTCCACAGGTGTAGAATAAAGGGTTTCTTCTTGTGCGGATTGCAAATAAAAACGATTCTCTAGACTGTCAAATTGTAATTTCCCCGAAGTTTCAGAAGCTAACGACATACTGAGCTGTTCAGGTTTATTGACTGGTTTAGGCGCTTTTTTCTTAAAGCTTAGTTGTTCACCGACTTTAGGAATCAAGACTTGTTCACGCAACTTATCATTAATCGCTTTACTAATTAATTGTTGTAGTTCATTTTCTTTAGATAAACGTACTTCCTGTTTGGTTGGGTGCACATTAACATCCACTAATAAAGGATCTGTAGTAATCTCAAGAACTACAATTGGAAAGCGACCTACCATTAATTTGGAGCCATAGCCATTAATGATAGCCCGATTGAGTTGATGATTTTTGATATACCGTCCATTAATCATAATAGAAAGGTACTGGCGACCGGCTCTTGTCAATTCGGGTAAAGAGATAAAACCTGATATTTTGAAATCTAAATTTTCAGCCGCAATTGGTAGCATTTTTTTAGCGGTTTGTATCCCATAGATACCTGCAATAGTTTGCTTTAAATCACCATTTCCAGTGGTTTGTAACATTATATGTCCGTCATGAACCAAACGAAAAGCAGTTCCAGGATGACTAAGTGCCAAACGATTGACCACATCACCAATATTGGCTAATTCCGTCTGCAAGGTTTTAACATACTTTAATCGTGCCGGTGTATTATAAAAAAGCTGTTCAACAGTAATAGCGGTCCCTTGTCTTAAAGCAGCTGGTTTATGACTAATAATCTTGCCACCTTCTAAAATTACCTCACTACCTTGCTTAACATTTTCAACAGCTGTTTCGATTTTGACTTTAGATACAGAGGCAATACTAGGTAAGGCTTCCCCTCGAAAGCCTAGTGTTCTTATCCGAAATAAATCATCTCGACGATGAATCTTACTAGTTGCATGTCGTTTAAACGCATTTTCAACATCATCTTCGGCAATGCCTTCACCGTTATCAATAATTTGAATGGTTTTTAAGCCAGCCTCTTCAATGAAAATTTCTATTTTGCTACTATTAGCATCAATAGCATTTTCTAGTAATTCTTTTACCACCGAGGCTGGCCTTTCTACGACCTCACCGGCAGCGATTTGGTTGGCTAATTGCTCAGATAGTTCTTGTATTTTCCCCATCAACTATCCCCTCGTTTCTTCTAATTGACGCTTCAATTCATTAATTGTAAAAAATACATCCATCGGTTTTAAATTAGCTAGATCCATCGCACGAATGGTTTGTAAAACTTTTTCTTCCGCTGGCGAATACTGTGCAAATAAAGATAATTGTTCCATTGATGACTGACTTTCACTTGTTGGGCGATCAAGATTTTCTAAATCTTTTACTGTCGATGTCATATCCTGAATAGAACTATTTTCGTTATTATCTAAAAGAAGTGCATCTTTAGCTTTTGATTCTATTTGAATAGCTGGATCATTAGCTTCTAATTGATCTAAAATCGCACTTGCCCGGCAAATCAACTCTTCAGGTAAACCAGCAATTTTCCCTACATGGATCCCGTAACTTTTATCAGCTGGCCCATCCATCATCTTATGTAAAAAGATGACTTCTCCATCTTGCTCAGTGGCACCAACGTGAATGTTTTTTACACCGGATAATTGTTCTTCCAACGCCGTCAATTCATGATAATGGGTAGAAAAAAGGGTTTTGGCTTGTACATGCGTCTGCACATACTCAATAATCGCTTGCGCCAAAGCCATTCCATCAAAGGTAGCTGTTCCTCGACCTAATTCATCAAACAAAATCAAGCTATGCTTAGTTGCTTGACGTAGTGCTTGATTAGCCTCCATCATTTCGACCATAAAGGTACTTTGGCCAGAAATTAAATCATCGCTTGCCCCAATTCTAGTAAAAATACGATCAAAAATGGGTAAACAAGCCGAAGTTGCCGGTACAAAACAGCCCATTTGTGCCAAAATAATTGTCAAAGCCAACTGCCGCATGTACGTACTTTTTCCGGACATATTCGGTCCAGTAATCAACAACATCGTGACATCTTGCGGCATTTCAACATTATTAGGAATATAAGTCTGAGCACCTAATACCTTTTCAACCACCGGATGACGTCCATCAGTAATTTGTAGTTTTCCTTCATGATTAAACTGTGGTTTTACATATTGATATCGCTCACTGACTGTCGCAAAAGCTTGTAAAACATCTAAAGTCGCTACGGCTTTAGCTAATCTTTGTAAGGTTTGAATCTGCGTTTTTACCTGTTCTCTAATTTCAATAAACAGTTGATATTCTAAATCAATCGATTTGTCTTGTGCACCTAAAATCAATTCTTCTAATTTTTTCAATTCCGGCGTAATAAAACGTTCTGCATTGGCTAGAGTTTGTTTGCGATCATAGCGTGAAGTATCTAAGTTAACTAAATTGGCTTTGGTTATTTCGATATAGTAACCAAATACACGGTTGTAGCCAACTTTTAAAGTTTTTACTCCGGTTTGTTCGCGTTCTTTAGCTTCTAATTCAGCCAACCATTGTTTACCGTTTTTCATAGCGAAACGATATTGGTCTAGTTGCTCATGATAGCCCGTTTTAATAATATTTCCTTCTGTAATTTGTAACGGTGCTTCCTCATTAATCGCTTGTTCAATTAAATTGACCAATTCATCTAACGGATGTAAGTCAGCTAATAGCTTTTGCCATTGACCTTCATCAATACCTGCTAACACATGATGAAGATAAGGAATTTGTTCTAAAGATTGCTTTAATTGTAATAAATCTCTAGCATTCACATTGCCAAACGCTACTTTACCAGCTAAACGCTCCAAGTCATAAACTTTAGTCAAGCCAGCTTGAATATCCGCACGTTCAAAAAACGACTGTAACAAAGAGGCTACCATCGCTTGACGATTTAAAATAGCCGATTCTTGAATTAATGGGCGATCAAGCCATTGTTTTAATAATCTTCCGCCCATAGCTGTCTTGGTTTCATCCAATAACCATAACAAAGTTCCCTGTTTTTTGCCTGTACGGATAGATTGTTGTAGTTCTAAATTATATTTTGAAAAGTAATCTAACTTCAAATAGTGATCAACTTCATAACTTTGTGCTTGTTGAATATGATCTAAGCTGCGTTTTTGAGTTAAAGATAAATAGGTCAATAAATGTAGCGTAACTTTTTTAGCTAATTCGTCATTTAATTGATTGGTTAAGTAGCTTAATTCCGCATTTTCCTCAGCCGTAAGTTGCTCAGAGATAACCAATGCCAAACGTTGTTTTAAAGCTTGCGTTAGTTTTTCAGGCACATCAGTCGTATAAACAATTTCTTTGGTCTGCAAAATCGAAGCTTCATTTAAGACAGCTTCTTCATCATTTAAGACCGTCGCTTTCAATTCACCGGTAGACAAATCAACATAAGCAAAACCAAAGCGTTGATTTTCAAAGGAAAGAGCCGTTAAAAAATTATTTTCCTTAGCTTGCAATCCTTTACCTTCCATCACCGTACCTGGTGTCACTAATTGAACAACTTCTCGTTTAACCATACCTTTTGTTAACTTAGGATCTTCTACTTGTTCACAAATAGCCACTTTATACCCTTGCTCTACTAAACGATCAATATAGCCACTGGCTGAATGAAAGGGTACACCACACATTGGAATAGGATCCGTTGCATTTTTATTACGACTGGTTAAGGTTAACTCAAGAATTTGTGCAGCCTTTGTAGCATCTTCATAAAACATTTCATAAAAATCACCTAAACGATAAAACAAAAAAGCATCGGGATATTGTGCTTTAATTTGTAAATATTGTTCCATCATTGGTGTATTTTTAGTCTTTTGCGGCATCGTTTCCTTTTCCTTCCTGTTCAATTTGTTGATTCACTTCATGTTGAATGCGATTGGTTACATATTGTAATAAGTCATTTGCTTCTATCAAGCGTTTCCGATAAGCAATGACTAGCGGATGATTTTCATATTGCGCTTGCAATTGGTCAATCTCTGCTAGTACTTGTTCTTTAGCCTGATATTTTCCATAATGTTCATATTGAACTAATTGCTTTTGACAAGTTTTGATTTGCTCTTCTAACTGCTTTAGCCCTTCATGGTTAAAGACCTTTTCAGCAATTTCTTTATAGGCGATAATCACTTCATTTTCTTGCAACAAATGATTTAATTTTGCAAATTGTTGTTGGACCTGTGTTTCTTTTTCCAAATAAGTCATTTAATCATCCTATCTATCTTAATCTTCAATCAATGGTCGATCTTCACTAATTTGAATGGGCATAATCTTCGTGGACAAGCCAGTCTTATCGTCTACTTCAATAATACAAGCACAAAGTAATTGACGTCCTTTTTCAATTACTTCAAAACGTTGTGGTAGACTCGTTAAAAATTTTTCAATAATTGCTTCTTTTTTCATTCCTAAAATACCATCATAAGGTCCTGTCATCCCCACATCGGTTAAATAGGCCGTACCTTTTGGCAAAATTCTAGCATCATTGGTTTGAACATGCGTATGCGTGCCGACAACAGCAGACGCACGACCATCGACATACCAGCCAAGTGCTTGTTTTTCACTAGTTGTTTCGCCATGAAAATCAATAAAAATTAACGGTGTTCGCTTTTTAGCTTGGGCAATCAGCTGATCAGCTTTTTTAAACGGATCATCCAAATCAACCATAAAGGAACGTGCCTGTAGATTAATGACCGCTAATTCTAATTGATTGACTTTAACAAATACAATACCTTCACCAGGTACACCTTCGGGAAAATTAGCCGGGCGGACTAATCGCTTCGCTGTATCAATAAACTGAAAAATATCTCGATTATCCCAAGCGTGATTTCCTAAAGTCACCACATCTGCGCCATCTTGTAAAAATTTTTTATAAATTTTTTCAGTAATTCCTCGACCACTAGCGGCATTTTCACCATTGACGATAGTCACTTGCGGACGATATTTTTTCTTTAATTTTGGCAAGTATTCACTTACTGCTTGCCGACCAAGCGAACCAACGACATCACCGATAAATAATATTTTCAACTATTTTCCTCTTCTCTAATTCATATTAGTTTTATTATAGCGATTTTTATGCGAAAAAAAAAGTAGCGGACTAGCCGCCACTTTCTAACTAGCAATCAACCCTAACTTTTGCAATGCCTTAAAAATGCCATCTGAATCATTATCATCCGTTACCAAATCTGCATGTTTTTTGACCTGCTCACTAGCATTACCCATCGCAACGCCTACACCAGCCATCGATAGCATTTCTCGGTCATTTATTCCATCACCAAAACAAATAATATTTTCCTGATTAATCTTTAATTGTTCAGCCACTTCTAAAATAGTCGCAGCTTTTGAACTTCCTTGGGTTAAAACATCGACACAATTTGGATGCCAACGTACAAAACGCAACTCAGGATATTTATCGTCAAATCTTCCTTCATATTGATGATTATAATAAGCCAACGCTGAGTAAATATCTTGTTTGGCAAAATCTAAATCTAATTCCGGCAATTCAGAACCAAATGATTCCATTGCATCAGCCATTTTGGGTAAATCGGTTGAAGTCAAACGTTTGGTTTCATCCAAGCCAACCAACGCAATATCAATTCCCATATCTGTTGCCTCTTCTTTTAATTCATGCAAGGAATCCATCGGTAATAATTGTTTATAAATTTGTTGATGCGCTTTAAAAGCAGCTGCCCCATTACACAAGATATAGTTTTCAAAATCTAATGTTTCAATCACTGGTCTGGCTAATACTCTAGAACGTCCAGTAGCAATCGTTACATAATGCCCTTGCGCTCTTAACTGTTCAATCGCTAAACGCGTGCTCTCAAGCGGTTTCAATTGGCTGTTTAACAAAGTCCCATCAATATCAAATGCAAATAACTTCTTATCCATCTACTTTTTTGCCTCCAAAACTTTTCTGCTTTCTACTTTACTAAATAAAAAAGAAGCAAGCAAACTTTTTGTACGAAAAGCTCGCTTGTTTCAAATAAAACTTTTTTAATCTACATATTTTGATTTTGATCCATTTAACCACGCGTAAACTAAACCAATGACTAAGCCACCACCGATATAGTTACCGATAAATGCAAATACTAAGTTGTGAACAACATGTGCCACATCCATACCTGGGATATGTCCATGTGAAGCAAAGAACGCTAATGAGAAAGCTGGGAAGTTAGCAATCACGTGTTCATAACCTAAGAAAGCAAAGATGAAGATGATAAAGATAATCGCTGGTACTTTACCGGCATCATCTTTCATACGTAGGCTGACTAACACTGAAGTATTTACTACGATATTGGCAAACATCGCTTCAGCTAAAATTTGAATGGTTGGTTTAGCTAATTTGGCTGCAATCCCTACATACATGTAGTTATCAGCAGGTAGATTTTGGAATGGGCCAGTTAGTGATACAAAAAACGCAAAAATAATTCCACCGATTAAGTTAAAAAAGACACAAGTAAATAATAATTTTAAAGCTTTAGCCACACTCATGCGCTTACGATAAACACCGACTGTTGCATAAAGCATATTAGATGTACCTAACTCAGCATTCATATAAAGAATCATAACCAATGACCAACTAAACATAAAAGCATATAAGAACTTACCTAGACCATGAACCATTTCGTCACCTTTCATGGCTACTGCAAAGGCAATGGCTGTTCCAAGCGTTAAAAACAGACAAGCCAACATCGCACGAACCGCGTAACGAATATAACTACTTTCAATGAGATTTAGTTTCTTTTCAATTGATGAATCAATCTTCTCAAATAATGGGGATACTGGATTCATATTTCTTCTCCTTAATTTTTCAGTTTGATGCCTTCTATCAAAACATCATATTCATTCTAATAATGTGAACTAGATTTGTAAAGATGATTTAATGAAAAAATTCACGTTTTTTCTGAAAATCTTTATTTTTT
>DYWZ01000090.1 GCA_020742395.1 Enterococcus columbae
CATACCGTCCTCTCTTGGGTTATTTGTGGTGATTTAATCATATCAGAGAACGGTATGTTTTTTTATACCTAAAATGAAAAATTGGACTGAAGAATCGATTTTGATTCATCAGTCCAATTTATTATAGAGCCGCTTTTTTTTAGTAAAAATAATTGAGCAGAATATTTAATAAATATTTGTAGATGAAAAATGATACTCAAAAATTTTTGGATACAACTTATAAAAATATCGCAAAAATGTACGTACAAATTATTGATTGTTCCGCTTCTTTTGAACTATAATAAGATATCGAAGGAGTGGAAGAGATGGGTGAAGCAAAATATAAGCAATTAGCAGGTACGATTGAACAAAGAATACAAAATGGTACATATACAGTTGGAAATACGATTCCTTCTGAACTTCAGTTGCAAAAAGAGTTTCAAATGAGCAGGCACACTGTTCGTCAAGCAATAGCCTTATTAGTTCAAGAGGGCTATTTGCGTTCTGAAAAAGGTTCTGGAACTTTTGTTTTGAGAAAAACAAGAGCAAATGTTGGAAATGACTTGATACCAACTAAAAAAATTGGTGTAGTGATGACCTATTTGTCTGATTATATTTTTCCAGAAATTATTCGTGGGATTGAAGGAACGCTTAGTAAAAAGAGATATTCTTTACTCTTAGCTAGTACAAACAACTGTCATGATAAAGAACGAGAATGTTTAATTCAAATGTTTAATCAAGAAGTTGATGGTATTATTGTCGAACCAACAAAGAGTAATCAGTTTAATCCCAATTTTGATCAATATGTGAAAATGTCACAGAAAAATTTACCACTAGTCATGTTAAATGCTAATTACGATGCTTTTAATTTTCCTTGTGTGCGCGTTGATGATGAAAAATGTGGTTTCTTAGCCATGGAATATTTAATTAACCATCACAATAAGCGCCTTTTGATGGTTATTAAGATAGATGACTTACAAGGAAAATTACGTTTAAACGGAATGATGCAAGCCTGTGAAAAATATCAAGTACAATTTTCAAGTGAGGACATTATTACATATACAACTGAAAATATTGAAAGCGTAGCAAAGCAGGTTTTAAATCGGTTAAGTCAAAATCCAGAAATTACAGGAATAGTTTGCTATAATGATGAAATTGCCTATAAAATCATGCATGAACTCAAGATACATAATTTCCATATTCCAGAAGATTATGCAATTATGGGAATTGATAATGCAAGTATTAGTGGTTTGGCTGAAGTAAATTTAACAACTATTAATCATCCTAAAGAAGAACTAGGTAAAGCAGCTGCTGAGATGATTATTCAAATGATTGAAGGAGAAAAAGTAACTGATTATTTATTTCAACCATATATTGTAGAAAGAACATCGGTATAATAAAGAAAAAAATTCCCTCTCAATGTTATTTATAACTTTGAGAGGAAATTTTTTTTATTTAAATTGCTTTAGAAACAGCTTGCGTTTCGGATTCTTGACCATTTTCAATTTCTTCAAGTGTTTTTCCTTTAGTTTCAGGAACATATAAACGAATAAATGCTACACCTAGGAAACAAATGATGCCAAAAATAGCAAATACCATCTCTTGACTCATTGATGCAGTCATGATTGGGAATAATAGTCCAACAAGAAATGATCCGATCCAGTTAAATGAAGAAGCTAAACCAGATGCTCGTCCTCTGATTGCTAATGGGAAAATTTCACCGACTAATACCCAAGTTAATGGAGCCCAAGTGCAAGAATAGAAAGCAACATAGATACAAAGAAATCCAAGCATTAAATAAGCGCTAACATTTGAATGGATAAATTGATTTAAAATACTTGGTAAAATAAATGACAATCCCATTACACTTCCACCGATAGTCAATAATGTTCGACGATTAAAACGATCAGCGATAACTAGGAAGAATAAAGCGCCTAACACTAAAATAATACCTTGGATAATTGGCCACATTAGCGCTTCACTTGCTTGATGTCCTGTGGCTTTCTCAACAATTAATGGAATGTAATAAAAAATTGCATTAGCACCTTGAAATTGTTGAAAAGCAGCGACACCTATTCCTGCGATAACAAGATGACGATATTTAGTAGATACTAAACTTCCCCAAGAAGTTTGTTGGTTAATTGTACTTTCTTGTTTGGCTGTATCTAAAATTTGTTGTAATTCATCATTTACTTCTTCAGGTTTGCGAATAATACTTAAAACCATTTTCGCATCTTCTATTTTATTTAATTTAACTAAAAATCTTGGAGACTCAGGTAACATAAAGACTCCAATAAATAAAATGATTGCTGGAACTGCAGCTAGACCTAACATCAAACGCCAAGCAATTTGTTCATCTAAACCTTTTAATAAAAAGTCAACAATATAAGATAATAGCATACCAGAAACGATCATCACTTGATTGATTCCAGATAAACGACCACGTAATTTGGCTGGAGACATTTCAGACATGTAAGATGGAACAAGAGCAGATGCAGCTCCTACTGCTAAACCTAATATAATTCGAACAAGTATCAAGTAGATAACACCACCATTTGGAGCTATACCAGATAAAATTGAACCGATTACAAAAATGATTGCAGAAATCAAAATCATTTTTCTTCTTCCAAGTTTATCTGATAAAGTTCCAGCTAGTGCACCACCTATAATAGCCCCTAACATTACAGAAGAGGTAATCCATCCGATAATAGAAGCATCATTCATTAAATGCCAATCGACTTGTAAAAATGGCAATGCACCGGTCATTACCCCAATATCATATCCAAATAAGATTCCTCCAAATGCACCAAAGAAGTAAATAAAATTCGCAGAGATAGATTTTTTTAATTGCATATTTTTCTCACCTTTCGATTGAATGTTGTTAGTGCAATTGAATTAGTAAGCGAATTCATTATAGCTCTAATGTCCGTACAAATCAACTAAAAAAATTAAAAAAATCGCTTGACTTGTACGGATAATAGGTGTAATGTTGTCGATGTAAGCGGTGTTAGTGCAATTTATGTTCGTACAACTTTGTTTTTAGGAGGCGTGATATGAAAAGAACACAGGCAGATATTATGCTAGATTTAATGGATGCAAAAACTTCATTAGGTATTGAATTTGGTTCGACAAGAATCAAGGCGGTACTGATTGATTCCACTTATGAGGTCATTGCAACAGGAACTTATGATTGGGAAAACCAATTAGTAGATGGACATTGGACATATTCTTTAGAAGAAATTCTCAAAGGCCTAAGAGGTAGTTATCGTCAAATGGCTGCAGAAGTATTTGAAAAATATGGACATGTTCTAACTAAAATAGGCTCTATTGGTATTTCAGCGATGATGCATGGCTTTTTGGCTTTTAACGCAGCAGATGAGTTATTAACGCCATTTCGTACCTGGCGAAATAATAATACGACACAAGCGGCAGAAATTTTAACTGAACAATTTCAGTTTAATATTCCAGAGCGTTGGAGTATTGCTCATTTATATCAAGCAATTTTAGATGATGAAAATTATGTTAATGAAATCAATTTCTTTACTACTTTAGCAGGTTACATTCATTGGCAGTTAACGGACAAAAAAGTATTAGGAATTGGCGATGCTTCAGGAATGTTTCCAATCGATAGTAAAGAAAAAAATTATCGTCAAGATTATATTGAAAAGTTTGAACGACTGATTGTCAAAAAACAGTATACCTGGCAGTTAAAAGATTTGTTACCTGAGATTCGATTAGCAGGTGAAATAGCGGGCTATTTATCAGAATCAGGTGCCTATTTACTTGATCCGACTGGACAATTACAAGCCGGGATTCCTCTTTGTCCACCTGAAGGTGATGCAGGAACAGGGATGGTGGCAACCAATAGTGTGGCACCAAATACAGGTAATATTTCTGCAGGGACTTCTGCTTTTGCGATGATTGTTTTGGAAAATGATTTAAAGAGCGTTCATCGTGAAATTGATTTGGTTACTACGCCTAGTGGAGCGGCTGTTGCTATGGTGCATACGAATAATTGTACTTCAGAAATTAATGCGTGGGTTCATCTATTTGCAGAAGTTTATCAACTGAACGGTTTGACCCTCTCACAAGATGATTTGTATACGAAATTATTTAATCAAGCCCTACTAGGTGATGATGATTGTGGAAACTTGTTAACTTATGGTTATCATTCAGGTGAAAATATCACCAAAATTTTTGAAGGAAAACCATTATTTATTCGTAGTGCGGATAGTAAATTTACGCTAGCTAATTTTATGAAGAATCAAATTTATAGTGCTTTTGCAACGATGAAAATCGGTATGGATCTTTTATTGGAAGAAGGTATTACTATTGATCATATCGTGGGACATGGCGGTATTTTTAAAACGCCAGGGGTTGCCCAACGAATGCTTTCTGCGGCCTTACAAGCACCGGTTAAATTATTAGCTACGGCTGGCGAAGGTGGGGCGTGGGGCATGGCTATTTTGGCAGCTTATGCTAATCAGTCAATTTCTTCGTTAGCTGACTTTTTAACCAATCAAGTTTTTGTCGAAAATCAAGGAGAAACGCTAATGGCTACTCCAGCGGAAATTGCTTCCTTCCAAACATACACAAAAGCCTATAAAAATTGCTTAGAAGTGGAAGCGTTAGCAAGCAATTTAATGAAGTAAAGGGATGAAGAAATTGTTAGAAAATTTAAAAGAAGAGGTCTATCAAGCAAACCTAGCTCTACCTAAACATGGCCTAGTGAAATATACCTGGGGCAATGTTTCAGCAATTGATCGCAAGAGTGGCTTATTCGTGATTAAACCTAGTGGGGTTGATTATGAAAAAATGCAAGCAAAAGATATGGTGGTATGCGACTTACAAGGCAATGTAGTAGAAGGTGAGTTAAATCCATCTTCAGATATGCCTACCCATGCTGTGTTATATCAAGCTTTTGATCAATTAGGCGGAATTGTTCATACTCATTCAACTTGGGCGACAATTTGGGCCCAAGCTGGTCTTGATTTGCCAGCGATGGGAACAACCCATGCAGATACTTTCTATGGCAGTGTGCCGTGTGCACGTTTTTTAACTCAAAAAGAGATTGATGAAGGTTATGAAGCGCAAACAGGTGAAGTAATTGTTGAAACATTTAAGGAAAGACAATTAGATCCATTAGCTATTCCAGGTGTTTTATTACATGGGCATGGACCATTTACTTGGGGCAAGACAGCTGAACAAGCGGTAATGAATGCGGTTGTATTGGATGAAGTGGCTAAAATGAATTTGTTTACAAGACAATTAAATAGCTATGCTCAAGAACTGCCACAACGAATTTTAGATAAACATTATTTA
>DYWZ01000091.1 GCA_020742395.1 Enterococcus columbae
TTCCATTTTATATCACTCATTTCTAATATAGACTGATTATAACATAGAACGAAATAAAAAGACCATGTAATGTATTGTCGGTCTTCGAGTTACCAACAGTAACCCTCATACCGAATGGCATTCATCACCCATCTATAGAGGATGGGCGACTTCTGCCTGAATTACGTTAAAATACTGACTAAATGATTAAATCCTCTTTTTTTATTTTCAAGAAATTTTCTAAGCAAAAGCATTTACTTTTTTCAAAAACTAATGTTATAATGCAACAAGACAAACAGATAAACACATCTGTTATATACATAAAAACATTGATTTTTAAAGAAAATGAAACAATTTAAACGAAAGAAGTGTTACAGTTGAATAAAAAAGAAAAACACGGTGCCGATATTATCGTCGATAGCCTAATCAATCATGAAGTAGACTATATTTTTGGGATTCCTGGTGCCAAAATTGACCGCGTATTTGATACTCTAGAAGATAAAGGACCTGAGTTAATCGTTACTCGTCACGAACAAAACGCTGCCTTTATGGCACAAGCAATCGGTCGTTTAACTGGTAAACCTGGTGTTGTAATTGCTACAAGTGGTCCCGGGGCAAGTAACTTAGCAACTGGTTTAGTAACTGCTACTGCTGAAGGTGACCCTGTTTTAGCCATCGCCGGCCAAGTAAAACGTAGTGATTTATTAAAACTAACACACCAAAGCATGGATAATGCCGCTTTATTTCAACCAATTACAAAATATAGTGCTGAAATCCAAGATCCAGAAACCATCTCTGAAATCATTGCCAACGCATATCGTATGGCTCGTTCTGGTCAAAAAGGTGCTAGCTTTATCAGTATCCCTCAAGACGTGGTAGATAGCCCAGTTAAAGGCGAAAGCATTCGCCCATTAAGTAAACCACGTTTAGGTTCTGCATCTAAAGAAGATATCGCTTATTTAGTAAAACGAATCAAAGAAGCCAAATTACCCGTTTTATTAGTCGGTATGCGTGGTTCTAGCGAAGCTGAAACAATGGCTATCCGTAAATTAGTTGCTCATGCAAAATTACCAGTCGTTGAAACCTTCCAAGCTGCCGGAGTGATTTCTCGTAAATTAGAAGATTCATTCTTCGGTCGTGTCGGCTTATTCCGTAACCAACCTGGGGACATGCTATTAAAACGTAGTGATTTAGTCATTACAGTTGGTTACGATCCAATTGAATATGAAGCACGTAACTGGAATGCAGAAAAAGATGCGAAAATCATCGTTATCGATAAAATTCCTGCAGAAATTGATCCATATATGCAACCAGAACGTGAATTAATCGGTAGTATTACCGACACATTATACCTATTAAGTGAAGCTATCGCCGATTATGAATTACCAGCTGATTCACTAAAATATTTAGATGGTTTACAACAAAAATTAAAAGAACGAGATATGGTCCCATCTGAAACACATCCAGAATTGTTACATCCGCTTGAAGTCATCGATGCCTTACAAGCCTTTGTTGATGATTCAATGACGGTGACTGTTGATGTCGGTAGCCACTACATCTGGATGGCTCGTCATTTCAGAAGTTATGAACCACGTAAATTATTATTCAGTAACGGAATGCAAACTTTAGGTGTCGCTTTACCATGGGCGATCTCTGCTGCATTGGTTCGTCCAAATACACAAATCGTTTCTGTATCAGGTGATGGTGGTTTCTTATTCTCAGCCCAAGACTTAGAAACCGCAGTTCGCAAAAAATTAAACATTATTCATATTATTTGGAATGATGGTCGTTACAACATGGTTGAGTTCCAAGAAGAAATGAAATACAACCGAGCTTCCGGAGTTGACTTTGGTCCAGTTGATTTTGTAAAATATGCTGAAGCCTTTGGTGCAAAAGGAATTCGTGTAAATGATGCAAAAAGCTTTGCCGAAGCTTTACAAGAAGGCTTAAACACAGATGGTCCTGTAATTATTGATGTTCCTGTTGATTATTCTGACAACAGAATTCTAGGAGAAAAAATGCTCCCAGACCAATTCTATTAAGAGGTGATCTATGATGGCAGAAAACACATTATATCAATACGGTACACTTAGCTCACTTTTAGCAGGTGCAATGGATGGTAGCAAATCAATCAACGACTTACTAAAACATGGCGATTTTGGTATTGGAACTTTAGATGGCTCAGACGGTGAATTAATAATTATCAACGGTCAAGCCTTCCATGCACGTCAAAATGGCGATGTCGTAAAACTTGCTGGTAACGAAACGGTTCCTTACGCAGCTGTTACCTATTTTGATCCTGAATACCGATTTCCACTAGTAAAAGACAAAACCAGTCAAGAAGTTGGCGAATTAATTTATACTCACTTAACTAGTGTAAATCTATTTGCAGCCATTCAAATTAAAGGTACTTTCAAAAAAATGCATGTACGCGTAGTGCCAAAGCAACAAAAACCTTATCGTCCATTTTCAGCAATTGTCCAACCAGAATTTACAGCTGAAAATATCAGTGGCACAATCGTTGGTTTTTATACTCCTGAATTATTCCATGGAGCAGCAGTTGCCGGTTATCACCTACACTTCTTATCTGATGATGGCCAATTTGGTGGACACATCATGGATTATGAATTAGAAAAAGGCATTATCACGATGCAAACAATGACCGAATATACGCAAGGTTTCCCAATGGTAGAAAACTTCTTAAATACCACTTTTGATGTGAAAGAATTACTAAAAGAAATCGAAGTTTCTGAATAATCTTTTATAACAAACAGTCAAACGACAAAGACTTCATTGTACTTTGTCGTTTGACTGTTTTCATATTTACTTTTGAACAAACTCTTTTACCCCTTATTGACAGCCCTTTCATTTTTTCATAACATTAAAGCGAAAGATGAGGAGGAATAACTATGCCAACATATACTTTAGACGAATTATCCAGAATGATTGATCACACCAATCTCCATCCAGATGCCACAAGTGAAGCTATCAAAAAACTATGCCAGCAAGCTAAAGAGTATCACTTTAAAATGGTAGCCATCAATCAAGTACAAAGTCAATTATGCGCAGCTGAACTTGCTGGCACTGATATTCACGTTGGTGCTGCGATTAGTTTCCCACTTGGTCAAACAAGTATCGCTGCCAAAGCCTTTGAAGTCCAAGATGCCATTCAAAACGGTGCTACCGAAATTGATTACGTCATTAATTTAACTGAAGCGAAAGCTCATAACTGGGACTATCTGACAAAAGAAATGCAAACGATTGTCGCCATTTGTCGGCAGCATGAAGTCATCAGTAAAGTGATTTTTGAAAATTGCTATTTAACAGACGAGGAAAAAATCGCCCTTTGCCAAATCGCCAAAGCAGTCGAACCTGATTTTATTAAGACCTCTACCGGCTTTGGAACAGGTGGTGCCACTATTGAAGATGTAAAACTTATGAAAGCAACTGTCGGCGATAAAGTTCAAGTCAAAGCGGCTGGTGGCATTCGTGATGCCAAAACGTTTCAAGCAATGATTGCTGCCGGTGCTACTAGAATCGGTACTAGCTCAGGAATTGCCATCATCGAAGAATTGAAAAAAGCAGCCGATAATCATGACGGCGCATTTACCTTCTAAACATAGACAAATTGCATTATTAACAACTAAATCTAGTGAACTTCGCCAAATTTGCTCATTAGCAACTAATTTGGCGAAGTTTTTGTTTAAAAAATGAATAACAAGCCCTCAAAAGCTGAGGATTAACGATTGGAAACAGCGTAAGTTGGGAGAAATAATTAAACCTGTTCATTCTCCATCTTTTTTAACTGTCGACAAATTGTCGACAACTGACTTTTTCCTACTCTATCATTTATTTATAGCACAATACCAAGCTTTGCGTAAATTTTTACTCTTCGTAATTCTAAATATCCTTTCTTTTCTTCATTCTCGTCAAAAGAACTTATCTATCCATAACAAAAACACCTATGTTTATTCGTATAATTTTGGTGTATTTTTTCATAGTATGTTAGAATAAGTCTAAGAAATCAAACCATTTTCTGTAATGATTGGGAGGGATTTAAATGTCCGTTCTACTAACTATTTTGACTAGCCTACCTTTTTGGATTTTCATCATTGTTTTGCTTGTATTGATATTACTTCCACAATTTGTGGCGCAAAATCAACAGCAGAAATATAACAAACTAAAAACAAGACAAGCAATTCGACAAAAAGAGATTCGCGCAACGGTCATCGATACAGCTGATGACGGTGTGGAAACTATTCGCTTAACGACAATTGATAGCTTTGTGCTTACGGCTAAGCTTTACCCTGTCAACCAACCTAAAGCCTTAGTGCAGATGATTCATGGCGTATTAGAGCATAAAGGACGCTATGAAGACTTCATTCGTTATCTAAATAAACAAGGCTATGCAGTAATCATCAGCGATATACGCGGTCACGGCGAATCGACTAATCCTAAATATCCTCATATATCTATGGATTTAGTCGATGAATTAGTGGATGATCAAGTCTTGATTTCTCATTATATCAAGCAACGGTTCCCTAAAAAAGAGCTTTATCTTTTCGGCCATTCACTAGGCTCCATGATTGCACGTAATTATTTACAAAAACACGATAAGGAAATTCAAAAATTAGCCCTAACTGGCACGGTTATGCCCTATCCATTAGCACCGGTGGGCGTATTTTTAGCTAGAATTATCGTCTTTTATTTTGGCAAATATGGCCACAATGCTTTATTAAATCTATTAAATCCAGCCAAAGGAGATCAGCTAGATTGGATTAGCTACAATCCGACAAATCTTGATGCAATCGCCAAAGATCCACTTTGTCAGCATCGCTTGACTAATATCGGTATTTTAACCATGTTTGATATTAATGCTCGTTTAAAACAAGTGCAGCGTTTCGATTGTCAAAATCCTCATCTCCAAATTCTAAGTGCAACTGGCTTTGATGATACTATGATTACTGGAGGCGAAAAGGGATTGGAAGAAACTATGGATACCTTGCGTGCTATCGGTTATAGCGATATCACCAACATCGTCTATCCTGAAATGAAGCATGAAGTCCTACAAGAGACCAACAAACAACGCGTTTATCAAGACATTGTTGATTTCTTTGAACAAATGGGCTATTAACCTTACTTTTTAAGCAACAATTTTAATAGGAGTGAAAGTTTTTTGATTATCTTATTACCTACAGCTAAAGAATTAAATGAAGAAGTCTTACCTACTAGCGAGATTGCACCCAAATTATTAACTCAAGAAATTAGCCAAGTAGTTGCTAGCTATAACCTTGATGAACTAATGAAACTCTATAAAATCAATGAAAATTTAGCCCAAACGGTTTACAAACAGTGGCAAGCGATTTTAAAGCATGAAGCTATTTCTTATCCGGCTTGGAAATTATTCGATGGGCTGATGTATCGACAAATACAACGAACTAATTTGTCGGCTGCACAAATGGATTACGTCACTAAAACTATCTACCTTACTTCTGCCCTTTATGGAGTAATTCCTGCGACTAGCGGAATTGCCCCGCATCGCTTGGATTTTCAACAACGCTTAAAAATCAATCAGCGTTCACTTAAACAAAATTGGCAAGCGTACTTTGATCAAGCAGTCGAAAAGCACACGCCTATTCTCTCTTTACTTTCTAGTGAATTTGAAGAGGTCTTTAGTAAGAGCGTGCGACAACAATTCTATCGCTGTATTTTTATTGAGAAAAAAGCGGGGAAAGAATGTATTCACTCTACTATTTCTAAAAAAGCTAGGGGTAAATTAGTGAATTGCTGTATTCAGCATCAAATAACTACTATCGATCAAATTCGTCAATTACAATTTGATGGTTTTAGCTATCAATTCCATCGCTCAAGTGAAAGAGAATTAGTATTTATAAAAGATTGATGCAAAAAAAATGCTAGTAAGTTGAACTTACTAGCATTTTTATTTTTACCATAAAGTGTATGAACTTTCTTCTTTAGCAAATTTGCCATCATAATCATCATCTAATAGCTTTTGATTTTCATGTAATTGTGAATAGCCTGCCAAACCTTTGCGGTATAGATATTGCATCGCTACACCTAACAAGATGACAAAAACAACTGCTAAAATAAATAGAATCAACATTGAGTTACGATATAATTGTTCACCTAAACCTGTTGAAATAGCTTCTCTAAGTGAGTAGATCGAATAAGTCATTGGCATGTATGGATTTAATACATTATAGAAATGACTAGTTAATGGCATTGGGAAGACCCCACCGGATGAACCTAATTGGAATACCAATAATAATACGGCGATAAAACGTCCTGGATTATCAAAGGTCATCGCTAAGAACATAATCATGAACATGAATAACCAAGCAGTAATCAATAAGGTTGCATAGAAGTTAAACGGTTGAGCGACAGTTAAGCCAATCATTCGCATCACTGTACCGATGATTAATGCCATCATGGTTGAAACAATAAAACCAATTGTTAATTTACTCATGAACCATTGAGTAGCATTACTATTTTTACGATCAGCAATTTTTCTAATTGGGTAAACAAAGTTAAAGACTAGACAGCCTACATATAATGAAACGCTCATGAAGTATGGTGCTAAAGCATGACCATAGTTTGGTACTTCACTGTATTGTTCATGTGTTGTCTTATCAGGAGAGGCAATCATATCAGCTGTCTTATCTGATAATTTCACATCACTAATACGTTTTGCTGCTTCATCTAATTTATTCGCTAATTGAACATTACCATCTTTGACTTTATTTGAGCCATCTGCTAATTGGTTGACTCCATCGGCTAAAGTTGGAATTTGACCATTTAAGGTAGCTAGACCATCGCGTAATTGCGTAGTACCACTGTTTAATTTCGCTGAATTAGCTGATAATTGTTGCATACCAGCATTTAGTTGTTGACCGCCAGCTTTTAATTGGCTTACGCCGTTTACTAAGGTTGGTAATTGACTATTCATTTGATTTAAACCATTTGCTAATTGAGCGGCACCAGCACCAGCTTTGACTTTTACTTGATATAGACCATCAACAGTTGCATTTAATCCAGCTGTAGCTTGATCTGTTTTAGCCGCTAAAGCTTGAGTGGCAGGTTTTAATTGATTTAAACTACTAAAGTCAACTTGAGCTAATGAACCAAGAGCTTGATTTACTTGTTGTAAGCTTGTGCCTACAGATTGTAAGTTTGAGCCAGTTTGTTGTAAATAAGCACCAATTTGTTGATTGTTTGCACCAACTTGTTGAGCAATGGCTTGTGTTAAAGTAGTTGGATCAACTGTGATACTGCCATCAGCATTTTTTGGTAAGTTTGCCACAACATTTTGGGCAACTTGTACGTGACTAGTTTGCACAATTTGACCAACTGCTTGAACATTTTGACCAGCTTGAGTTAATTGCGTTTGGATATTACCAAAAACGCCACCCAATTGAGCCAGTTGCGCTGTTGGTAAATTATTCAATAAACCAAGTGATTGATTAATCGTTTTAATATATTGATTTACTCCGGCAATATATGCTTTTAATTGAGCTTGACTGTCTTCATTCATTGGAATAGCTTGTAGTTGAGTAGCTAATTGATTTGCACCATCAGCTAATTGTTGACCACCATTGGTAAGTGTTGGCAATTTAGCTGCTAATTGATCTAAACCAGCGGCTAATTGTTGGCTACCACTGCCAGCTTGACCGACACCATCAGTATATTGTTGAACCCCAGTAGCTAATTGTTGGCTACCATCTGCTAATTGGCTCACACCATTAGTTAATGCTGGAACTTTACCTTTAACTGTAGCTAAACCATCAGAAACTTTCGTACTACCATCAGCTAATTGGTTCGCACCGTCAGCCGCTTGATTCATACCATCGCCGACTGTTTTCACCATTGAGATAATCACATCAGCATATGATTTAGTGACTTGTTCACTTACTTTTGCTTTTAATTGCGTCATCGCATTTTCACTGATTACTTGACCTAAGAAGTTTAAACCACCATTAGTTTCATAGGTTAAATCCATTTTTTCAGGATCAGTATCTAAAACTGACGCTGCATTTTTAGAAAATGTCTTAGGAATTTTGACAATCATGTAGTATTTGCGATTCTTTAACCCTTGATTGGCTTTTTTGCTAGAAACAAAATGCCAGTCTAGGTCATCATTTTTCTTTAACTCGTCGACTAATTGATTACCTACATCGACTTTACGTCCTTCTAAAGTCGTCGATTCGTCCAAATTCACCACCGCTACTGGTAAGTGATTGATTCTACCGTAAGGATCCCAAATTGATTTTAGGAAAATACTTGCATATAAAATTGGCAAACACATCGCAATGACGACTGTTGCAAACAGCAATTTATTTCCCCAGATTTTTTGAAACTCTTTTTTAATCACTGTTTCCACCACTTTCTTTATTTATTTAGTTTTCAAGGAATCTAATTGGCTTTCGCCGCAATCTAAAAAATCAAATGATTTTCTAGTAAGGAATCTGTCTTTAACTTACAGATTGCTTTTCTTTGTTTTTTCTTATTTTCATAAAATTTTCATAAACAAAGAAAATACTACCTACGAAAGCTATTTTACTCACTTCTATTCCCTTTGCAACTGCCATTACGACAAAATTGAGAAAGTGTCTAAACCATCGTGAGTTTGCTTGCAAATTTACTTTAAACTAATCATTTTCCATACAAAAAAGCCCAAGAACTGGCTAATTTCGCTAAATTCTTAGGCTTAGAAAATTTCAGCTATTAAGCTTTTTCATAATCAATATGATAAGTAGTTTCTGAATGGAAAGCTTGTTCAGGACGTAAAGTAATATCTCCGTATGCAGCAAATTTTTCAGCACCTGGAATTCCTTGAGTTTCAATCGCAATGGCTCCGCGAACTGCCATTGCGCCATTTTTCATTGGCGTACCTTCTTCATGAGTACCCGTTGTATAAATGACTACTGCTGGTGCATCTGTTGTTACTTTTAGTTGAACTTTTTCATCAGGACTAATTAATGATAAATCGAAGTCTTGGTCATGACTTAAGATAAATGGATCATCTAATTGTGTTTGACCAATGACTTTGCCTGTTCTAAAGTCAAATTTAGTTCCTTCAACAGCGGTCTTTTCACCGGTAGTTGTTACATCTGGATTCGTGGTAGCGACTTCTTTGGCATTAACTTGTAGGAAGTGTTCATCAATTGGATTGGCTTCACTACCCGTTAAGTTGTAATAACCATGGTTAGTTGGATTATATAAAGTTGGTTTATCAGTCGTTGCATCATAAGTAATTTTTAGATTATCATTATCATCTAAGCTATAAGTAACACTCGCTTCGACTTTACCTGGGAAACCATCTTCCCCATCTTCATGAGTAAATTTAAAGATAACTCCAGATTCGCCAGCTTTTTCATAAGTTTCAGCTAACCAAATGCGAGTATCAAAACCATTAGAACCAGAATGTAAAGTATGTTCGTTATTGTTAGTTTCTGTCACAAATTTTTCACCATCAATTTCAAAATAGCTTTGGCTAATACGTCCAGCAACTGGCCCAATGGTTGCACCAAAATAGCGGGCAGCTTTTTGACCAGCCAAATCTGCTGGTGAAGCCACAATATCACGTGAGCCTTCTTCTAAAGGCACATGAATTGAAAGTAAGCGTGCCCCAAACGGACTAACCACGACTTCTAATCCATTGTCATTTGTTAAACGATAAATTGTTTCAAAATGCTTATCTTCTGCTTGTACTATTGATAGCATTTGTTTCCCTTCTTTCTTTATAAATTCACATCATTTTAATTAACTGTGAACTACTCTCCACTTAGCTAAACATAACGGTTCTTAACGTTTGAAGTGGGAGCTTCTTGGGAATAGAGCATACTTGATAGCTTATTTTTTCACTAACAGCGGTTTCTCTTATATACCAAGCTATCCCCGTAGTTCCTACGGTTTTTGAGTTTTATTTTTATCGTCGGTCGAAATACTAACCACACAACGTTATGACAGATTCAGTTTGTTTTTC
>DYWZ01000092.1 GCA_020742395.1 Enterococcus columbae
AGCGACAATGTATCGTAAAATGAAAGAATACCATATCAGCTGAAACTTTTTATGCACTTAGCGTAGTCTAGGTGCTTTTTTTATTTATGCTAATCAATCAGCCTTAGAGCAATAAGAGAAAATTTGTTTCATTGTCTCAGGTTATTGAGACATTTTGTCTCAAGTCTCATAGAATGAATAAATTTTTGGAAAACTGGTCATTTTATATGTGAAAAAAACATTTTTGGAAAACACTTACAAAACAAAGGTTTAATTATGGACTTGTGAACATTGTGAAAATATGAATATGATAAAAAGTTGGCACGATTTTTGCTTTTATATAAGTGAAAGTAATAGAAAGGGGTGTTTAATCATGACATTGTTGAAAAAGGGGGGAGCTAGATGCAAAGATATGATTTAGTGGTGATTGGTGCAGGACCTGGTGGCTATGTTGGGGCAATTCGAGCCGCTCAAAACGGGTTACGTGTAGCGGTGATAGAAAAAAAGGCAGTTGGCGGTACTTGCTTAAACGTAGGCTGTATTCCATCTAAAAATTATCTAGAGCATGCACACTGGGCTTTAACCTTTAAAGAAGCTGAGAAATATGGGTTTACTTTTTCAACGCCAAGTTTTGATTACGCACGTTTAGTCAATCATAAAAATCAAGTAATAAAAACATTACAAGGAGGGATCCAACATCTATTTAAACAACATGCGATTGACTATATTGTAGGAGAAGCGATAGTTGAAGATGGCAAGTTATTAGTAAATAATCAAGAAATTATTTATGAAAAATTACTTTTAGCAACTGGCAGTCATCCATTTGTTCCACCGATTAATGGGATTGAAACAGTGGATTATCTCACAACGGATACCTTTTTTGATTTAACGACTTTACCAAGCGAATTAGCGATTATTGGTGGCGGCGTGATTGCAGTTGAATTAGCTTTTGCAATGCAGCCGCTGGGAACAAAGGTGAGCTTGATTGAAGTGGCACCGGATATTTTACTAACAGAAGATCCAGAAGCTAGACAATTAATCAAACAACAATTGTTAGCTATGGGAATTAAGGTCATTACTAAAGCTAAGATTGAACGTGTGTCTAAAGAAGCCATTTATTTGGCGGATCAGTCGATTAGTTTTAGTCATTTACTTGTTGCCACAGGCCGCAAGCCAAATTTAGAATTAGCTAAACAATTAAACGTGACTTTAGATGAACAAGGCCGATTCGTTAAAGTGAATCCATATTATCAAACGAATCAAAAAAATATCTATGCAATTGGGGATTTGATTGGGGGGTATCAATTGGCGCATGCAGCTAGTGCAGAAGCGCTAAAAGCAGTGGCGGCTATTTGTAAGCAACCAACTTATCCAGTGTTAAAAGAAGAGGTACCTAGATGTATTTATACTAGCCCAGAAGTTGCTAGTTTTGGTTTAAATGAACAAGAAGCCAAAGAACAATATCAAGAAATTACAATCAAGAAAGTACCTTTTGCTGGTAATGGTAAGGCCATTGCTACTAATCATACGCAAGGATTTATCAAACTAATCATGGATCAACAGTACCATCAAATACTAGGTGCAGTAATTGTCGGGACTGGCGCGACTGAAATGATTCATACATTACTCGCTACTAAAAAGGCAGAAGGAACAATTGATGAATTAGCCGATATGACCTTTGCACACCCAACGTTGTCAGAAGTCATTGGTGAAGGAGCAAATGGCTTATTGGGACAAGCCATTCATGGATAAAATAGAGGAGGAATTTTCATGAAAAAAATAAGCAAGGAAAAAGCGCAATGGATTTTAAAGACAATGTATGATATCCGCCATTTTGAAGACGAAGTGCATCGAATTTTTACTTCTGGTGAAATTCCTGGATTCGTACATTTGTATGCTGGTGAAGAAGCCATTGCTACAGGTGTCTGTGCACATTTGACTGATAGCGATTACATCACTAGTACGCACCGTGGGCACGGTCATTGTATCGCTAAAGGTTGTGATTTAGACGGTATGATGGCAGAAATCTATGGTAAAGAAACTGGTCTATGTAAAGGTAAAGGCGGTTCCATGCATATTGCTGACATCGATAAAGGAATGCTTGGGGCAAATGGTATGGTTGGAGGAGGTTTCCCAATTGCTGTAGGAGCTGGATTACGTAATAAATATCTAAAAACGGATGATGTAGCAATTTGCTTCTTTGGTGATGGAGCAGCTAACGAAGGAACTTTCCACGAAGGCATTAACCTGGCTTCTATTTGGAAATTACCTGTTATTTTTGTAAATGAAAATAACCAATTTGCTGAATCAACACCACAAACTTATTCATCAGGTTCAAAAACGATTGCTGAAAGAGCAGCTGCTTACGGTATTCCTGGTGAACGTGTGGATGGTAAGGACTTGGTTGCAGTCTATGAAGCAGCTGGTCGCGCAATTGATCGCGCAAGAAAAGGTGAAGGACCAACTCTTTTAGAATGTGTGACTTATCGCAATTATGGACACTTTGAAGGTGATGAACAAAAATATAAAGCACCTTCAGGCAAGCAAAAGGATTTTGCCAATCGTGACTGTATTGTAGAATTTGCTGATTATCTTCGCAAAGAGAAAATTTTATCTGATGAAGAAATTCAAGCAATCGAAAAACAATCCACTGATGACATCCAACATGCGATTACCTTTGCGCAAAATAGCCCAATTTCTCGACCAGAAGCGTTGTATGAAGACGTTTATGTCAATTAATTGAAAGGAGATCTTACCATGACAAGAAGAATTACATTTATGAACGCCATCAATGAGGCTTTAGAACAATCAATGGAAAAAGATGATCGTGTGATTTTACTCGGTGAAGACATCGCCGGAGGAGCAACAATTGAGCATTTGGCCGAACAAAATGAAGATGCTTGGGGAGGCGTTTTCGGAGTAACCAAAGGCTTAATGCAAAAATTTGGCCGTGAAAGAGTTATCGATACACCAATTTCTGAAATGGGCTATATGGGCGCTGCTGTTGGGGCTGCTGCAACAGGCTTACGTCCAGTACCAGAATTAATGTTTAACGACTTTATGGGCTTTTGTTTTGATACCATTCTAGCACAAGGTTCAAAAATGCGTTATATGTTCGGTGGAAAAGCAAAAATTCCAATGACTGTCCGTACTTGTCACGGTGCTGGTGCGAGTGCTGCTGCTCAACACTCTGGTTCTTATTATGGTATATTCGGTTCAATCCCAGGTCTAAAGGTAGTTGTACCATCTAATCCTTATGATGCAAAAGGGCTATTAAATGCGGCAATCGCCGATGATAATCTAGTTGTATACTTTGAAGACAAAACACTTTATGGTATCAAAGATGAAGTACCAGAAGAATACTATACGGTTGAAATCGGTAAAGCAAAGGTTAAACGTGAAGGAACAGATTTGACGATTGTTACAATCGGTAAGATGCTGTACGTTGCTTTAGAAGTCGCAGATAAATTAGCTAAAGAAGGTGTCTCAGTAGAAGTAATTGACTTAGTGACTGTAGCGCCATGGGATCAAGAAACGATTATCAATTCTGTGAAGAAGACTGGTCGATTGATTGTGGTTGATGAAGCAAATCCACACAACAATACAGCGACTGATATTGCATCAGTTGTAAGTGACAAGGCCTTTGATTATTTAGATGGACCGGTTAAATGTGTTTGTGCACCAAATACACCAGTACCATTTGCAACTAATTTAGAACAATTATACATTCCAAATGCAGAGAAGATTTTAAACGTTGCTGCAGAAATTATTGATGATTTGAAAAAATAAGGAGGTGCGTGATGAATGGCTACAGAAGTTTTGATGCCTAAATTAGGATTAACCATGACTGAAGGAACGGTTGATCAATGGTTCAAAAATGAAGGAGACTACGTTGAAAAAGGAGAGGTTATCTGTACGATTAGTTCAGAAAAATTAACTCATGATGTAGAAGCTCCAGAAGCTGGTGTACTTTCGCAACTTCTTGTAAAAATTGGGGAAGAGGTTCCTTGCCAACAAGCGATTGCTATTATTGGCGAAGGCGCGACTAAAACAGAGGCAGCTAAGCCAGCTGAAGAAGTAAAAGTTGAAGAAAAAGAACAAGTAGCACCACCAGTAGTGAAAAATGCTGAACCAATAAAAAGAGAGCCAACCGACCGCATTTTTATTACCCCATTAGCTAAAAAAATCGCTGAAAGTAAAGGCATTGATTATCGCCTAATTACTGGTACTGGTGGTAACGGTCGAATTACTAAACGCGATGTTGAAAATTATCAACCAGTTGCTCAAAACGTAGCGGTTGCAGCTACGGTACCTGCTTATGGTGCAGGCTTGACTGGTATGCGTAAGACAATTGCTGAACGGATGATGACAAGCTTACATCAAAGTGCACAGGTTACCTTACATCAAAAAGCAGATGTCAGCAAGCTAATGGCCTTTAGAGCAGAGTTAAAGGCAAAAGCCGATATGCCGTTAGTCGATGGACAAACCAGCATTACCACCTTGCTTGCTAGAGCAGTAATCTTAGCCTTAAAAGAAACTCCTGCAATGAATGCTTGGTATCATAACGGTGTCTATGAAGAAAAAGAGGCTGTCCATTTAGGCATGGCGGTTGCTTTACCTGATGGCTTAGTTGTACCAGTCGTTGAAAATGCAGAGAATATGAGTTTAACGATGTTAGGTCGCACTTTAGCTGATCGTATTACTAAAGCGCAAAGTGGTACCTTGGCTGGCCAACATTATACTGGTTCAACCTTTACTATTACAAATATCGGTAAAACCGGAGTGGAATACTTTACGCCGATTTTAAATACGCCAGAAGTAGGAATCTTAGGGGTGGGTACTTTAATGAGTGAGTTAGCCTTAGTTGAAGGACAAGTTGTTGAAAAACAAAAATTACCGCTAAGCTTGACCTTTGATCACCAAGTCATTGATGGCGCCCCAGCTGCCGATTTCCTAGCTAAAGTAATCCATTATCTAGAGCATCCATATGCACTAGTATTATAAGCGTGAGAAGGTGAATGAGATGAAATTAAAAGCAGCTTTTATCTTTTTAGCACCAGAAGCTGATTTTCATGTACACCAAACAACCATCGATACACCACAGGTTGAATTAACGACTGTAGGGGTGAAAAATTATGCTGATGCTGTTAGCGCTGCAGTTGAGCTAGAACAGTCAGGTATTCAAGCGATTGAATTATGTGGTGGCTTTGGAATCGAAGGAGTTGCTAAAATCAAACAAGCCCTACAAAAAACAACTGCGGTCGGCGTTGTTCGCTTTGATATACATCCTGGATTAAATAACCAAAGTGGCGATGAGCTGTTTTAACACACGCTTTGACTACTAAATGGTCATAATTGAAAAACGTTCCATTCCATTAATTTGGAAGGGAACGTTTTTTAAAAATTAAAATACATATATTTTAAAGCGTTTTCTAAAGTGGTATAATAATAGGTGTTACGTTTATTGTAATGCAAGTCAAAGGAGGAAATTTTATGACTTATCAAACGATTTATCCATACACCAATGAGGTATTAGCAACCTTTGAAGATGCAACCGAGCTAGATTTAGAAACAGCTTTGACTAATGGCCATCTTTTATATAAAAAATGGCGTAAAAATGATTTGTTGGCTCAACGTAAAGAGCAATTACAACAAATCGCCCAGCTATTACGCCGTGATATTGACTACTACGCCGAAGTATTAACGAAGGATATGGGCAAATTATTTACGGAGGCCAAAGGGGAAGTCGCTTTATGTGCAGACATTGCCGATTACTATGCTGAAAAAGCTGAAACCTTTTTAAAGCCTAGAAAGTTAGAAGAAGTACATGGGCAAGCTTATTATGTCAAACAAGCAACAGGTGTATTAATTGCCGTCGAACCATGGAATTTTCCTTTTTATCAAATTATGCGTGTGTTTGCACCTAATTTTATGGTAGGAAATCCAATTATTTTAAAACATGCTTCTATTTGTCCTAAATCAGCACAAGCTTTTGAAGAGTTGGTCACTGAAGCCAATGTTGAAACAGGCGCCTTTAAAAATTTATTTTTATCTTATGATTTAGTAGGTAAAGCAATTGCTGACCCTAGAGTTGTAGGTGTTTGTTTAACTGGCTCGGAACGTGGTGGCGCAAGCATTGCCCAAGTAGCTGGTGCCAATCTTAAGAAAACATCGATGGAATTAGGCGGAAATGATGCCTTTATTGTTTTAGAAGATGCGGATTTTGATTTATTGGCAGAAACCATTCTTTTTGCTCGTTTATATAATGCCGGTCAGGTTTGTACTTCATCAAAACGCTTTATTGTGGTAGGAAAAGAAAATTATCAACGCTTTGTCGAGCTTGTTGTCGAAAAATTTAAATCAGCTAAATGGGGTGACCCAATGGATCCTACTACAACTTTAGCGCCGCTATCTTCGGCGACTGCGAAAAAACAAGTCCTAGAACAAATTCAATTAGCAAAAGAGCATGGCGCAACAATTGTTTACGGTAATGAAGCGATTGATCATCCTGGTAATTTTGTTATGCCAACCGTTTTGACGAATATTACCAAGGATAATCCGATTTATAACCAAGAAATCTTTGGTCCAGTGGCTTCGATTTATCAAGTTGACTCAAAAGAAGCAGCCATTGAACTGGCGAATGATTCGAGTTATGGTTTAGGTAGCACCGTGTTTTCTAAAGATTTAACTCATGCCAAAGCAGTTGCAGAAAAGATTGAAACCGGCATGACTTTCATCAATTCTGGCTGGGCTTCGCATCCAGAATTACCATTTGGTGGCATCAAAAATTCTGGCTATGGTCGCGAGCTAAGTGAACTAGGCTTTGACACCTTTGTCAACGAACACTTGGTCTTTGTGCCAGAAGCAACACTTTGATCAAAAATAAAAAGGTAAGCATATAAGAAAACGAATCTCAGAAGGAAGAAACATAGACTAGCCTCTGAGATTCGTTTTATTTTTTTATCAATTGTTTGAATAGAATGGAGTATGACGTTATTTAATTTCTGTATATGGGGTGATGAATGAATTGTAATTTTATTCAATATATTTTGGTAGTTATTAGAAAAAAGACGTACCTTCCTCAATCATTTTTGATGTATGGAAGGTATATTTTTTGTAGTAATTATGATAGGAATATTCAATTAAGCGTTACAAAATGAAAAAAATAGCATGACAAATTATGGCTTGATTTCAGGTTTCTAATATTTTCTT
>DYWZ01000093.1 GCA_020742395.1 Enterococcus columbae
ACAACGAATAAAAGAAAAGTTAGGATGGATGAGTCCTGTTCAATATAGGCTCCATCTTTTAGCTGCATAATGAAAACGAGACGACCGGAGTCGTCTCGTAAAAAAGTCTAACTTTTGGGGGTCACCTCATTCACCAGAAAAGACTTCTTTTTTGCTTTATTAAAAGGAACTTTTGGATCAGTCCCATTCATTAATTACATATAGAAATTTTCGGATTGATCATTATCAGTTATAAAGTAACTATGATCTTCTAAGTTTAATTCATTTAAAATCATTGAAGCTGTTTCTTCAATCGATAAGGTAGCCACATTAATGACAACACAACCAAGTTTTTCGTATAATTTATTGGCAAAGTCTAATTCTTCGCGGATTTTATCGATATCAGAATAAGCAGTGTCAGGATCAAGTCCGTAAGCACGCATTCTTTCTTTACGTATACCATTTAACACAGCTGGATCATTTGTTAAACCAACAATTTTTTTAGGATCAACTTGCCATAATTGTTCTGGAATCTGCGCTTGTGGAACTAATGGTAAGTTGGCAACTTTTAAGTTTTTGTTGGCTAAAAATAGCGATAACGGTGTTTTAGATGTACGAGAAACCCCTAATAAGACAATATCTGCTTTTAAAAAGCCACGTGGATCTTTGCCATCATCATATTTAACCGCAAATTCCATTGCTTTAATTCTTCTAAAATAATTTTTGTTTAAATGATGTAAAGCTCCTGGTTCACCAGTTGGGGCAATTCCTGCACGTTTACTAACTTCTTGAACAGGAGGGGTTAAGACATTAAATCCATATAGATTTTCTTCTTTACAAAAGCTTTCGGTTAAAGCAACCAACTCTGCATTAATAATTGTATAGATGACCATTGCATCAATTTTTTTAGCATCTTCCAAAGCTTGCATTAAAGAAGCTTTATCTTGAATAAAGGTCCGTCGGTATAATTCAAAATCAACAGTTGGATATTGTGCCATAGTTGCTTGAGCTAATTTAGAAGCTGTTTCACCGGCCGAATCAGAAATTACGAAAATAATAATTTTTTTAGCAGTTTCACTCATTAATAGATCCTCATTTCTTAAAACTTATAACTAAATTATAGCATAGAAAGCGGATTAAAAGCGGATAAAAATGAGCAGTTTCACTATTTTTGTGCTTAAAAGTTTTAGTTATAAATAGACTTTCTAGAAAGGATAAGGAGCAACAATCGAAAATTTTTTGGAAGTATGCTATACTTTGTCGTAGAAAAAATAAAGAGGGTAAAAAAATGAGTCATACACAAGAAATTGTTCAACGGGCATTACTTTTGGTGAAAGAACATGGATTAAAATATACTAAAAAACGAGAGACCTTAATTGCATATTTAGCCGATAAAAATCGCTATGTTTCAGCAAGGGAAGTTCATGAGTATATGAATAGCGTTTTTCCTGGACTAAGTTATGACACGGTTTATCGTAATTTACATGATTTTTCAGAATTAGGTATCTTTGAAGAAACTGATTTTAATTCAGAAATGAAGTTTCGCATCCATTGTCGATTGATGGGAGCAGATCATCACCATCATCATTTCATTTGTAAATATTGTGGAAAAACCAAAGAGATAAAAATTTGTCCAATGGATTTCTTCAAAGAGCAGTTAGCAGGTTGTACGATTGAAGGCCACCGTTTTGAAATTTATGGTCGCTGTGAACAATGCCAAAAAATCTAAAAAAGTTCGGTTGTTCTTTTACAGATAAACTTGACAACTTTTCTTAACTTAGCTATAATTCCAAAAGGACAGTGTTTTTTTTTGAAAGTTAATTTCGATAACAAAAACGGTTACTTTTTAAGCTCGGAGGGAGGGATTTACATGTCAAAAACAGTGGTTCGCAAAAATGAATCTCTTGACGATGCTCTTCGTCGCTTCAAACGTTCCGTGTCTAAAGCTGGTACTTTGCAAGAATCTCGTAAACGTGAGTTCTACGAAAAACCAAGTGTTCGACGCAAGAAAAAATCTGAAGCTGCTAGAAAACGTAAAAAATTCTAGTAGTAAAGAAATGGAGCTGGTAGTGTGTCACTACTAAGTACTTTGAACGATGACATGAAGACGGCGATGAAAGCGAAAGATAAGGATACTTTGCAAGTTGTCCGTATGCTCAAGGCATCGATTCAAAATGAACAAATCAAAGCTGGTCATGACTTAAATGAAGATGAGGAACTAACTGTGTTGTCTCGCGAAATGAAACAACGACGTGATGCACTCTCTGAGTTTGAACAGGCTGGTCGAGAAGATTTAGTTGAAAAAGTAAAAGTGGAGATTGCAATTGTTGAAAAATATTTACCTGCTCAGTTAAGTGAAGCTGAGTTGCGTGAGATTGTTCAACAAGCGATTACCAAGGTAAATGCAAGTTCTGCAAAAGAATTTGGTAAGGTTATGGGCGTAGTGATGCCCCTTGTTAAAGGCAAGGCCGATGGTAATCAAGTCAATGCAATCGTAAAAGAATTACTGAATAAGTAATACAACACTTGAATGATCAATGCAGCTGGTTTTAACCAGCTGTTTTTTTTTTATTTACTGAATAAAATTGTTGGTCAAAGTATCAACCATCGAATTTTGTAAGAAATTATGTTATAATCAGCGGTATAAAAGATATTGATTCAAGACAAAGTAATTAGTTTTATAATAAAAGGAGCGAACTTTTTTGTCGGAAGAAAAAAAAATATTAGATCTTAGATTTGATCAATCGACTGATTTAGGATTATTATTTGGTTCACATGATAAGCATTTAAAAGTAATTGAAGATAATTTAGAAGTGATTATCCGTACACGTGGTGAGATGATTCAAATAGAAGGTGACACTTTAGCAGTTGATGATGCTAAGCAAGTGATTGATGCTCTTGTAGAATTAATCCATCGTGGCATTCCAGTTCATACACCAGATGTTGTTTCTGCATTGAATCTTTTAAAAAATGGTCGTTTGGATCAATTTGTTGCACTTTATGAGCAAGAGTTACTTAAAGATCGCAATGGTAAAGTAATTCGTGTAAAAAATCGTGGACAACATCGTTATATTGAAGCGGTAAAAACACATGATGTAGTCTTTGGAATTGGACCAGCTGGAACCGGAAAAACTTTTTTAGCGGTAGTTTTAGCTGTTTTAGCATTGAAACGCGGAGAGGTACAAAGAATTATTTTAACGCGTCCTGCAGTCGAAGCTGGGGAAAGTTTAGGTTTTTTACCAGGTGATTTAAAAGAAAAGGTTGACCCTTACTTGCGTCCAGTTTATGATGCTTTACATCAGATTTTTGGTATAGAACATACGACGCGCTTAGTTGAACGTGGCGTTATTGAAATTGCACCTTTAGCCTATATGCGTGGTCGGACGTTAGAAGATGCATTTGTTATTTTAGATGAAGCACAAAATACAACTATCTCACAGATGAAAATGTTTTTAACCCGTTTAGGCTTTCAATCAAAAATGATTATCAATGGTGATACTAGCCAAATTGACCTACCTAAAGGGGTAGTAAGTGGCTTGATGCACGCCGAAAAAACGTTAAAATCTATCCCGCAAATTGCTTTTGTACATTTTGAAGCTAGTGATGTTGTTCGTCATCCGGTAGTTGCGCAAATTATCCAAGCCTATGAAAAGACCAATCATTAGTAAAATCAAGCTAGCTAGGAGATGAAAATATGATTGTTGAACCCTTATGGAAATTAAATCAACGTTTAGGACGTTGGTTAATAATGGTGATAGTTTTACTATTTTTTGTTGCAACAACGGCTCTCATCTTTTCTAGTGTAAAAACCAAAACCATTGATTTTTACGAAGGACAAGTAGTTGATGAAAGCATTCGCGCAAATAAGACGATTGAAAATGTAGCAGCTACTGAAAAACGTAAACAAATCGCCGCACAAGCAGTTAGTCCGGAATACACCTATCAAGATGAAGTAGGTAAAAATCAGTATAATCTGGTTAACCGCTTATTTGAATTAGTTACTAAGGTGAAAAATCAAGCACAAGAACAATATAAAGAGGCCTTAGCCAATCAAAAATCTGGAGATATCGTTCCATCAATCTCTATCGCTGATGAACTTGTCGCACTAAAAAAACAATTTGAATCATTGGATACGGATAATTTGAATTTTTATCAAAAGTTTGATGATACTTTTTACCAAAATTTATTTACTTTATCTGATGATGAATATACGCAAGTTAAAACAATTGCGTTGAAATATTTAAACGATGAATATCAAAAGCAAATTAAAGAAGCAGATATTTCAATTATCCAAAAAGAATTAACTGATCGTGTAGAGCAGTTGTCTTTAGAGCAAACCGCTAAAAATATTTTAATTACACTTTTCAAACAAGCGATTGTTCCAAATGCTTTCTTAAACGAAAAGAAAACCGAACAATTACGTCAAAAAGCCCGCGAAGATGTCCAACCGGTGATGATTTATCAAGGTGAGATCATTGTTCGTGAAGGTTCACAAATTGATGCAACAGCGATGGAAAAATTAAAATTGTTAGGTATGACTTCACAAAAAGGTTCGGTATTCCCATTGGTGGCCTTAATTATGGCGATTGCATTGCAGTTAGTTGTGCTTTTTAGTGTCATTTTACAAGAAAGTGATTTAAAAAAACGGACAGTAAAACAGGTGGCTTATTTGTGTTTAATGTTTAGTGGCTTATTGATTATGAAAGTGATTCAAGTGATTCAAAATGAATCGATTTCATATTTAGCTTTACTTTTCCCAGCAACGTTTATTCCATTTACAATTAATGCATTATTAGAGCGACGGTTGGCGATTTTAGCTGCACTATTTCAAGTAATTATGGCGGCTTTTATTTATTATGATGCAATTGGTACTAGTATTGTAACGATTATTTTTATTTCGTATCTGTTTTCAGGTTTGATGGGAACATTTGTTAAGAAGCGTACATTTACTCGTCAACGTTGGCAAACGTTACTTTGGACAGTTGTTTATCCTGTGTTGATGAGTTTAGTGATTGTTACGATGCAAGGGATGAGCTTTGCTGATTCTAAAACATGGTTGACAATGATTTGTAGTGGCCTTGGCAATATTATTTCGTTACTATTTATCGTGGGGTTATTTCCCTATTTGGAATTATTAGTTTCTGATGATAGTATGTTGGTATTGAATGAATTAAGTAATCCTAATCATCCATTATTAAAACGTTTATTAGAAGAAGCGCCAGGAACTTATCATCATAGTATGATGGTGGCTAATCTTAGTGCAAATGCTGTAGCGGCTATTGGTGGTCGATCATTATTAACTAGAGTAGCTTGTTATTATCATGATGTAGGAAAATTAAAACACGCCAACTTTTTTGTAGAAAATTTACCACATGGTGCTGAAAATCCACATAATTTTTTATTGCCAGAAGACAGTAAGCAAATTATTTTTGGGCATGTCTTAGATGGTGCTAAGATATTAGAACAATATCATATGCCACAGATGGTGATTGATATTTGCAATCAACATCACGGTACAACCTTAATGAAATATTTTTATTTCAAAGCGAAGGAACGCAATCCAGAAACAAAAGAAAAAGATTATCGTTATCCTGGACCAAAACCTCAGACTAAAGAAGCGGCGGTAGTAAGTATTGCCGATAGTTGTGAGGCTGCTGTTCGGGCGATGGATAATCCAACAAATCAAAAGATTAAAGCTTTTGTTCATCAGTTAATCGAATCGAGAATACTTGATGGTCAACTAGATGAATCAGGATTAACTTTGAATGAAATTAGTATTATTGAACAATCAATAGTTAATGGATTATGCAGTACATTCCATTCTAGAATTAAATATCCTAAAATGGAATCTGAAGCTAAAACGATGAAAGAAGAACAAGAAAGAAGAGAAAATTAATGGAAATCACTTTTATTGATGAGCAAAATCGCGTGTCTGCTGAAAAAATTAAAGAAATTGAAGACTTGTTGCAATTTGCCGGCAAACACTTAGAGTTAGCCGATAATACTGAAATGTCGGTAACTTTTATGGATAATGCTGAGATTCGAGAAATTAATCGTCAGTATCGTAACAAAGATCAAGCGACCGATGTAATTAGTTTTGCTTTAGAAGATACTGTTGAAGATGAGATGACCATTTATTTTGATGAAGAAGATGGCTTTGATCTTCCACGAAATATAGGTGATATCATGATTTCAGTTGAACGCGCAAAAGAACAAGCTGAAGAATATGGGCATAGTTTTGATCGCGAGTTAGGCTTTTTAGCAGTACATGGTTTTTTACATTTAAATGGTTATGACCATATGACCCCTGAAGACGAAAAAGAGATGTTTGGCTTACAAGAGGAAATATTAACTGCCTATGGACTTAAAAGATAAACAGACAACCAAAAATAAACATTTTAGTTACTCACTGGATTTTGCTATTAGCGGCTTGAAAGTAGCTTTTAAAGAAGAGAGAAATCTGCGCTTTCATGGATGTGCTTTAATTGCAGTCTGTATTTTAGGTGGACTTTTTAGACTTTCATTAAATGAATGGCTTTGGATTTTGCTAAGTGCTGTTTTAGTGATTGTTGCTGAATTAGCCAATACCGCATTAGAAAATACTGTTGATATGGTGACTAACTATCATTTCCATCCTTTAGGAAAGAAGGTAAAAGATATTGGGGCCGGAATGGTTTTAGTCCAAGCGATTTTTGCCTTAATAGTTGGAGGAATTATTTTTATTCCTAAAATTTACCAACTGATATTTTAAAATAAATGACAAAGATACCCAATATATGTTTAGTCTGTCGAGATGATGTAAATCAATGTGACAAACATATATTGAGCTTTGTTTATGATATGAGTAATGAATTGAGTGTAAGAGGAAGAGAGGAAAAATATGAGTATTGAAAAATCAGGTTTTGTAGCCATCGTTGGTCGACCAAATGTAGGTAAATCAACATTATTAAATCGAATTGTCGGCCAAAAAATCGCTATTATGAGTGATAAAGCTCAAACCACTCGTAATAAAATTCAAGGAGTTTACACCACTGATAAAGTCCAAATAATCTTTATTGATACACCGGGGATTCATAAACCGAAACATCGCTTAGGTGACTATATGGTGGAAGCGGCTTACAGTGCATTAAAAGAAGTTGAAGTCGTTTTGTTTATGGTAAGTGCCGATCAAAAACGTGGTAAAGGCGATGATATGATTATTGAGCGTCTTAAAAAACTATCTGTTCCTGTTTATTTAGTAATTAATAAAATTGATAAAATTCATCCGGATGAATTACTTCAACAAATTGAAGACTATCAAAGTCAAATGGACTTTACACAAGTGATTCCTATTTCGGCGACTCAAGGAAATAATTTTGAAACATTGATGCATGAATTAACTGAGCAAATGCCAGAAGGTCCGCAGTATTTCCCAGATGATCAAATCACTGACCATCCGGAGTATTTTGTTGTATCCGAATTAATTCGTGAAAAGATTTTACAGTTAACGCGCGATGAAGTACCCCATTCAGTAGCTGTCGTGGTAGATTCAATGAAGCGTAATCAAGATGATAAAGTACATGTTCAAGCGACTATCATTATTGAACGCGACAGCCAAAAAGGCATAATTATTGGCAAGGGTGGTGCCATGTTGAAAAAAATTGGTACGCAAGCTAGAAAAGATATCGAATTACTTTTAGGCGATAAGGTATATCTTGAATTGTGGGTAAAGGTTCAAAAAGACTGGCGTGACAAACAAACTTATCTAACCGATTACGGCTATCGTAAGGAAGATTATTAATTTAGGAGCAGTAAAAAATGGCATTAGCGGAATCAAAGGGATTAATTTTATTTACGCGAAATCATAAAGAGCAAGATATGTTGGTGAAGATTTTTACTGAGTCTGCAGGTAAACAAATGTTTTATGTTAAAGGGATTCACCGTAAAAATCATCCGTTAAAATCAGCTGTACAACCTTTTACAGAAGCCATTTATATCGGTACTTTTAATACAGAAAATCTATCTTTTTTAAATAGTGCCAAAGCGATCCATCCCTTTAGTAATATTCAACAGGATATCTTCATGTCTGCTTATGCGACTTATTTATTGAATTTAGCTGATGCAGCGATTGAAGACCGTATTTATGATCCTAATTTATATCATTTTTTACGTGAAGCAATTTTTTTAATTGATCAAGGATATGATGCTGAAATTATCACCAATATTTTTGAAATTCAAATTTTACAGCGATTTGGTGTGATTTTTAATTGGCAGCAATGTGCAGTATGTGGGAAAAGAAATAGTCGATATTATTTTTCAGCAAAATATCATGGCTTATTATGTGAAGAACATGTAGGTTTAGATGATAAACATTATCCGGTTCATCCTAAAATCATGTATTTAGTAATGCAATTAGCTAATGTACATTACGAACAGTTGAATCAATTATCGCTTAAGCCTGAAACCAAGCAAGCTTTACGAGCTTTTATTGATTTTTTATATGAAGAGTATGTGGGTATTCATCTCAAAAGTAAAAAATTTATTGATCAAATGAAAAATTGGCAAGGAATCCTTTCTGCTAATCCTCCAACAGAATAATCATTAAAATATTGGCTCTGATTACCAAGGCAATCTTGTAATCAGAGTTTTTTATTATGATTATTTGATTAAAACCGTTGACTAGAAATTAATTTAAGTCTAATATATTTTTAATATTTATTTGGATTGGAAGTGAAATGATGGAAAATTATCAAACTTATTTGACAAAAGAAGAACAAAAAACCATTCAATTAAAGGCGTTATTTCACCATCATCATTTCCAAAGATATTATTTAAGTGCTTTTGAAAGCTATGATTTATACTTGAAAAGTCGAAATCATCAGGAAAATCAAGAGATTATTACATTTATAGGTTCAAATGGTCAAATCATGGCTTTGCAACCAGATATTACGCTATCAATTATTAAAAATACCGGAGAAAACGAGGAGAAAAGGTGTTTTTATGATGAAGATGCTTATCGACATGACTATAAAAATCAAGAGTATCAAAGAATTCATCAATTAGGTGTAGAACAAATTGGTCAGTTAACTTTAGAAGACGAACAAGCAATGTTAAAACTAGCTTTAGACAGTTTAGCGATATTAGGCCAAGGGACAATCAGATTTTCACACCAAGCATTAATTGATGAAATAGTATCATGGTTTTCTTTTAATCAAA
>DYWZ01000094.1 GCA_020742395.1 Enterococcus columbae
ACTTTATTGTCTGTTAAGCTTACGCGTACTTTTCTGCCGTTTTGAGAAGTAATACACACAATATCTTTCATACGCAATTGGAACTTATCTCTACCAGCATTATAAAACAGAAAGTCATTTCTATTATCTAACTCTTCATTGATATCTTTAATAATTTTAGAAAAAAGATCAAATTGTAAAGGTTTTAAAATATACCTAAAAGGTTGAACCTCAAAGCTTGATAACATATATGAAGTGTAGCTAGTAATGAATACTAAAAGGAAATCCCTATCATATTCTCTTAAAATTTTTGCAGTCTCAACCCCATCTAACTGGCCCATTTCTATATCTAAAAAAATAATTTGATACATATTATTAAGTTTAGTTACATTATTAATTAATGATTCTGGTGAATAAAAAATATCAATTTCTACCGCTTTATCTAGTAGTGAAAATAATTTTAATACTTCTGCTTCAATGATGCTAGTTTGACTTATCTCATCATCACAAATCGCAATCTTATACATATACAGCTTCCCCCTATATCTATATAAGTATAGCATTTTCAAAAAAACATTTCTTCTGAATTTAATGAATTTTGTATTTCTACATTTAAAATTCTTTTGCTTTAAATCTTCTACAAGAATCCATAATTAATAAAAAAATTAGTATTGCCATCTCAATTAGCTGGATACATACTGTATTAATTGAAAAATGATAATTAGAAACAACAGTATAATATCCTGGAACAAATTTGCTAATAGAATCTATATACCCCAGCAACATGCAGGCTAAATAACTAGCAAAGCCAATCATGATAGATATAACCGAGCTCTTCCTAGTTGAAAAATTAAAAGTAAGTGTTATCATAAAAATTAAAAATACCAGACTACAAAATGAAACTAAAATTGATTCTAAATTGTAACTGTGTGTAGTAAATATCTGGCTATATCCCTTGGATGTGTTTGATAAAAAAAACAGATATGCTAAAAACGATACAAAATTATTTAACATATAAAATGATAGGGTAATTAGGAAAATTGCGAAATACTTACCTAAAATGAGTTTATTCCTATCATCAACTCTAGTAATTTCTAATAGAATTTGACCATCTTCAATTTCCCCTGCAACCAAACTAGCAGACATTATTAGTAATAAAATGATAGGGACGGTCAAAATTAAGGTAAAGCTCCACATACTTGTAATAAAGGTTACCAAATCTAATTTAGCACCTATTATAATAATCTTCCAATGTAAATATTCACCTAAGCCATAAAGAATAGGTAATAAACACAAAAAACATAAAGTCAGAACAAATTTTCTTTTATATACCTTGTATATCTCCGCTTTCAAAATATCTATCATGATAAATACTCCTAACTAAAAATATTATTTGACTCTTTCAACATTCTTACCTTTTCAATACACAAATTATTTTCAACAACTTTTTCAAAAAATTCATTAATTTCAGTTGGATCATTATTTATCAACACAGTATTAGCATCATAAAATTTAAAGTTTTTTTTCAGTGATGGAGGTAGTCGTTTAATAATAAACAATATTTTTTCCTTTCTTATCTCATCTGACTGGATGATACCGCGATCTTTTATTATAATAAAACGATCACATATTTCCTCAATCTCACTCAGTTGATGTGATGATATTAAAATTGTTGTTCCAAACTTTTGACGAATCATCTTAATATAATTCATAAAGCTGCTTATTCCAATAGCGTCTAATCCGACAAATGGTTCATCTAACACTAAAAATTCAGGACGTTCTAGTAGAGATAATGCTAATCCCAACCTCTGTTTCATCCCAAAAGAAAACGATTTCACAATTTTTTTGTTGGAATCTAGTCCGACAAATTCTAGTAACTCCTTCGCATTTTTCTCTATATCTTCCTTTTTTAAATCTTTGCTATAGCTACCAAATAGTTTAATATTTTCCATTGCAGTTAAATAGTCAAATAATTTACAATCTAGAAGGAAACCAATTTTAATATTGTTTTTCACATGAAGTGATCCAGAAGTAGGTGCACATAATCCCAAAATCATCTTCATCAACGTTGTTTTTCCGCATCCATTTTTTCCCACTAGGCCAATAATTTCTCCTGACTCTATCGAAAAATTTATTTCATTAAAAATACTTTGTCGGCCAAAAGATTTTGATAATTTTTCAGCAATTACAATCGTCATGCATCATTCACCTTCTATGTAACTATTTATTTCTTGATAACTTCCATAATTAATCATTTCTCCATGTTTCATAAGTATGATTGAATCCATTTGCTCTAAAAAAGTTTTATTTATATCATGAGCAATAGTTTTATTTTACTTCTAATTAATTTAACTTATCAGTCACCTGATAAGACATAAACCTATACAAGAAATAAATGATGAGGCTTAAACTTTTTTCAAATAGACTCCCTTCCATATTGTGTTAATTGTATTATATAGAGCACGTAAAACAATCGGGAAAGTAATCTATCAAATAAACATCATTTTTTCTTGTTTGATGTAATATCTAACTGAAACACAGGCTGGTTACTAGCATTCTTAATTTGATGAAAATTTAAGCATAAGTAATTCCTCCTTCTAAACCTATTTCAACTATACTACCAATTTTGTTGTCAAATAAAACAATGCACTATTTGGCATAACTCTATGTATTAACTGGTTGACTACATAAAGTTATGCCAAATATAAATAAAGATAGATATTGTCAACAAGGAAATCAAGAAGATAAATTATTTAATAACCTATATTCAAAGAACGGATATCACTTATAAAATACGGATAGATATAAAAATATTCCCAGCTTTTATAACATAAACAAAAAAGAACTGAAGAGCCTTAAGAGCAAAAAAAAACGAACACACAACCATGTCATATTTCATTCAAAATATTGGGTTGAATATTCGTTTTTGTTTATTAATGATTTTAGATTAAACGAAAATATTAGCACTTAATTAAATTGATCAATATCTCCTCCCATACCACCAATGATACCAATGAACAATACTAATAAAATATGTCCTATTCTTTTTAAAATTCTCATGTCTAATCACCCTCTCAATTAACACAGATATAATTGACAATTTTACCATTCACGCTACTCACTCTTACTTCAACACGATTATACCATTTAATTTTATATGTTTTTGATTTATCAATTTTTCCATACTTATTTAAAACGGCTTGTCTTGCAGCTGCTTCTAAATTCATTGAAGATGGAGCCCATGTTGCAATTCCGCTAGTTAGTTCTGAACCTTTAGCTGAATAATAGTATGGACCAAACGTTTGGTAAGTAAGTGCTGTAGTATTAGAACCTAATACCCCAAATTCGGATAATTCGTGATAACCAATAACAGGACTAGAGTAGATTGTTGATAATTCAATACTCACATCAGCATTTCCATTTAATGTAGTAGATAAGTTATTTTCGTCAGCACTAACATTTTTAGTGGTTCCTATGCAACACACAACTAAAAAAGATAAACAGCCAATAAATAATCCATAACAATTTTTTTCATTTCAATTTAGTCTTTCTTTATAAAATTATGTTACAGCTAGAGATTATCTAAATAAATTCAGTGACAAATACAATTAACAGCAATAGACCAGAAATGTATGCTATTCCAAAAATTAGATAGAAGTAATATACAAAAAGATAAACCTTTTTGTAAGCGGATTCCTTTACAAGTGCATATTAACACGCAAATAAACCATCGTCAACATTTTCGTTAATCGTTTTATTAAAAGTAATCGTTTCAAAAAAATTTTGTGATATTATAGTAGTAGATATTAAAAGGTTTTCTTTTTCCATTAAGTATATAGCCTAGTGCACCTCATTTATGCCAATTTTATTAGCTAACTCCTTATTAAGTAAATTATTTTTTTAACAATGTCTCTACATTCAGAATTTTACTTAAAGTAGCATCCATATCTTTAGGAATTTTTATTGTACCTTTTTCGTATTTTGCTAACAAACTTTGTAAAATTCCCACTAGATCAGCTAACTTTTTTTAGCTAATTTTTGTTCTCTTCTAAGAGATTTTAATAAATCACCACATATATATTCAGACATGAAAAAAGCACCTCCTCATGAGATGCTTTTTTTCATACGCTAACTATTAAAAATCTTCAAGGAAAATATTCCAATTTTGTTATTTTTTATCTTCGTGACAACCGTTTGACAGTTTAAAGCAATTTAAACAGATGCATCACAAATTTAAAAACAGTTAAAAAGGCTTATTTAACGCTATTTTTCGGATTATTTCTTGGTATCTTCATCGTCCATCTTCAATACTGCCATGAACGCTTCTTGTGGGACCTCGACAGAGCCGATTTGTTTCATTCGTTTCTTACCTTCTTTTTGTTTTTCAAGTAATTTACGTTTACGAGAAACGTCCCCACCATAACATTTGGCTAATACATTTTTACGTAAGGCTTTAATATCTGAACGGGCAACGATTTTATGTCCAATAGCTGCTTGGATTGGCACTTCAAATTGTTGACGTGGGATTAATTTTTTCAGTTTTTCAACAATTGCTTTACCACGTTCATAAGCAAATTCGCGATGCACGATGAAGCTTAATGCATCGACTTTTTCGCTGTTTAATAAGATATCCATCTTCACTAGCTTACTTGTACGGTAACCCGCCATTTCATAATCTAACGAAGCATAGCCCTTTGTACTTGATTTTAGCTTATCAAAAAAGTCAAAAACAATTTCCGATAATGGAATTTCATAAACAACATTCACGCGATAATCATCTAGGTAATCCATTGTGACAAAATCGCCACGTTTCCGTTGAGATAATTCCATCACCGCACCAACATATTCATTTGGTACCATAATTTGCGCTTTAACATAAGGCTCTTCTACGCGATCAATTCGGACCTGCTCAGGAAAATCAGCCGGATTATCTACGACCAACATACTACCATCTGTTAAATGCACATGGTAAATAACGGAAGGTGCTGTGGTAATTAATTCTAAATTAAATTCACGCTCTAAACGTTCTTGAACGACATCCATATGTAGCAGACCTAAAAATCCACATCGGAAACCAAAACCTAAAGCTTGGGAGGTCTCAGGTTCAAATTGCAAGGCCGCATCATTTAACTGTAATTTCTCCAAGGCTTCGCGCAAATCATTATAACGAGATGTGTCAATTGGATAAAGACCGCAATAGACCATCGGATTCATTTGACGATAACCCTCTAGCGCTTGACTTGCAGGACAATTAGCCAAAGTAATGGTATCCCCTACACGTGTATCCTGAACAGTTTTAATGGAGGCTGTGATATAACCCACATCACCGACCATCAAGTAGTCACGCTGTAAGGCTTTTGGTGAAAAGACACCGACCTCGGTTACTTCAAACGTTTTACCATTGCTCATTAATTGAATCTTATCCCCTGGTTTAACCATTCCATCAACGATTCGTACATTTAAAACTACCCCACGATAGGCATCATAAACAGAATCGAAAATCAAGGCTTTTAATGGTGCTTCGACATCGCCAGTTGGTGCCGGAACGTATTCAACAATTTGCTCTAAAATTTCTTCAATACCAATCCCTGCTTTGGCACTAGCTAAAACAGCCTCTGAGGCATCGATACCAATGACATCTTCAATCTCTGTTCTAACCCGCTCAGGATCAGCAGCGGGTAAATCGATTTTATTAATTACTGGTAAAATCTCTAAATCATTGTCCAAAGCTAGATAAACATTTGCTAAGGTTTGTGCTTCTATTCCTTGAGCAGCATCCACCACTAAAATAGCACCCTCACAAGCGGCTAAACTTCGTGAAACTTCATAAGTGAAATCGACATGCCCTGGGGTGTCAATTAGGTGAAAAATATATGTATTTCCATCTTTAGCTGTATAATTTAATTCTACAGCATTTAATTTAATCGTAATCCCACGTTCACGCTCAAGATCCATTGAATCTAATAATTGATCTTGCATTTCACGGGATGAAACAGTGTTTGTTCTTTCTAAAATACGGTCAGCCAGAGTTGATTTCCCATGGTCAATATGGGCGATAATTGAAAAATTTCTAATCATCTCTTGGCGTTTTTTCATTTCATCGATCGTATGCATTATATTCTTCCTCACATTTTTTAATCAGCTTTATTATTATACCAATCAATATTTACTTTTGGCAACTCATTTCCGCTAGTTTTAGCTAATATCTCTTCTATTTGCTGCACTAACTCAATTGAATAATCATAAAAAAAAACTCCTTTAGACTAAAAAAAGCTTACCTTCTTTATTTAGTCTATAAGGAGTTTTTTTAATTGCACGTTTTATCTTTGTGGCATTGCTTCTAGAAAGCTGTAAAATTGTGATTTGTCGGTAAAATCTGAACGATATTTTGCATTCAAGCCCGCTGTTTGATTGTATTTAGCTAATTCTCTTAGCAATTCTTCATCACGGCCATGGAATTGAATTTTATGATTAAAGCCCGTTACGTAAATATAATTGACTAAGGCGCTAAGCAAGCTTTCTGGATTTTTAACGACAGCTATTTTCTTATAGACCTGCAATAGACAGTCAGTTATATCCTGTAAGCCGGCTGTTTGATTTTTGCGTTGATTTAATCGATTGTATAACTCATGAATAGTTGCTTTAACTTTAGTAGTATCCACTTTATTTCATTCCCTTCTAATACAGATAGACCATTTTTTCTATTATAGTCTATTAATTATTCAATAGCACACTCAGCATAATATAAAGATAAAATTGATGCACAATTATTTATGCACAAGCTGGCTAATATTCCTTTTTGTTCATTATATTACAACTGATTTTCATTGAAAATAGTGTCATCAGCAAGGCTATAAATAGCATAATAAGGATAAGTACTCCTTTACCTATACTTGGCAAACTAGCTAATAGCCTAAGTAGATCAATATGAAACAGAATACTTGATCCTTTTACGATAGCAAGAAGGATTACTGCTAAAGCGCCAAACGTTGCAATCATAGCAATCCTTCCTTTGTCACCACCAAATTTGAATTGAAACGGTATCATGATTGCTTGAAGCATTATCATCATCGTCAGAATGAAAAAGGCGCTCTGTACTAAATCAACAACAGGTAGGCTATCTTTCAATAAAGTGAGAATTAATCCTAAGATTGTTGCGAATATCCAAGTTATACATCCAAATAATAAACCAAGCATATATTTTTCAACGACATAATTCTTGCGAGTAATAGGCAATGTGAACAAAAATGCATTTCCATTATTAAAATCATCATAACTAATTGTACTTACCGTAAAAAGTAATGCAATGAAACTTAAGAAACCTAAAGGAAATAACACGTCGTCAGTAAATACCATCATTCCAATTACAATTGTCAAAATAAGCAAAAGAAAATTTTTTTGCAACATCATTAATTTACAGTCTTTTACGAATAATCCTTTCATTATGCCACTCCCTTTATCATCATAGTAATAACCTCATCTATTGTCCCCTTTTCAATAGCAATTTTCGGATAATTCTCAATATAGTATTGTTTTTGATTTGTCAGACAGCAATATCCATAGTTTTCCTTTTTAGTGCAAAGTACAAATTGTTTATCTAGCTCATCGTATTGTTTTAAATCTACCTTTAATAAAGCGTAATCACTAAGTAAAACGTCTGTATCTTCATGTAAAATAATTTTCCCATCATGGATCATATACAAATCATCACATAATGCTTCCAAATCGCTGGATATATGCGAACTAATTAGAATCGAACGTTCTTCATCTTTTTCCAAGAATTCTCTTAACATTTCTAGTAATTCATCTCTGGCAATCACATCTAGGCCGGCTGTTGGTTCATCAAGAATCAAAATTTTTGCATTGTGCGAGATAGCCACTATCACTTTTAATTTTGCTTTCATTCCCGTTGAAAATTCTTTTATTTGTTTATCCATAGGCAGTTGAAATCTCTGGACTTGCTCTATGAATAGTGACTGATCAAATTGTGAATACATATTCTGCAATATAGGGATAATACCTTTGATTTTTAGATAATCACTAAAACCAGCATCAGACAATACCACTCCCAATTTCTCTTTATCTTTTGTATTAAAATCCTTCACGTCTTTGCCAAATATTGTAATATTCCCACCATCAGTTAAAATTAATCCTAATATCGCCTTAAACGTTGTACTTTTTCCAGAACCATTTTGTCCAATCAAACCGGTTACATATCCAAGCATAAGCTGTAATGAACAATCCAGCGAAAAATTGTCATAGTGTTTTTTTAATTGTTCGACTTTTAACATATATTATCCCTCCAATATCAATTCAAATAAGCTTTTTATCTCAGCATCACTAATACCATATCGTCTACCTTTTTGGATCGCTTGCTCTAAATCTGCCTCTAACTCTTTTTTTTGTTCTTCCAATAGAAGGGCTGTATTTGTAGCTGTTACATAAGTACCTTTGCCATGGATTGTAACTGTAAATCCCTCACTTTCTAAGGTGTCATAAGCCTTTTTGACGGTCAAAGCACTTATTTTAAGTTCTTTAGAAAGAGTACGGACAGATGGGAGATTGTCATTTTCCTTTAGTTCTCCCTTGCGTATAAGTACTTTAATTTGATCAACAATTTGCTCATAAATAGGTACCATTAAGGAAGTGTTGATTATAATTTTCATCTTTTATATCCTTTCTTTTTCTTGTTAACAGTATATAACAGTTATAAACTGTTGTAAAGTGTTATATGCTGTTTTACAGACCTAGGCTATGAAATTTCTTTTAAAAAAGATAGTCTGATCATTCAACCCTTTCTAAAAAAAAAACTCAGCCTATAGCTACTTTAACTATAGACTGAGCGTTCTAGCGATGGATTAAGCATTACTGCTTCATCGCAGTTGTCTGTTTTAATTGTTTATTAGCTGTTGATAGCATTAAACGTATCCGGTTTAATTGATTAACAATTGAAATCCCTGGATCATAATCAATAGCGGTAATATTGGCAGCTGGAAAATGCTGGCGTAAGCTCTTTAGCATCCCCTTACCAACGATATGGTTAGGTAGACAGCCAAATGGTTGCATGCAGATGATATTATTCACGCCACTTTCCAATAAATGAATCATTTCGCCAGTTAAGAACCAACCTTCTCCGGTATGAGTACCAATAGAGATAATTTCTTCCGCAGAACGTGCCAATTTTTCAATTCCCGCAATTCCTTCAAAACGTTTGGAGTTTCGCAAAGCTTTATCCATTGGTTTTTCTAATTCTTCAATCACTTTAATGGCAAATTGTGCTAACCATTTCGCACGTTTACTTTGGCCTAAGTTTTCACTACGCCAAATTTGGTTATATAAAGAATAATTCATAAAACCGATTAAATCAGGCACGACTACTTCTGCCCCTTCTGATTCTAATAACTCAACAATATTGTTGTTAGCAATTGGGGAATATTTCACTAAAATTTCTCCAACGACTCCTACCCGTGGTTTTTGAATATCCAATAATTCAATTTGATCGAATTCTTGCACAATTTTTTTCATATGATGATTAAAACGTGTAAATGAACCTTTTTTAACATCTTCTTTAGCAATAGCTAACCAATGTTGATAACGCTCATTGACTTCACCTGGATTTTTTTCATATGGTCGCGTACGATAAACTACACGTTCAAATAAATCCCCATACATCGCAGCTAATGCAATGCGTTTGATTAATGGAATGGATAATTTAAATCCAGGACTTGATTCTACCCCTTTATTGCCTAATGATAGCGAAATAACAGGGACTTGGCTAAAACCAGCATCTGCTAATGCTTTACGTAATAATGGAATGTAATTCGTTGCTCGGCAACCACCACCGGTTTGCGTTAACATCACCGAGGTATTATTCAAATCATACTTACCACTTTGTAAGGCTTCTACAAGCTGTCCAATAGAGATAATCGCTGGATAGCAAGCATCGTTATTAACAAAACGCAAACCATAATCAATGGCATTAGAACCTTCAACCCCCAATGAAACCACGTGATAGCCTGAGGCACAAAATGCTTGATCCAGTAAGCCCTCTTGGTGAATAGGACTTAGCATTGGTAAGAGAATGGTATGTGTTTTTTTCATTTCTTTCGTGAAGATAATTTGATCCACTTGCTGATTTTCTACAAATTGCGCATGATTTTGTTGCTCGCGTTCCTTAATGGCCGCTTTTAATGAACGTAAACGAATTCTCACTGCACCAAGATTCGCCCCTTCATCAATTTTTAATACGGTATATAGCTTATGATGTTTATTTAAGATTTCTTCTACTTGATCAGTCGTAACCGCATCAATTCCACAACCAAATGAATTCAATTGTACTAAATCTAATAACGGTGTTTTAGCTACTAGATTTGCTGCAGCATACAAACGTGAATGATACATCCATTGATTGACCACTCGCAGGTCATCTACATTCCCTAGATGAGCAATACAGTCTTCTGTTAGCACGTGAAAACCTTCTTGCGTAATCATTTCGGCTACACCATGATGAATTTCTGGATCTAAGTGATAAGGACGACCAGCTAATACAATCCCACGTTGATTTTTTTCAAACATGGTTTCTATTAGGGCTTCTCCTTTGGCTTGAATCTCTTTTCGACAATTCGCCAATTCTGCAAAGCCTTTTTGAACGGCTTGTTCCCATTGACTTTGGCTAATCTGAAAATCACTAAAAGCTTGCATTAAGTTGGTAACTACCGAAGCTTGATTTGCTAAATTGAAATACGGATGGCGATAATCAATGCTACCATTTTGAATTTCATCAAAATTATTAGCGATGACTTCTGGATAACTTTGAACAATTGGACAATTAAAATGATTTTGGGCTTGAATAAATTCTTGTTGTTCATATACAACGCTTGGATAAAAAATTCTATCTACTTTTTGATTGATTAAAGCTTGGATGTGTCCATGTACAAATTTAGCTGGATAACAAACGGTATCACTTGGAATGGTTTCAATCCCAGTTTCAAATAATTCTTTATTTGAGCGTGGTGATAATATCACTTGAAAACCGAGTTCACTAAAAATCGTATGCCATAATGGATAGTTTTCATACATATTCAATACTCTAGGAATACCAATCGTACCATGAACAGCGGCGTCTTTTTTGATTGGACGGTATTTAAATAGTCGACGATATTTGTAATCGACTAAATTTTGTCTACGTGCTTCTTTTTTAATTTTAATTCTGGCGCCACGTTCACAGCGATTGCCGGTGATAAATTGTCGACCGTCTGAAAATAAGGTTACCGTTAATAAACAGTTATTTTCACACAAACCACAATGGGTAAATTCTTTTTCAGCAGAAAATTGATCTAATTCTTCTAAGGTTAATATACTTGAAGTATCACCAATTTCGCTTTGCTCTAAAGCTAATAATGCACAGCCATATGCCCCCATTAAGCCAGCGATTGATGGACGGATTACTTGCCGACCAGAGACAAGTTCAAAAGCTCTTAATACTGCATCGTTATAAAATGTCCCACCTTGACAAACTATTTTTTCCCCTAAGTCTTCTGGCTTGCGGACTTTAATTACTTTAAACAAAGCATTTTTAATGACTGAATAGGAAAGACCAGCTGAAATATCCGCAACTTGTGCCCCTTCTTTTTGAACTTGTTTCACTTTGGAATTCATAAATACTGTACAACGTGAACCTAGATCAACAGGTGCTTGCGATTCAATAGCCGCTTGCGCAAAATCCGCAATCTGATAATTCATGCTTTTGGCAAAAGTTTCAATAAATGAACCACAGCCAGAAGAGCAAGCTTCATTTAATTGAATAGCGCTTAACGCCTGATCTTTGATGGTCATAGCTTTCATATCTTGACCACCGATATCTAAAATAAAATCAACACCTGGTTGGAAAAAATTAGCCGCTTTATAATGAGCGACAGTTTCCACTTCGCCTAAGTCAATTTTTAAGGCATGTTTCAAAAGATGTTCACCATAACCTGTAACACATGCTTTGGCAATATAACAGTCAATTGGTAATTGTTGATAAATATCTCTTAAAACGTCCATCGCTGTTTCTAATGGTTTGCCTCGATTATTATCATAATGCTGATATAAAATAGCGCCTTTTTCATCGATTAAAATTAATTTACTAGTTGTCGATCCTGCATCAATGCCTAAAAAGACAGGTCCGTGATGTTTTGCTAGTGATTTATAAGTAGCTACATTTTTTTCATGTCGTAATTTAAATTCTTGATACTCTTCTTTTGATTGAAATAACGGTGGTAACGTATTTGAAGGCTGTAAAGCTTGCTTTTCACCTTTTTCTAGCACATTCACAATTTCATTTAACGTTTGTTCCTGATCTTCTTCCGCTAATAAAGCCGCACCAATTGCAACAAATAATTGTGAATCTTCAGGAAAAATAATTTGTTGGGGACTTAAATGAAGCGTTTCAATAAAACGTTGTCTTAACTCAGATAAAAAGGTCAAAGGGCCACCTAAAAAAGCAATATTTCCTTTAATCTTTCTACCACTTGCCAAACCAGCAATCGTCTGATTCACCACTGCTTGAAACACACTTGCTGCAATATCTTCACGTGCTGCTCCTTCATTGATTAATGGTTGGACATCTGTTTTGGCAAATACACCACAACGTGAGGCAATTGGATAGATTTGCTGATAGTTCTTAGCTAGTTCATTTAATCCAGTAGCATCTGTTTCTAATAATGAGGCCATTTGATCGATAAATGCACCAGTCCCACCTGCACAGCTACCATTCATGCGCTGTTCTAAAGTGCCATCAAAAAAGGTAATCTTTGCATCTTCTCCACCTAGTTCAATTGCAACATTGGTTTGGGGAATAAAATCTTCAATCGCTTGTGTACAGGCAATCACTTCTTGAACAAACTGAACAGATAACGCTTCGGCTAAGCCCATCCCTGCACTACCTGTAATTGCTACTTGTGCCAATTGCTCGCCATAATCTAAACTGGCTTCTTTTAACACAGTAATGACTGTGGGAATTACATCTGAAAAATGGCGTTGATATTTTTTAAATAATAACTCATTATGATCATCTAGTATAACTAACTTAACGGTTGTTGAACCAACATCTATTCCGATTTTCATATCATTTTACCTACCTAACTAATAAAAAAGACAACACATGTTGAATATTTAACAAAGTGTTTGATATAATATACATGTATATTTTAGAAACATTTTGTTAAAAAAGCAATCGACAATCTACACTTGATTGTGAGATAAGCAACAATGCAATATGTTTTGTTGTTTAAATTCAAAAAAGGAAGCAAAATAAATGAAAAAAGAAGATTTAAGAACAAGAAGAACCAAAAAAATGATTTTAACTGCCTTTATGCAATTAGTAGAAAATAAAGGTTATGAACAAATTACAGTCTCTGATATTGCCAATGAAGCGATGATTAATCGGGCGACTTTTTATGCTCATTTTAAAGATAAACAAGATGTATATGATTATATTTTTAATCAAGCATTTGAAACTTTTATTTCAGTATTGGCACCGATTCAAATCGGGCATACCAATCGCTTGCAATTACAAAGTATTCAAGTGATTTTAACGAATGCTTATGAAAAAATACAACAAAACCGGGCATTTTTTAAAATTATCCTCAATGCTAACGGCACCAACTATCTACGCGAAAAATTAGTCCCACTCTTACAAAGTACCTACGCGCAAGTTTTTGAAAAACTAGAAGTACATGAAAATGATTTTATCGTTCCTACTGATTTCATCATCGAATATATGACTTCTACCTTTATTACGAGTTTATATTGGTGGATTCATCAAGAAAGTCAGTTTACCCCTAAACAGATGGCCCAGCTAACCATCAAATTAGTTGGTAGCAATTATCTAAAAATCTTAGGCATCGCTATTGATAATTAAATGAAAAAAATAAGTAGTAGTTCTAACGTAAGCTAAAACTACTACTTATTTGTTTATCGATAATTCGTAAATTGTAAATCAATATTTAAATCTAATTTTCTTAATAATTGGATAACCGCCTGTAATTCATCTCGACTTTTACCTGTCACCCGAATTTGTTCATTTTGAATTTGACTTTTTACTTTTAATTTACTATTTTTGATTTCTTGATTAATCTTTTTAGCATTTGCTTGGTCAATCCCACTAATCAAGGTTGCTTTTTGCCGGGCTTTCCCTCCTAGCGCCCGTTCACTAGTAGTAAAATGTAAATTTTTAATCGGGACTTGACGTTTAATTAATTTGCCTAATAATACATCTTTGATTTGTTCGATTTTATAATCATCATCACCAACAATGATAATTTCATTATTGGCTAATTCAATTTCAACAGTTGAATTTTTAAAATCAAAGCGATTGTTTAATTCTTTCAAAGTAATTTGAATCGCATTTTTTACTTCTTCTAGGTTAATTTCAGATACAATATCAAAACTTGCTTCTTTAGCCATCAATTATCTCTCCTTTAATTAAAATTTTTTTGCCAAAACTGGCGTAATTCTTCGCTTAACGCATGGTGATTATGACAAATGCGCCCGTGAGCCCAATGTGGTGGGAATAAAGACATATAAGTCTGACTCGCAAAACGTTCGTCTACTAAGATGACCACACCATAATCTTTTTCACTTCTAATCACTCGACCTGCTGCTTGCAGCACTTTATTTAAACCTGGCAAGCGATAAGTATAATCATAACCAGGTAACCCTTTTTGTGTAAAATATTTTTTGAGCTCTTCTTGTTGATCAGAAATTTGAGGAAGTCCAACTGATAAGATAATGGAACCAATTAATTGCTCTCCTTTTAAATCAATGCCTTCAGAAAACATCCCACCTAGTACACAAAATCCCACAGTAGGCTCACCTTGCTCAAAAGCTGCTAAAAATGCCATTTTATCCTGTTCAGACATTTGGCGAGTTTGAATCAACAATTCAAAAGGTAATTCTTCATTTGGAAATACTCGGACTACTTCTTCCATAAATTGAAAAGACGGGAAAAAAACTAGATAATTTCCAGATTTACTTGTTACCGTATGGATAATGAGCTCGCAAATCGCTGAGATTGAACGTAAGCGATTTTGATAGTTCATTTTAATATAATCAGCCACGATTACTTGCAAGTGATTATTATCAAAGGGATTAGGTAATTGATAATACAAACTTTCTTCCGTTGCCCCTAATAATTGCCCATAATATTCAATCGGCGAAAAGGTCGCTGAAAACAAGACATTCCCCTTTAGCATCTTCATTTTATTTTGTAAAAACAATGCTGGGTCTAAACAAAGTAGGGAAATTGCTTTATCGTCAATCGAAAATAAATAGGTATCATCAAAGTATTCAGCAATTTTTAAAAAGCTGAGTAAATCAAAATATAGTTGTAAGATCCAATCTTCGCCTTGTTCTTGATTAAACTCTAAGATAAAATCTGCAAAATATTCCGCCCATTGATAGCATTTATAAATCAAACTTTCGGGAAAATCAGCCGAAAAAAATCTAGCTATGCCCTGTTCTTTACGACTGTTTTGTAATAAAGATAGCTCATCTAATAATTTATCTATCTTTACCCGATGCTTTTTAGCCGATTTTGGTAAATAATGATAAAATTTTTCGATTGATTCAATCGATAACTCTGTCGAATACATTTCTCTTGAGCGATTTACCAAATTATGTGCTTCATCTACTAGTGCATAGCCACTAAATTCCCCATTTTCAAAAAAGCGACGTAAATAAACTTGTGGATCAAATAAATAATTATAATCAGCCACAATGACATCGCACCATTGGCTTAAATCAAGTGAAAATTCAAATGGACATAAATTGTATTTTTTAGCTATTTGCTGAATAGTCGATTGATCAAAATAAAGTTGTTCAGTATTTAAAATCTCCCATAAAGCGATATTGCGTTTTTGAAAATAGTTTTTTGCAAATGGACAGGCCTCTGGATTACAGATACATTTTTCTTGAAAACAAATTTTTTCTTTTGCGTTAATTTCAACTACTCTTGCCTTCAAATCTCTGTCCTGAAATAAATGCATGGTATCCATAGCTACTTTGCGTGTGATCGTTTTAGCTGTTAAGTAAAAAATACTTTGAACTTGTTGATTTTGTAATGCTTTTAAAGCTGGAAATAGTGTAGACAACGTTTTTCCAGTACCCGTGGGTGCTTGAGCAAATAATTGCCTTTCATTAATCAACGTTCGATAGACTATTGAAGCTAAATCTCTTTGACCTTTACGGAAATTTGCAAAAGGAAAAGATAGTTTGGCTATACTTGCATCTCTTGTATTGCGTAACTTCAAAGCTAACTCTAACCATTGCTCGTATCTTTCAAGAGTTGATTGATAAAAATCTGCTAGTTGTTCAAACGAAAAAAGCTCACGTTGGCTTTCAATGGTTTCATCAATAACTTGAAAATAGCGAATTTGAATAAAGATTTCACTCAACTGATTTTGTTTGGCATAAATATAGGCGTAGATCTTAGCCTGAGCAAAAAATAAATCCATTTCTTCTGTAGTTAAATGTTCAAAACGGACAGCTGAAGTCTTGATTTCATCGATACAAAATCTATCTTCAATTTTAAAAATACCATCACAACGTCCCTCAAGTGAAATTTGCCAATTTTCACCCAAATAATCAATCTTTAAGCTAACTTCAGACTGATAATTTTCACCTGCAGCTTGCTGTAAACGTCGATGAATCTTCGCACCATCTAACGCAGTATGGTTGCTCTGCTTACGATTATCAAGACTATCTGCTCGATAAATTAATTGGACTAATTCTCGTATCGCTACGCTTTTTTTCTGCATTCAATTCTCCGTTTTAATGAAATATTCTTATTGATAAATTTGATATAAAACATGATTTTCGTCTTCAATAATTTGATGTTTTCTATCAATCCACGTAAAATCAATTGTAAACTCTTTAGAACGAATTGTAAAATTTTCTTTATCTACATTCACTGTACACTGATTATAAGTTGTCTCATAGGCAAAATAGGGATCTTTTTGAATCGTTTGGTTAGCAAAATGTTTTTTTAAGTCATCTTCTAACATCTGACGTATTTTTTCTTCTTGAATAATATGTAAACGGGTATCAGCATTTGAAGAACGAGCTTCGGGTATATATTGTTTTACAATATGTAATGTGCTATTGTTAAAATCATATACTCCTTGATTTTGAGGAAATCCTTGGTTATCCGTTTGTATAATAATAAAATTTTGGTAGGCATTTTCAGATTGAATTGAACTTTCTGATGTTTCTTGCGTTTTAGGTGCTACGCCTTCTTTAGCTGTCTTTGTTTGTAATGAACAGGCAGTTAAAATCATTGTTATAACAAATAATAATAAAAAACTTTTTCTCATCCAAAACACCTCTTTTATATCTTGATTATAGCAAAATCAAGTGAAACAAATCTTTTTTCAAAGAAGATTATTAGTGTATTTTTATTGAAATTTCAGCCAATTCACAAAAACTTGATATACTTAAAACTTTTTAAAAATGACTAGAATGATTGTTTAGCACCACTTTTTAGGCTATACTTATTATTGGTAATGTATAAAGGAGGCTAAGTTATGAATATCAAATGTATACCGACTGGTGTAATACAGGAAAACTGTTATTTGATTTGGAATAATGATACTTTATTAATTATTGATCCAGGCGAAGATGCAGATAAAATTATTGAGGAAATTGAAAAAATCAAGCTTAACCCACAAGCAATTTTATTGACCCATACTCATTATGATCACATTGGTGCTGTAGATCAATTGCGTGATTACTTTCAAATTCCTGTTTATGTTGATGAAAAAGAAAATGCTTGGTTGTCTGATCTAACGTTAAATCTATCTGGCAATCATCCTGAAATGCAACCAATTATTATTCGTCCTGCAGATAAATTATGGGAATATACCGATTATCAAATTGGTTCAATCCAATTCAAAGTGGTTCCTACTCCAGGACATTCCTACGGTTCAGTAAGTTTTATTTTTGATAGTTTTGTCGTATCAGGTGATGCCTTATTCAACGGTAGTATTGGCCGTACTGATTTATATACTGGTAACTTTGAACAGTTAATCAATAGCATCGTCACACAATTATTAGTCTTACCTGATGATTTTGTTGTCTACCCTGGTCACGGTATGCGTACGACAATTTTACATGAAAAACAAACAAATCCTTTTTTACGAGGAATTTAGATTGGAGAGAGACAAATGACAAAAACACAACTTTACATTGTCCGTCATGGAAAAACCATGTTTAATACCCTTCAACGTGTACAAGGATGGTGTGATACGCCGCTAACAGAATTTGGCGTAAAAGGTATTGAAGGCACTGGTCTAGGCATTAAAGACATTGATTTTGTTGAAGCTGTTTCAAGTGATAGCGGTCGTGCGATTCAAACAATGCGTATCCTACTTTCAAAACATAAAAACGGTAGTGAGATTCCTTACCACACCGATGCTAGAATTCGAGAATGGAATTTTGGCTCATTAGAAGGTGGTTATGATGCTGAAATGTGGGGAGTAATCCCTCGTGTACTGAATTTTAAAAATTATGATGACATGATTCAGGCGAAAACGACTTTTAAAGAAATCTGCGAAGCAATTTATGAGGCAGATACAGCTAATTGGGCTGAAACATATGATACATTAAAGAATCGCGTATTAACCGGTTTTGAAGATATTGCACACCGTGTAGAAAAAAACGGTGGCGGTAAAGCCTTAATTGTCTCCCATGGTCTAACGATTGCCTTTTTAATGCATTTAATCGATGAAAAAAATGGTGTGCGCATTGACATTGATAATGGCTCTATTTCAATTTTAAATTATGAAAATGGCACATTTACAATTGAAACAATTGGCGATCGTAGCTTTAAAGAAGCTGGATTAAAAGAATTAAGCGAATTTAAGGAGTAACTTATGTTTTTTGCAAATTTTATCAAAGCAATTATTTTAGGAATTGTTGAAGGAATTACTGAATGGCTACCTATCAGTAGTACTGGTCATTTGATTTTAGTTGATAATATTATAAAAATGCAGGTAAGCAAAGAATTCACATCAATGTTTAATGTAGTAATTCAACTTGGGGCAATCTTAGCGGTGGTTTATCTGTATTTTGATAAACTAAATCCTTTTGCTTCTACCAAATCCCCACTTGAAAAAAAGCAAACTTGGGATTTGTGGTTTAAAGTAATCGTTGCTTGTTTCCCATCAGCGGTTATCGGTTTATTATTTGATGACTGGTTAGATGCTCATTTTTACAAACCATTTCCAGTCGCCTTGATGTTAATTATTTATGGGATTGGTTTTATCTGGGTTGAAAACAGAAATCGTCATCTTAAGCCCAAATGCACCGATTTAAATCGTTTCACCTATCGGGCGGCTGTAATGATTGGCGTCTTTCAAATTTTAGCATTAATGCCAGGTACTTCTCGTTCAGGCGCTACCATTTTAGGAGGTATCTTGATTGGTGCTTCTCGCTATGTAGCAGCTGAATTCTCTTTCTTTTTAGGAATTCCTACGATGTTTGGCGCAAGTGGCTTAAAATTGCTTAAATTCCTTAAAGAAGGCAATGTTTTTGATTTCCAATTAACAATTATTTTACTTACGGGTATGATTGTTTCTTTTGTAGTCTCTGTTTTAGTTATCAAATTCTTAATGGATTACATCAAGAAACACGACTTTTCAATATTTGGTTGGTATCGAATTATTCTAGGAATTATTATCATTGCAATCATGATTTTCTAGTATATAAAGTTATGCGAGACAATTTACTGTCTCGCATTTTTATCCATCAAAAAAGCTCTCAATAATTAGCAAACAGCTAACATTGAGAGCTTTTTATTTTTTTTAAGTATTTTTGATAATTAGATTGCCGATTAAATCAACCGCTTTTTCAGTACTATTTGAAATTAATTCAAATTTTTCGTAAATCTCTTTCCATTTGATAATTTCTAATAAGTCATTATTACCTGCAAATAATTCTTTCTTCAATTTGCTGTATAAACGATCTGCTTCTGACTCTGTATTACGAACTTCTTTTAAAAGTTGTTTTAAATCTTTTGAATTTTTAAATTTTGGAAATTCTTTCATGGCATTTAATACACCATTCGTTGCCACTACCAACAAATGTGCAAATAATTCGGTGTCCGCCCGTAATTCTTTAATACATAAGTTTTCAAACATATAAGTAATGCCGTTAATTCCATCTAAAACATCATCTAGTGATTCAGCTAAAAGCATGATATCTTCCCGATCGATTGGTGTAATAAAAGCATCATACAATTCATTAGTCAATTCAGTTACTAAATGATCATTTTCTTTTTCCAAATGATGAATTAACTCAGATTCAGTCTCTAAATGATCAAATGAATAGTTACGCATAATTTTTTCTAGTAATTCTGCCGATTTAAAACTATTTGAAGCTAAAGTTTCTAAAGTTTTAAAGTAATCGTATTTTTTTCTTCTCGCCATATTCTCTCTCCTTAAAAAATAGCTACGAAAAACTTAGCCATAATATAAGCAATTAAACCACAGCCTGGGAAGGTCATTACCCATGCAAAAATCATTTCATAAACAATTCGCCAATCAACGCTACTTAAACGTTTAGAAGCACCTACACCCATGATTGCTGTTGTTTTGGTATGTGTAGTTGAAACGGGAATTCCAAAGACAGAGGCTAAAAACAGACATATAGCTGCACTTAAATCAGCCGTAAAACCTTGGTACGTCTCTAATTTTACCATATCCATCCCGACAGATTTAATGATCTTCATTCCACCGACACTAGTTCCTAATCCCATTGTAATAGAACATAACGCCATTACCCACAATGGAATTGTAAAGCCACCACCAGTTTTTTCAGCTAAATGATTGTAATACAACCCTAACATGAAAACCCCCATAAACTTTTGTCCATCTTGTGCCCCATGTAAAAATGCATTAGCTGCGGCTGAAATTGCTTGGCCAACGGTAAAAAATTTATTGGCTTTAGGACGTGCAACATTTTGGAATAATAAGACGATTAATTTAGTTAGCAAATAACCACCAAAAAATCCCATGATCGTTGAAACAACTAAACCGATTAAAACTTTAATCCATTCTTCACCATTCACTGCACTTAAACCACCTAGTGCCATCGCTGAACCAGTTAAACCTGCAATCAGTGCATGTGATTCACTAGTCGGTATCCCAAAATACCAAGCCGCAACCGCCCAAACGACAATTGCAAATAATGAAGCGGCTAACGCTACTTGGGCAGCTTGCAAACCTTGCGCTTCGAAACTAACAATTTTACTGATAGTTTCTGCTACCTGCGCATTAAAATATGTCATAACTAATGCACCAGCAAAGTTCATCACTACCGCCATCCAAATGGCAAAGTTAGGACTCAATACCCTCGTGGATACCGCTGTTGCAATAGCATTTGGCGCATCGGTCCAACCGTTAACAAAAATAACACCCAAAACCAGTGTAACGGTTACAAATAATGCAATACTCAAAAATATTCACCACCATAAATTTACTCCAATAAACATGATAGCATAAAAAATATAGATTGTGTATGTAATATCAATGAGAAAGTTTACATAAAAGTTTAAAAAGTTTTAACAAAGGCATTTCTCTACCGTTCAAATTGTACAAAACAAGCAATCTATCGCTTAATTTGAAAAAAATGATGACTTTTTTTCTGTTAAGTAAAAATTCTTTACAACTAATAGTTGCAATCAGTCCTAGCATTAGGTATAATGACAATTGTTGATTTATACGTTTTGCGTATAATAACTTATTAATCGGAGGTGAAATACATGCCAAACATTGAATCTGCAATTAAACGTGTTCGTACAAGCGAAGCTGCTAATGCTAAGAATTCATCTCAATTAAGCGCTATGCGTACTGCTGTCAAAAAATTTGAAAAAGCTGTTGAAGCTGGTGCTGATAACGTAGATGCTTTACACAAAGAAGCAATTAAAGCAATCGACATGGCTGAATCAAAAGGATTAATCCACAAAAATAAAGCTGGTCGTGATAAATCTCGTTTAAGCAAAAAATTAGCAAAATAATGAGCTTATCATTCATAAAAAATACACGAGTAAGTTAACTTACTCGTGTATTTTTTTAAACTTTTAACATAAATAATTGAAAAGCAAAGTATTTATCTACCTGCCCTGTTTTGATTTGAAAATCCAATTCCACTAGTTGATTAAATAAAGCAAATAAACGTTGTGTTTCATACTTGCGCACATCTTGCATTGCTAATTTTACCCGATAACTATGAACCTTTAATTCTTCAGCGATATTAGCCTGCTGATAACCTTTACTCATTAAAAACTTAGTTTGAATAAATAGACGCAATTGACCGATTAAAATAGCAATCATTTTGATTGGTTCTTCCCCTTGCAAACACAATTCATCAAATAACTGTAAAGCCTGCGCCTTATTACCTAATAATACATTCTGCGTTAATTCAAAAATATTTTGTTCCAACGTTTTAGGAATCAACTGATCAATAATCGTTTTGGTTAATTGTTTTTCATCGGCTAAATATAAATTAATTTTTTGTAACTCTTGCATCGCTTTAGTAAGCTGGTAATCACAGTATTTTAAAAAATATGCCAATGTTTCTCGATTAAAACTAATCGCTTCATTTTCTAAATATTGTTGAATATAACTCGTTACCTCAGTTTCATTCAAAGGATGAACATCAATTAAAATGCCGGATTTTTTCAACTGTTTGCTAAGTTTCTTTCGCTCATCAATTTTTTCATAGCTAGCAAATACTACTAAGATGGTTGAAGGAACCGGATTTTTTAAATACTCTACCAATTGATCTATCTGTGTTTGCTCCCAAGATTTCTTATCGCTGGTCAAAAAGAATGGTTGTTCCATAAATACCAAACGATAATCATCAAAAAATGGCATTGCTTGTAATTCTTCGTAAATGATAGAAAAATCAGTTTCCTCACAATCAAAATTAGCAAAATTCAGACTATCATTTGTAATCTTCAAACGTTCAAAAAAAGCTTGTTTAACCTGTTCAATTAAATAATATTCTTGCCCATAGACAAAATATACCGACTGTAATGCATCGTCTTTAATTTGTTGCAATGCTTTTTGAATACTCAAATTTATCACCTATTTTTTCTAAATCAAAGTTCATTCTAACATAATATTGATTGAATGAATACTATCAAACGTGGCTTATGTTGTTTAAGCACCTAATTTTTCCTGCCATTGATTAATAACTGGTAGATATCTATACTGAATCATCCCTTTTTGATCCGTTCGACGAATAGCAATATTGTATTTTTTTAAACACGTAATCACTTCTGAATTGGGATGATGATATCGATTATGCTTTCCTACAGAGATAATGGCTATTTTAGGCGCAATTTGCTTTAAAAATTGTTCAGATGTTGAAGTCTTGCTACCATGGTGGCCAATTTTTACAATATCCGCACTTAAATTAGGATACATACTTAGTAAGGTTTGTTCCTGGGCAATCGGCAAGTCCCCCATAAAAAGATAGTTTAGATTCGCTAACTGACAAAAAACAATCAGGGAATCTTGGTTTTGAGCTTCTTTGGCTTGTTTTGGAAATAATATATGTAATTGAAGTTTTTTTCCTAAACAATCGTTTTGTTGAACCATTTGTATTTTTGTTGATGCTGGCACTTGATTAATCAACGAATGTAAATTCTTGTTCTTTAAGGCTTTTGTTCCCACATACAAATTTTTTACTTTAATTGCTCGCATTACCGTTAGCGCATCACCCATATGATCTTTATCGCCGTGAGTCAAAATTAAGCCATCTACTTTTTGAATCCCCTCTCCTTTTAAATAAGAAAGCAACGTATAGTTAACATTTGCTTGTTTTTTTCTTTCTTGCCATTTTGGCATTTGAAAACCTACTTTGCCACCTGTATCAATAATATAGACTTCTTGATTAAAGCTACTTTGAATCACTGCACAATCACCTTGTCCTACATCAACAAAGGTTACTTTAGTAGGCAGACTCACAACTAAATGAAAGATAAACGGGAATCCTAAACAAATAAAAACCATTGGCAGATACTTTTTATGCGAATAAAAAATCAAGCCCATCAACATACAAATAACTGCCAACCAAAGCGGAATTTGCCCAATACAAATACTAGTAAAACTTAACTTTGCCAAGATTTTTTCAACAAACGTTAATAGATAGATAAAACAAGTTTCAAATATCGAAAAAAACATTGGCGAAAAAGACAAGATAAATAAAACCAAACAAGCCGGTAAAATAAACCATTGAAATAAAAAGGTAAACAGTAAAGTGAAAATTCCACCTAAAATCGGCCATTCAAAAAAAATCGCCAAAATAAACGGCGCAGTCAATATCGTTAGACAAGTCATATGTAATATTGATTGCTTGAAATTTGACTGTTTAGGAATAAACAGCAGGTAAAAAGCAACTAATAACGACAATTGACCTGATAACACCACAAAACTGTTTGGAAAAAGTAAAATTAATATTAAACAAACTAAACTATATAAATCAAGACTAGATAATTGATATTGTTTTTTTGAAAAAAATAGTCTAAGTACATACAATATTGCCGCACGCCAGACACTAATCGATGCACCAAATAGAAAAATTCCTATAACAATCAACATAAGCATGGGCAATATCCGTTGATGAAAGCTAAGATGGATCCTTTTGAAGAAATATTCAACTAAGCCAAAGAAAAACAAGACGTGCGTACCTGAGATACTAAATAAATGTAAAATCCCTGTAGCTGAAAAAATCTTTTGTTGTTGGATAAATTCATCATTACGGTAACCAAATAATAAAGCTAGTACATATTTTTTGCTCTCTTTACGAAAATTTTTTTCAACATGGTCGATGGCTTGCGCTCTTAATTGATGTAAAAACAATAAGATAGAACTTGTAGCTTTGAATTGATAGCGTTCCACCTCAATAATGCCTAGATAGTCCTTTTCGCTTAAATAATTTAAATAATCGAAGGCATGCTGATTACTCGCATGTTCTATATCAATAAAATGCCCCTTTATGCTAAGGGCAGTGAGCTTTTTTTGCCTTTTTTGCCACTGATTTTGTTCATCAGCTGATTTTAATCTATATTGCATACGAATGAGTTTGTTTTGAAAGCGACCATCCGCGCTGATTTGATTACCATTTATTTTGATAGTATCAGGATAAATCTGTAAATTGGTAGTAAAACTTGCCGTCTGTTTTATTTGTATAGGCATACTAATGCACACATATCGTGCACCTAAAAAGAAAAAACAAGTAGCACAGATGAACAGTAAAGTTAATTTTTTTTGAGAAATTAAATAAAAAAGATAGTAACAACTAAAAAGTAATAAAAGATAATGTTGATAAAAAAAGCCATAATAGGTGAAAATAATTACTAAAACGGCATAAAAAAGCTGATTTCTAAATGAAAAATCAGCTTTTATTCCGTTAAATAGTGCTAGAAATAAGTTTTTCAAAATATTTTTGATCTAACGAAACTTGTTCGATTTCAACACCGATTTTTTTTATTAATTCCATTGCATAAGCATCATTGTGATAATCATGTAGGTAATAGATTTTTTTAATCCCTGCTTGTAAAATTGCTTTAGTACAATGAATACATGGAAAATGAGTTACATAAATTTCCGCATCTTTGGTTGAAATGCCTAATTTCGCACATTGTAATAAGGCGTTCATTTCAGCGTGTATAGTACGGATACAATGACCCTCTACCACATAACACCCATGGTCAATACAATGATTATCTCCACCAACTGCGCCATTGTAGCCTCCAGCAATAATTCGGCGATCTTTAACTAAGGTTGCCCCTACTTCTAAGCGTGTACATGTACTTCTTAATGAAAGCAAGACAGCTTGAGCCATAAAGTATTGTGGCCAAGGAATTCTTTGTTTTGACATAATCAAGCCTCCTTTTAATCTTAGTTATATTCTAATCAAGTTTCGTATTTTTTCAACAGTCTTTTCACCTATACCGGCAACTTTGTTTAAATCATCAACACTTTTAAAAGAACCATTTTCCTGACGATAATTAATAATTGCTTGGGCTTTTTTTTCGCCGATACCCGATAAGGTTTGTAATTGGGCTAAATCAGCTTCATTAATATTTACAAGATTTTGTGCTTGTTGATTACTGGATGACTCTGTTGATTGTTCTGTTTGCAAGTTTTCTTGTGAAACAGAGGTTTGCTCAATCTGCTCACCAATATGAACAATATAAATTTTCTGTTGATCAGCTAATTTAATAGCTTGATTGAGCTTGTCTAAAGCAGCATCTTTGGTTAATCCACCCGCTTTTTCAATTAAATCAAATAAACGTGCCTCTTTAGGTAACTGATAAACACCGGGATGTTTGATGGCTCCGCTAATATCCACATAAATCATTTGCGAAATAGTTTCTTGTGTAGCTGTTTTTTGAGTATCAGTAACTGTAGCAGCTGTTTTCTTTGATAAAACATGATTAACATTATTTTCTTGTATTTTTTGTTGGTGATACAGCCAATAAACTCCCCCAAACAAAATAGATATGCCAAACAAGACAATCGCTAATACAGCCCAAAATTGATAGCGACTTTGTTTTAATTTATTCAGAAACTTTCCATTTACTCACCTACTTTCGTTTACTGTTCATTATTTATATACGAAAAAAACTAACAAGAAAACGTTGATTCTCTTGTTAGTCTTAAAATTTAGCTATTTATGCTCTAAAGCAACTTTTAGGCTTTAGATATATTTTGTAACTTCCAATAAGCTGTGTACTTCATGTTTGGCATGATCAATGGTAAATAAGCGTTCATCATTATAAAAAATTGTTGCTACATTGGCACCAATTCCTGCATCAATATCCATTGGTCGATCCCCTATCATTACTGTTTCGTTACGATTTAAGTGATATTTTTCAATAATGTAATTTAAAGAAGTAGGATCAGGTTTTCTAGGAAATTTATTTTCCGGTCCAACAATTTCAATAAAAAAATCAGCTAATTCTGCGGAATTTAATAATGCTTGTGCAGATTGATTTTCTCGATGTGTCAGTAAAAAATGTTGTCCGCCCACCTTAGCAATACTGGCCAATGTTTTTTTGGCATCATCATAAGCAAATACTTCTGTTTGGTCGCTTTTCTCATAATTTTTATAAACTTGATCAAAATGTTTAAAATCCAAATGATATTTTTCGGCCAAATCCTTAGAAGAAGCCGTTTTTAACATCCGATAAATTTCCGCAGGCTCAATATCTACTTTAAAATCTTGCATTGTTTTGACATATGCTTTTAACATTTTGGGATAAGTATTAAAAAGAGTTCCATCAAAATCCCATATAAAATTCTTATACATGAACAAAATCCTAACTTAACAATTAATTTTTAAATGAATGAATTGGGGCTGGAATACGTCCTCCACGTTGAATAAATTCATTTGAACGTGCTTGATTGACTTTCATTACAGGAGCACTACCTAATAAGCCACCAAACTCAATCGTATCCCCAACTTTTGCTCCCTTAGCTGGAATAATTCTAACAGCAGTGGTTTTATGGTTGATTACCCCTATTGCAGCTTCATCAGCAATCATTGCAGCGATTGTTTCGGCTGGAGTATCACCAGGAATAGCAATCATATCAAGACCGACTGAACAAATAGCCGTCATTGCTTCTAATTTTTCAATATTTAAAAAGCCGTTTTCAACTGCACTAATCATCCCGGCATCTTCTGATACTGGAATAAATGCGCCAGATAGACCTCCGACATGATTACAAGCCATCACGCCACCTTTTTTTACAGCGTCATTTAATAAAGCCAATGCTGCAGTAGTGCCATGAGTACCGACAGATTCTAATCCCATTTCTTCTAAGATATAGGCCACACTATCCCCAACAGCCGGTGTCGGTGCTAAAGATAAGTCAACAATTCCAAAAGGAACGCCTAAACGTTCCGAAGCAACTTTGCCGACTAATTGACCCATGCGTGTAATTTTGAAAGCTGTTTTCTTCACGGTTTCAGCTACGACATCAAAAGATTGACCTTTGACTTTTTCCAATGCACGTTTTACTACACCAGGACCGCTGACCCCCACATTAATCACACAGTCAGCTTCACCAACACCATGAAAGGCCCCGGCCATAAACGGATTGTCCTCTACCGCGTTGGCAAAGACGACTAGTTTAGCACAGCCCATATCAGAAGTTTGCGCAGTTTGTTTAATGATTTCGCCCATTTGTTTGACCGCATCCATATTGATCCCAGCTTTTGTAGAACCGATATTTACAGAGGAACAAACAAAGTCGGTTTGCGCTAAGGCTTGAGGAATGGATTCAATAAGTGCATGATCCCCTGCTTGGTACCCTTTTTCAACCAATGCGCTATAGCCACCAATAAAATTTACCCCTACTTTTTTAGCGGCTTTATCTAATGTTTTAGCAAATTTTATACATTCTGTCGCATTGGCATGACTAGCAGCCGCGATAATGCCAATTGGCGTTACTGAAATCCGCTTATTAATAATTGGAATACCATATTCCAATTCAATTGCTTCACCCACAGCTACTAAATCTTTGGCTTTTTCGGTGATTTTTTGATAAATTTTTTCACAAGCTTTATCTACATCAGCATCCATACAATCAAGTAACGAAATGCCCATGGTAATTGTACGGATATCTAAATTTTCTTCTTCAACCATTCGAATGGTTTCTAATATTTGATTGACTTCCATAAATATCCTCCAATTATAATTTATGCATGGCATCAAAAATTTCGGCATTTTGAATACGAATATCTACACCTAATGCTTTGGCCACTTCATCTAGTTCTCGGCGAATCAAGGAGAATTCGATGGTCTCTTTGGTTTCTAAAACCATCATCATTGTAAAATAATCTTCTAAAATTGTTTGTGTCACATCAACAATGTTAATATCCAAATCTGCTAATTTTTGACTGACTTTAGCAATGATACCAACCTTATCTTTACCTATTACCGTTAAAATCACTCGCATGAGTAACCCTCCTTTATTTTTTAATATTATATCACAGCTTAAAATATTCTGAAATATTTCATGTGAAATATCTACTAATCTGTTTTATTTACATATTAATGATAAAAAGCGAAAATTAAGATTGAGTTTAGTCTAGATTAATCGAAATTAAAAAAGGCTATGTCCAAGACATAACCTTCAAAAAATTATTTAATCTAAAATAGTCACAGTTACTGTGCGTCTTCCCCATTGAATACATTGTTCATAAGTTGGGAAATGGACATCGATAATATTACCTTTAATAGCACCACCAGTATCAGAAGCAATTGCCTCACCATAGCCTTCTACATATAAACGAGTTCCTAAAGGAATTACTGAAGGATCTACAGCTACTGCCATTGGATTTTGTAGAAGATTTTGACCAGTTGCGGTAATCGTCCCTCCACCAAGTGTATCTCTTGGATCTGAACTATAAGCGGTTGATTCCATCACTAATGTTCGTCCACTTGGCGCAGCACTCGTTTGCTGAACTGTGGCGGTTTCGTTAGTATTTGTAGTAGCTTCATTAGCTGTCGTATTTTGGGTATTGTCATTTTCAACAGTTTCATCAAATACTACCTTATTATGACGGATTAATTTAACACCACCTTTTGCTGGGGTATCTTCTTTGATAATTTTTAATACTTCACCGTCATAAATCATATTGGGATTGGCGATTTGATTATCGCGAACAATTTTATCAACGTATTGGCTTGAACCAAAATATTTTACTGCAATTTCTGATAAGGTATCAGTCGGTTGAACAACATGTTCAATCTCTTGGGCATTCACCTGAACACTTCCATAAGCCAAACCTACAAACGCCATGACACCAACTGCAAGTGTTTTGAATGTTTTCATAAATATGATATCTCCTTTGAAATTCATCTTTGTCATCAACTGACGAAGAATATCATACCTAATTCAAACTTACTTTAGGTTGCTATTTTGTAACGAAATATTGCAAAATGATAAAAAGTTTGAACAAGAAAACGACATAAACGTTTAAAAACCACGCAGATTAGGCTCTTATTAACAAAAAATAGTGATATTTTGTAATATCAATTGATTAAAATTTTCCTAAAAATTTTCAGAAACAATTGTTTTTTTCGAAAAAAACAAGAATTATTACAGTCAATTAAAAATTATTACAAAAAAGAAAGCGAACCCATTAAGTGTTTATTTCAAAATTTGCTGCTTACCATAGATTGATTGATTAAAATTAAAGAAATAAGCAAAGGCACAAACGATAAAAAAGCTAGAAAAATGTTCAAATCCAAATACTTCACAGCCAATTAAAATAGGCGCTAACAATGTATTGGTTGCACTGCCAAATACAGCTGCATAGCCTAAGGCAGCAAATAGCGTTACCGGTAAGTGCAAGATATTAGCTAATACAACGCCCAATGTTGCTCCAATAGAAAATAAAGGAGTTACCTCGCCACCTTGGAAGCCCACAGCTAGCGTACAAACAGTAAAAATAAGCTTTAAAATGAAATCATAACTATAAATGTGTTGGCCGCTGAAGCTTGCTGTAATTAAGTTGGTACCTAACCCAGCATAACGCCCTTGATATAAAAATAAAAGCAGAATACTTAACCCACATGCGATAATAAATACTCGTCGATAAGGATTTTTAAACCACATTGCCATTTTAACCTTTAAAATAGAAAGGCTTTTTGCAAATAAACTACCTACAATACCAAAAATAATACCTGCCAACGCTAAAATCAGAAAATGAATTATCGTAAAATCAAACGATTGAGCTAAAAAGACCTGAAATTTTTCCAAACCTAGAAAATGAGAAGTCGTACTTGCTACATAGGACGCTATTAATGCTGGAATTAAAGCAAGATAAATAAATTTACCAGCAATCATAACCTCTAAAGCAAAAAAAGTAGCCGCAATAGGTGTTTGGAATAGTCCAGCAAAACCAGCAGCCATTCCGATAACTATTAGTAATGTTTGAAATTTTACTAAATTAAGGCGATTCCCTACTGTATGAGCTACGGTGGCACCAATTTGTACTGCTACTCCTTCACGACCGGCACTTCCACCAAATAAGTGGGTTAACCAAGTTCCTCCAATAATCAATGGAATTAAACGAAAAGGAATTCCTTTATTTTCACCTTGACCAACTTCAAAAATTAAGCCCATTCCCTGACCACTTGTTTTTCCATATTTTTGATACATAAAAACAATTAACAAACCACCGATTGGTAAAAACGGAATAAAGGTAAATGGTGAAAGACTGCGAATTTCTGTAATTTTTAGTAATGCCATACCAAAATAAGCATCAATCACCCCAACAACTAGACCGATAAGTATGGCAAGTATACTCAGTAATAGATATTCTCCGTAATAATTTTTTAATTGCCAAATTATTTTTTTCATTGTAAACCTCTTTCTAAAAATGAATTCCACAAAAAAAGCTGATCACTCTATGACAAAAAAAGCCATAGAAGTCATCAGCGTTTAGCGCGGTTTTGGTTACCCAAGGGAGAACTTCATTCCCTATTCGTTATGTAAAATACACTACTTATTCTAGTTTGTCAACATTTTTTTAATTATCAAAATGTTAAAACATTTATTCGTGTAATTCTAAAGGTAAGCCATCCGGATCAAAAAAGAAAGTCATTTTTTTGTTAGTAAATTCATCCAGTCGAATCGGTTCACATTCAATGCCCTTTTCTTTCAATTCAGTCACAACATTTTCAATATTATCAACGGCAAAAGCTAAATGTCTTAAGCCGCATGCTTCAGGGTAGGAAGGTCTTTTTGGGGCCGTTTTAATTCCAAATATCTCTAATTCGCAGTCGCCTAATTTTAAATCTAATTTATAATCATCGCGTTGTTTACGATAATTTTCTCGTATAATCTCAAATCCTAATTTCTCAACATAAAAAGTTTTCGATGCTTCATAGTTTGCAGTAATAATTGCAACATGATGAATTTTATTTAAATTCAAATCTTTTCCCTCACTTTACTTCAATAATGTATCAATTTTTTCTTGATAATCTTGGATTGCTTTAATTGATTCATCAGCTTGATCATTTAAAAAGTTACGCTGATTGGTTACTTTTTCTTGGTTATCAATATATTTTTTTAATATCGATGGATATTCATCATCTAACTGAACTAATTCAGCATTAATCAAGTCTTTTAGCGCAATCAATCTTTTTTGTTCAGCAAATAAAGTAACAAACGATGCACTGTTGTGTAACTCATTATTTTGATTCGAAACAATAGTCGCAATCATTTTTAAAGTAAACACATCACCTTGATGATAAGCAATCAAGGCATTTTGATACAAATCCTGTACTTCACTTGTCAAATTTGGAAATAAATCAGGATGAATCCGATTAGATATTTTACCATAAAGTTCATCTAATAAAGCTACTTGATCAATAAAATTTTCAATACCGTATTCACGTTAAAAAATAATTGCTTGGTTCAGTAACTGTAACTTATGTGCTAAAAATTGATTTTGATAGGCATATGACTGATCGATTTGTTCATCAATTTTTGGTAAACTAATCTGTTCGCCATTAACCTTTTGCTCTTGAATCAGTGTATACTTTTTTATTATTCGTTCTAATTGCATCGCAGCTTGAACTGCGCGATATTCAGCAGGACCTAATTCAAACGTATATCTTATTTCTACAATTTTATTTTCCACATATAATTGATGATCCCGTTTTAAAGTCAAAGATAAGACACACTCTTTTAAGCCTTTAATTTCTTGATTTAAACTATCATGATTCGGTAAATAAATAATATTGGTATCAGATGTTTCAACTAATCGATTACCCTTTAAAGCCTTAATTGGTCCAAAAGCCATCAAATGCTCAATTCCTAATATGTGTTGTAAAATTAAAGTGAGTGGTTTCCCTTGATAATTCATGGCTCCATCTAATAAACCAGTATAAATATGACTCGTTTGTCCTTCTTTTAAATAGATTTTCCAAGTGGACTGATTGTGCGGATCGATTGAATCACTTATGTAATTACTAAAAATTTGCTTAACAACATAAAAAAGTCGCTCACACTGTTTAGAACTTATTTTTTTATGAATAATTCTAGCTAATTGACTACTGTTATTGGTATCATAATCAAATTGATAATAAGATTGGAAAAGAACCATACCATCTACATTAATCGTCAACTTTTGTATCACTTCACCATCTGATGAAAAAACTTGCTCACCATTTGCTTTGGTTGAAATTAACACCATTTCCTCCATTTTGCTCACCCTCTGGAGAAATGACAAATGTAACACCAAAAAAATATGTAAATCTTTACCCAATACAATTATAACACTTTTTACTAATGAAAAAAGAAATTTGTGATAACATTTCAAATATTATAGGATGAATTATTTTTTTGTGATATTATAAACAAGTGAGGTGAAAAAAATGTCAAAAGCAATAATTAGATATGATCATCTGTATATTGACGGTGGCTGTAATGCTTGCGGGGTTGTTCGTTGTGAAAATTATACATTATACTATTTAAATAAAGAACTCGGTTTTGGTTTTTTAGATTTAGAAAGTCTAATTCCAACTATTGTTCAAGCGAATGGTTGGCGTCAGAGCTATGAAGAAGTTGGTATTGGGGACGAAATGGAAGGATTTAAAAAGTCAACTGATTTTGTACAGGTAGAATTAAATGGCCATCGTATCACTTATACTAATCATACGACTGGTCAAAAAATAAGTGTCGCCAATAGTTATCCACAACAATCTGAAAAACTTTTTGCAACAATTAATGAAATTCTAAGTACGATGTTTAATATCGAGACAATTGATTTTTCTATGGAAGAAATTGATGCCTAAAAAAATAGCCTAGACCGCTTAATTAGCGGTCTAGGCTATTTTTTTATTCTTGCGTAGCGATTACTGCTTGTTTGTCATTAAGTTGTTTACGATCTAATTCATCTAAACGACTACTTGTCACAATCCCGGCTACCATACTATCACTAACATTTACTAATGTACGTGCCATATCAATTAATGGTTCAACCGAAATAACTAAACCAACGATTGCTACTGGAAAATTCAAGGCACCTAAAACGATTAGTGAAGCAAAGGTTGCCCCACCACCTACACCAGCTACACCAAATGAACTAATAGTAACAACGGCAATTAGTAATAATAAAAATTCAAAACTGTGTACATTCACTCCAGCTGTTGGTGCGACAATGGTTGCCAACATAGCTGGATAAACACCAGCACATCCATTTTGTCCAATTGATAAGCCAAAACTAGCTGCGAAGTTGGCGGTAGCTTCGTCTACACCTAAAGCTTTTGTTTGGGTTTCGATGTTTAATGGTAAGGTCCCGGCGCTTGAACGTGAGGTAAAAGCAAAACTTAAAGCTGGTAAAGCTTTTTTGAAGTAGGTCAAAGGATTTACTCGAACACTTAATAAATACAATGAATGTACAACTAAAACTAGCAATAACGCACTATATGAAGCTAAGATAAATTTACCTAAATTAATAATCGCTGCAAAATCACTTGTTGCTAAAACATTCAACATTAAAGCAAACACACCATAAGGGGTTAAGCGTAATACTAAAGTAACGATTCGCATTGTAATTTTGTACAAACTTTCCATCAAGTCTGCAAAGGTTGCTGCTTCTTTAGGGGCTTTTTTCTTGACACCAAGATAAGCTACTCCAACAAAAGCTGAGAATACAACAACTCCTATCGTACTTGTTGCACGCATTCCAGCCAAGTCAGCAAAAACATTGGTTGGAATAAATGAAATGATTTGTTCAGGGATAGATAAATCTTTTACTTGTTGCTGACGTTGGGCTAATTCAGCAATCCGTGCACTTTCTGCTGTTCCTTTTGTAAAGGTAGCTCCATCTAAATGGAAAACAAAAACCATCAAGGCACCAATTAATGCTGCAATAGCCGTTGTACTTAGTAACACAAATAAAACATTGGCACTGATTTTGCCGATTTTGTTACTTTCTTTCATGCGAATAAAAGCGCCAACGATAGAAACAAAAACTAAGGGCATCACCAACATTTGTAAAAGATGCACATAGCCAGTTCCTACAACTTGAATCCAGGCTAATGCATTAGTTACTGTTTTACTACTTGTACCAAAAATTAATTGTAAGATGCCACCAAATACAATCCCAGCAAATAACCCTGCAAAAACCCGGGTAGAAAATTTAATATGGCGTTTTTGTAATTGATAAAATCCAAATAAAGAAACAATAAATAAAATAACTATAAATAGACTAATTAGATTATTCAAAAGTTACAACTCCTTAAAAATTAATTCAGTCTATCAACGGAAGTAAAGGTTCCACAGTGACCATTCTTCAACAGGCACTCTAGTTTTATGCGCGCGGTAAAACTAGTGACTTTCTAAGTATAAAAACAACATACACAAATGTAAATAAAAAAACCTTCAACGTATGATAGAAATATCTTATCACTCGTCAAAGGAATTAGCTAAATTGTTTTAAAAAATTAATTTCATTAAGTACCACTCAACTGCTCCATGAGTTGAAACCGATACGCCCTTATTTACAAAACCAAATCGTTCATAAAAGCCAACCATTTGAGCCACACAGGTCAAAATGACGCCTTTTCGTTTTTGCACTTTTGCTTGTTGGATAAATTCTGTTAATAATTGACTAGCTAAGCCTTGTTTTCGATACAAAGGATGTGTATCTAGTCCGAAAACCATTTGCCAAGCACCTTTTTCATCATGTAGCGAAGAAACAGCATATAGATTATCCGTTAATTCTTCCTGATTACAAACCATTCCATTAATCATCGCAATAATCTGGTTATTCTCTTCTATCACTAAAAAATGATTAGGAAAAATATTTAAACGATCGATTAACACTTGTCTATTTGCCGCCTGTTCTTTTGGAAAACACATTTGTTCAAGTTGATAGATTTTTTCTATATCAGCAATCGAAGCGGTTCTTAATTTCATCATCATCACCTACAATTCATTTATATTAGATATGCCAAAAATAATTGCGCTAAACCAAGAAAGATGAAAAATCCTCCGACATCAGTCATCGTAGTTAAAAAAATGGATGATGCTAATGCTGGATCGATATTCAATTTTTTCAATACTAACGGAATCGTAAAGCCAAAAACACCTGCAATAACTAAATTGCCCATCATCGCAATCAAAATAATCACGCCTAAGAAAATATTATGATAATGCCAATAAATAATGATTGCGGTAATAAAACCTGTAATTGCGCCATTAATTATTCCAAGACAAAACTCTTTGATAATTAAGCGCCAATCTTCTTTTAATTTTACTTCTCCTAAGGCAATACCTCTAATGACTAATGAAAGTGTCTGTGTGCCCGCATTTCCTCCCATGCCGGCTACAATCGACATTACTGAAGCTAAAGCCACTACTTTTTCAATTGTCCCTTCAAATAAACCAATGGTAAATGAGGCCATAAATGCCGTAGCCAAATTAATTACTAACCAAGGCAGCCTTTTTTTCACTGAGTCTATTAAAGGTGCGTTTAACCGTTCTTCTTTATCTACTCCAGCTAAACCAAGTAAATCTTCCGTTTGCTCATCAATAATAACATCAATGATATCATCTACTGTAATAATACCTAAAAGTAAATCCCGATGGTTCACCACTGGAATTGCCAGTAAGTCATATTTTGATACTAAAAGCGAGACTTGCTCTTGATCTTCTTCTGGATAAACTTTCAAAACATTGGGATTTTTAAAGTCTTTTAATAGTTTTTCCTCTTGATGGGTAAATAAATCACGTAAATTCACTGTACCAACTAGCTGTTTTTGATTATTTAAAAGATAGATAATCGTAATGATTTCCGTTTTTGGTGCAATCTCCTTGATTTTATTTAAAGCTTGTCGCACACACAGATTTTCATTTAAGGCAATGTATTCTGTGGTCATTAATCCCCCAGCTGAATCGTTAGGATAGCCTAATAAACTAGTCAAAATGACCCGATCATTTTCCTTCATTTTGTTTAATAATGACTTTCTTAAAGCAATCGGTAATTCTCCCAGCATATCAGCCACATCATCTTTTGACATATACGAAAAAACTTTTAAAAGATTTTCTATAGATAGTTGTTGAACTATTCTTAATAGTAAGTTTAAATCAGACTGTTCGATAATTGCTGCTAATTGATGCTTTGAAATTAAAGAACAAAATTGGGCTAATTCTTCAGATGAATACATTGCTAAAAATTGAACTAAATCTACGGCATGAAAATCCGAAAAATTTTGGGCTAAATCTTGAGGGGTTAAGTAAGTTTCTACTGTTTTCATCCTGACTTCCTCCTAATTTAAAAGATGTGTACAGCCATCTTTCTATTTCTAATACCGTTACATAAAATTGAAGTCTTGAATTCTTTAATAACGAATGACTCGGGTCGTTAGACATACTTACCACCTCCTCAAAAAAAAACACCGCAAAATGCGGTGAGAAATTTCAATTAAACTATTACGTCTGATACGTACTCGTTCAAGTTTTAACTTTACTAGGCGTGTAATTGCGTTAAATGATGCCTTATTTTCGACAAAATCTGTTAACCAATGCAAAATGTTTCCATTTTTTTACGGCAGCAATCCATATCCTAATAGTAGCCTCACCTACCGAGAATATCTATTTCATTGGGAGTATAGTCCTCTTAGAAAAAATTGTCAATTGTTTTTCAGAAAATTTTCGATATTTAATCGATATAGATACTGTTCACCTGCAATCCCTTGGAATCGCTGTTTTGTGTCTTCAAAGCCAGTATGTAAATACAGCTGTTGTGCAGCAATATTTCGATGATTAACAGCTAGATATACATCATTTGCTACTATCTGTTGAGCAGCCAGCCACTGAGGCAATTGTTGCAATGCAAGCTTGGCGTAACCTCTCCTTAAAAACTTTTGATCAATTGAAAACGCACGTAATAAGAGGGTATTTTCGGCTAATTGGTAGGCTTCCTGTCCTTTTAGAGCATCTAATACGAAAAAGCCTACTATTTGTTGATTCACTTCAATGACAATTGGATAAGCATGCTGCCAATCAAAATTTTCTAGTACTTCATTTGGATACGCAGTATAGATTGGATTGATGATTTCATAATCAGAAAACAGCTGCTCAATCGCATCAGTTGGGCGCAGACATTTTAAATAAACCATTTTTTTCACTCCTTATAAAAAAACTGTGACAAAACGCAGCATTATACCGTCATTTTATCACAGTCTCTATTATTTAACGATCGTTTGTCAAGTTTAATTTATCTAAAATGTAAAATACTAAGCCCATGATCATCCCCACTACACAAGCTAATACCATTCCAGATAATTGAATAGTACCTAAGTTTACTTTAATTCCTGAAAGTCCAGTGACAAGGATGACTGAAGTCATTGCCATATTACGTGAACGACCATAATCGACTTTACCATCGACTAATATCCGAATCCCTGAAGCCCCAATCATACCATAAAGCAAGAACGAAATACCGCCAATAACTGGTCCAGGAATCGTACTAATTAAAGCTGTCATTTTACCAATAAATGAGCTAATAATTGAAAGCACCGCAGCACCACCAATGACATATACACTGTATACTTTAGTCATCGCCATTACACCGATATTTTCACCATAAGTCGTTGTTGGCACTGAACCAATAAACCCAGAAACCATTGTTGAGAAATTATCAGCAAATAATGTGCGATGTAATCCTGGCTCTTTTAATAAATCGCGCTCAACAATTTTACTTGTAACAATTTGATGACCAATATGCTCGGAGGTTACAACCAATAATACCGGTAAGATGGTAATAATTGCCTCTAATTTGAATTTTGGAAAAGCAAAGTTCGGTAACGCTAAAAATGAAGCTTGGGTAATGGGTGAAAAATCGACTATTCCACAAAAGATGGCGACTAAATAACCAACGACAATTGCAATTAAAATTGGAATGACCGATAAAAATTTTCTAAAAATTACTGATCCAAAAACTGCTGTCAGTAAAGTAGCTAAAAAGACTATGACATTGGTGCTACTAACTTTTTCAGCGGTTAAGCCAGCAGTTGATGCCGCAGTACCCGCTAGCTCTAACCCAATTAATGCAACAACTGGTCCCATCGCTGCCGGCGGTAAAACGACATTAATCCAATCTGAACCAAATTTATAAATAATCAATGCAATAATACAACCGACAAAACCAGCTACCACGAAACCACCCAAGGCATAATGATAGCCCCACTTAGAAATGACGATACCAGCTGGCGCTAAAAACGCAAAACTAGATCCCAAATAAGCTGGGGCTTTTCCTTTTGTAATTAAAATAAATAATAAGGTACCCATACCATTCATAAATAAAACAATAGCTGGATTAATTCCAAAAATAAATGGAACTAACACCGATGCACCAAACATTGCAAACATATGTTGCAAACTTAATGGTAACATCATTTTTAAAGGCACCTTTTCTTCAACTTGAATAATCTTACGATTGCTCACAACATTTCCTCCTTATTTTTCAACCATTTCATTTAGTAAACAAAATTTACTATCCTTGATAGGATAGCATAAGCTAAAAACGAATGCTACAAAAAAAATCAATAATGGTGATATTTTTTGATAAACATTCGTTTTTAAAACAGTTTACTATATTAAACTTATTGATTATGACTCAAACATTTCACGGCGAAAGATGATTATTTTTTCAACCAATTGCCAATCAAGTCTTTCATCCACCGGTAGTTGAATCACCCCTTTACTATATCGCTTAATTGCTTCTTCAAAGTGAGCGATAGTCGCAGGTAATGGATAAAAACCGATGTGCTTTGCGAAATTGCCAATATAAAATACTGGTTTACCCCGATATTTTAACGCCGGCATTTGATAAGCAATTTGTAGCGTACAGTCATCTTCTGGAAAAAATTGATAAGCTAACAGTAGAGACTTTTCAATAAGCTGCCTTCTATCTTTTGGAAGTTTATTTAAATAGCTTTCAACTTCTAATGAATAATTCATCTCTCATCTTCCTTTTGTTTTCTTCTTTGAAATCAATTGCTAACTCACCAAGATACTTGTCACAATATTGAGTTAAGGCTTCTAATACAATTAGCTCAGCAGTTTGTACCCGTCTTCTATTCTTCAATTCTTGTTTTTCTTTCGTGTAATCAGCAGATAAAATGGCAGCAAATAAAAAATAGATTGGATCATTGGGTGCCTGTTTTCTAAATCTATCTGCATGTTTAAGTTGACTTGTTGTAAGTAGTAAACGATCAATTTGCTGCTCAACCGATAAATCACAACAAGCTAAAAAAGATAAAATAAGCCATTGTTCAACACTTTGACAATAAAATAATTCAAATCTTTCTAAATAGCTCACTAAATCCTGTAATTTCTGGATATCTGCTACTAATCGATTAGATAATAGTGGCAAAAATAAACTGAGTTGGCGAACTATATTGACATCTATTGACCAACTTTCTAATAATTGTTGACAATACTTTCGTTTTAAATCAACTTTAGCAACACTTTTATACATTGTTGCATAAAGCATGGAATAACTTTCGATAGTTTGATAATTCAACCTAGTGTCATACAACCAATAATGCATCCGTTTTGTTCTCAAAATCAATTGTTGATAAAAATGACTTGGTGTTAAATTAGCCGCCCACAAATAGCTAATATATAGATTAGATGGACAAATGGGTAGATAATTTAAATGATTGATCAACTGAATAGCATTATTCAATTGTTTATCTGAATATCTTTCAACTTTTAACAATTGCTCAAGTAAAGCTTGATTGACAATCTCTTTAAAAAAATCCGGTCGAAATGAGGCAGAACTGTTTTCAGTGGTTTTAATAAATGGTTTTTTATCAAAAGGATTCATTGTTGTATACAACGCAGCAATTGCTACATTGGTTTCTGTCTCATTTTTATACAAGCGTTTACAATTTAAAAAATCATTTACAAAGCGACCTGAATTAGTCATCATTTTACACTTTCTCTCTTTAAGAATACATACCAACACCATTTTATTGTACAACTTAATCCAATACATAGATACCTTAAAAAGTAAAAACTTCTCCAAACATCATTAATATTTAGAGAAGTCGGTATTTTACATAGCAATTATCTTAGTTGCGATTTTTTCTTGGAATGTTTGATCATGCTCTACAAATATTAAGGTTGGTTGAAATGCTAAAATCAGTTGCTCAATTTGCATACGTGAAATTAAATCGATAAAATTCAGCGGTTCATCCCAAATATATAAATGGGCGGGTTGACAAAGACTTGCTGCAATCAACACTTTTTTCTTCTGTCCTGCACTAAAATCGGCAATATCTTTATCAAATTGACTTCTTTCAAAACCTAATTTGCGTAAAATTGCTAAGAACAGTACGTAATCAATCGCTCTTTCATCGCTAAAATTCTTCAGACTCCCTGTTAAAAAGTCCGTATCTTGTGGTACATAGGAAATGATTAATTGCGGACTGATTTTTAACAAGCCAGTAGTCTTAATTTGAGTATCTTGTAAAATTGCTTTAAGCAGACTGGATTTACCACAGCCATTTTTGCCCACTACCGCTACTCGCTCACCAGTGTTAATCGTAAAATCTAATGCAGAGTCATGAATAGGTGTTTTCCCATAAGATAAGGTCAATTCTTTGGCTAAAACTAATTCTTTTTGATGAAAAGGTAAGGTCTGAAGTTTTAAATCATCAACCGATTCAATATCCTTTAAAAGTTGCTCTTTTTGGGCGATATTTTGTTGCATCCTTTTTTCTTGAACTTTTGATTTTTTCATCATTTTAGCCGCTTTATGTCCAACATAACCCTTATCTAACTTTGAGCCAGCATTGGTGGTACCATTTTTACTTTTTTCAACTTGATTAGACCAATTAGCTGTGCGTTTGGCCGCTTCATTTAAGCGTTTCACTTCTTTTTTTAATTTCTCATTTTGAGCGATTTCATACTGATCTTGTTGCTGTTTATTTTGATACCACGTAGAAAAATTACCTTGTTGTAACTCAATACTCGCTTTATTAATGGATAATATATGGTCCACACAACTATCAAGTAATTGTCTGTAATGTGAAATCAAGATAAATCCTTGTTTTTTAGCTAAATAGTTAGCAATTTTTTGTCTAGCATCATAATCTAAATGATTCGTCGGTTCATCAATTAATAAAAACGTATTCTCATTTAAAAATAGGGCAGCTAATAATGCTTTGTTTTGCTCTCCTGGTGATAAAGTCGCAAAAGGTAAATATAAGCGTTCTATATCAACATCTAAAAGGCTCAATTCTTTCATGAATTGCCAGTCTTCAGCATGTGGACAGACTTCTTGTAAGATTTCTAAAGTCATTTTATTCTTGTCAGCAACTGGATAAGGAAAGTAACGAAAATCCACATCATGTCTAATCGTTCCTTGATAGGCATATTCGGCCAACAGGAGACGGAAAAAAGTCGTCTTGCCTCTACCATTTCGGCCAATTAATCCTAATTTCCAACTACTATCAAGCTGTAAATTGACTCCTTCAAAAATTGATGTATAACTTCCTGGATAACTAAAACTTAATTGTTGTATTTGAATTAACGACATAAAAATATTCCTCCTTAAAATTGAATGCTCAAAATTAGTCGGAATATGAGGGCTGCTTACTTACTCTATAGCTTTGCGTATGCCCTCCCGACTTTTCTATAGAGTAAGTCATGTGTAATTTCTAATTGATCCATTTTCTCCACTCCTCATTTTTTCTATCCTGATTATACTGAAATTCAGAACAAAAAACTAGTTGTAACCTTTTAAGGACGTTGTATTAGTAAACGTAATGAATTAAGTAATACTAATAAGGTACTGCCTTCATGCAAACTCACACTTGAAACTACACTCAAATGATTGGTAAAGGTCAATAATACTAATAAGATAACCACAGTAATAGCGAAAATAATGTTTTGTTGCACAATTTTATTTAGTCGTTTAGAAATAGACAGTGCTTCCACTAATTTCGTTAAATCATTTTGCATAATGACCGCATCGGCCGTTTCAATAGCGATATCACTGCCTTGTTCCATCGCAAAACCAATATCAGCTACAGCCAAGGCTGGTGCATCATTCATCCCGTCACCAACCATGGCAATTTGGCCATATTGCTTTTTTAATTCTTGGATATACTGTGCTTTTTCATTTGGTAAAACATTACTACATACCCTATTGATTCCTAATTGTTTTGCGATTGCTTCACCGGTAAGTTTACTATCCCCTGTAAGCATGATACTTTGTATACCTAAGGAAGTTAATTGTTGAATACACTTGACTGCACTTGGCTTTTCTTGATCTTGAATTGCAAAATAACCACATACTAAATGGTCTACCACAACTAAAATCACTGTTTTGCCTTGCATTTGCTCGTTATTTATTTTCTCTTGCCACTCATTATTCATTGCTGAAAAAAGATTGGGCTTTCCTAATTGGATCAAATGCTGATTGTAATAAGTCGACACTCCTTTACCTACTTCATTGGTCACATTGATTGGTAATACATTATGAACCTCTTTAGCTAAAAAACTAACAATTGCCTGAGCTAGTGGATGACTTACTTGTGCTTCCATACTATAAATGATTTGTTCCAATTTTTCTGTAGCGAAAACGGTTGAAGCAAGCTGATAACTGACAACACTTGGTTTCCCCTGCGTTAGCGTTCCTGTTTTATCAAAGGCAATTGCTGAGAGGTCTTTTAGCAGATAAATATAGTTTCCACCTTTAAATAAGACCCCTTTTCTCGCCAAATTAGACATCGCACTCAGCGTGGCCGGAATGACTGAGACTGCTAAAGCACAAGGAGAGGCCGCCACTAAAAAAATTAGGGCTTGCTCAAAAATATTGGCTGAAAAAAGCTGAGAAAACAGACTGCCAATTACTAAAATACCAATAAAGATACTTAACACCACATTGACATAGATTGGCTCAAAACGTTGAATCTTAGTGGCAACGGGTGGCACGTTTTGTTGGGCTTGCTGCACGATTTGAATAATTTTAGCAAAAACCGTTTCGTCGTAGACCTTACTTGCGGTAATTTCAACTGTCTGACCTAAATTAATTGCCGAACCATAAACATTCTCGCCGACATTTTTTTCTACTGGTATCGATTCTCCAGTAATACTAGCTTCGTTAAAACTGCTACTACCTTTAACAATTACACCATCAATAGGCACTTGCATACCATTAAGCACTTGAATATGATCACCTACTTCAAGTTTATTAGCAGTTATCTCAACAATCGTACCATCAGCTTGAATTTTACGTGCAAGTTGTGGTTGCATTGAAAGCAATTCTTCAATAGCTTTCTTACTTTGATCACTGACATAGTCTTCTAAAAAATGCACACCTGCAAAAATAAAGATTAACAATGCCCCTTCTTTAATATCACCTAAATACACCGCCCCCATTGATGCAATAAACATAAGGATATGGGCATTAGGCCGTAGTCGGTGGGCAGTTAGACTTGCTTCAATTGTATCAACAACGCCTTCTAATAATACGTGATAGCCAGAAAGTATCATCGCAACTAAAAGAAAGATTTTTTGTTCAAAACCAGTTAACAAGATTAAACTGGCAACAAATATAACTAAACCAATCATATATAAAATAGCCGGTAACTTACCATGATGGTGATGATGTCCATGAACATGTTCATTTTTTTGGTCATGTTCATGGAAACAGTGCTGCACTGTAATGGTATCATGGGAATGATGTGTTTCATGCTCCCGAGTTTTTTGATTCATATCCATTTTTCTCACCCTTTTTAATTAATCTTTGCTATACTTAGATTATAAACTATACCTTAAAGGGAGACTCAAGATGAATCATCAAAAAAATCAATTATTTACCATTAATCAATTAAGTAAATTAACCGGTGTCCCAATTAAAGCCTTGCGTTACTATGAAAAAATCAAAGTTTTACAACCAGTATATGTAAATCCCGAAAATAATTATCGCTATTATAATTACGCCCAAGTAACTTATGTCAATATTATAAAATTATGCGTGAATTACCATATTCCATTAAAAAGTATTCATCAATATTTATTATCAAGTAATACCATTGATATGAGTCAAATTCTCTCACTGATGCAACAAACCATCAATCAACAAAAAGCACAATTACTTAAAGATGAAGCATTTATTACAAATTTACATCAGCAATTGATGATTGCAGAAAAAATTCATCAGTATCAACAAATTACGATTAACAAAAAACATACCGATTATCTGATACAGCCTTTTGATGGTGAATTATTATCCGCTGAATATTATCTTGGGTTACAATCGATGTTTCAACAAATTCGTACATTAAATATTCAATATTATAATCGAATGGGTTGCTATTATTACTACGAACAGCAACAACTAAAAAAAGCCCTCGTTTTAGAAATCGAAGCGCATACGTCTAAAACTAAAGATTTAACTATTTTACACTTAGAAAACTATCAAGTAACGATTCAACATATTCATAAACATGAATGTGAACAATATTTTGATCCCGCTTCTGTTTCCAACGAACGCTTTTTAGTTTTAGAAACCTTTGAAACACCTTATAATATGTTAAATCCTCATCTTGAATTACAAATTATACAATAAAGCAACCAACGACCGATGAATGTTCTCATCGGTCGCTGGTTTATTTTTGATATAAATAATAGCCAAAAAATATTTGTAAGATAAGAAATAATGGCACACCAAATTTAAAATACCATTTTTTGGTTTTATGGTGAAAGCAATACATAGACAGCCAACCACCTAAAGCACCACCAAACAAGCACACGAATAATAGCGTGGCTTCTTTAATCCGCCATTGATGTTTTTTAGCGCGTCTTTTATCAAGGTAAAACAAACTAAAGCTCAAGAGATTCATACCGAATAAATAAATGAAAATGAACATAACACCAATTCCTTTATGAAGATTATTTTGGATTTTCTGCTGCCAAATCCGTGATTGTATCTATTTTCGACAACTTACGCATAAAAGATAATAAAATTGGCACAGCCACTGCTGCTGCTAAAAAGTAAGCAATTGGTTGAGCAATTTCAATTCCAGTCAATCCGAAAAACTTGGGGAACAATACAATTAATGGAATGAAAAATAATCCATTTTGGGCACAGGCCAAAAAAGTAGCTCGCCCACCATTGCCTGTACTTTGAAACGTCATATTGGCAATAGACGCAGTTGGCAGGAAGATTAAGGCGACACAACCATAGCGTAAAGCATGTGTACCCATTCAACAATAAAGGCATCATGCCGGAAAAGATGAACCATTTCCGGATCAAAAATAAAAGCAAAGAAGCTAAGTATGGTTAAGACCAAAGTGGAAAAAATCCAAGTAAATTGAATGCCTCTTTTTACCCGATCATAACGCTTGGCACCATAGTTAAATGAAGAAACGGGTTGGAACCCTTGACCAATTCCCACACAGATAGAAAACAATAAATTCATACACTTGCTCACAATACTCATCGCAGCAATTGCCGGATCATCAAAAGGAGATGCTTATACGTTAAGTAGTAGGTTGGAAACACTATTGAAGCCTTGACGAGTCAAGCTAGGAAACCCATTTGTAATGATATTTCTTATCAGCGAAGGCTGCAGGCGAACATATTGCAGCATAAGCCGACTTTGTGGTTTTCCCGAACGAAACATAGCATATAAAATTGCCATACTTATGTATTGTGAAATGGCAGTTGAAAGTCCTACCCCAGTAATTCCCATATGTAAATCAAAAATAAATAGTGGGTCTAAAAACATATTTAAAATCCCACCAGTTGCTAAACCAACCATTGCTAACTTAGCAAGCCCTTCATATCTTAAAATAATATTCATCACACAACTCGTCGTAAAAGCTGGACCAGCAAGTAAAATATAAAAGCCATAGTCGGCAGCATAAGGCAAAATCATTTCAATACTTCCTAATAAACGCATCAAAGTCGGCAAAAAAGCTAAACCCACAATCATAATAAAAAGACCCCCGACAAAAGCCAACGTAAAGGCAGTAGAACTATATTCACGTGCTTTTTCAACCTGCTTGGCACCAAGCAAACGACTAATCCAGCTACCCGAAACATGGCCAAACATAAAACCAAATGCTTGTAAAATCGCCATTAGACTAAACAAAATTCCTACAGCGCCACTCGCTTGAACTCCAATTTTCGATACAAAAAAGGTATCTGCTACATTATAAATCGTTGTAATTAACATGCTGATAATCGTCGGCACACACAAGGATAGAATTAACTGTTCGACTGATTTTTCCGTCATTTTCCGGTAGTGCTGTTGATTTTTCAATGCATTTTGCTGAACTTTTTCTTTCATACACATCGTCTCTTTTCATTCCAAACTTTTTCAGCAAGGAAACAACTATCGATTGTAGCACTATTGAAAATAGTTGTAAATTTATTTTGATTAGCCAATCTGTTGCAAAAATCGCTAAAAATTTACCTTTTATTCAGCTAGCGGTTCTAAATAACGCACTTTTTTCCCGGTCTTCATCGCATAAGCAATTTCTGAACGGGTACTTTCTCCGATATAACCATGAACATTAACGACGAAAATTTCATCAGCTAAGTCAATTTTTCGTTTATGCATATCATCTAGCATTTCTTTAGTTTTCGTCAAGGTCCCCTCATCTATTTCTTCCCAAACCTCAGCATCGCCAGCATGACCGAACAAGCCCACGCTAATAACAATATAACCTTATAGGGTCAAGCTTTTTTGCACCTCCATGAAGGCCTCCTTAAATTGAGTACTACCACATAAAGTGATAATTTTATAACCACCAATCATTTTTCCACTTTCCTTCTTCTTAAAAGCTAACCCACTAACCGCAATTGATTAGTGGGCCTTCATTTATCTATCGACTAAGCTTCATAGCTATCCAATTGAGGATAAAAAGCTTGTAATAAGGCTGCTGATTTTTGCAATGCAGCTAATTCTTCAGCAGTCAATTTAATTTCAACAATTTCTTTTGCTCCCGTTGCGTCAATAATTGTTGGCACGCTCAAGAAAGCATGGTCAATGCCATATTCTCCATTTAATTCCACAGTAACTGGGTAGATACGGTTCTCATTAAACAAAATAGATTTGGCAATAGCTGTTGTCGCAGCGGCAATTCCATAGCAGGTATTGCCTTTACGATTGAAAATTTCCCAGCCTGCTTGAATGGTCTTGCTTAAAAGCACCTCTTTGGTTACGTCTTTCGTACGATCAGCATTATCGACTAAGACATCCTCGACCATTTTTCCACCAATGGTTGCGGAACTCCAAGCCACCATTTCGCTATCGCCGTGTTCACCGATAACGAAGGCTTGCACACTTTTTGAGTCAAGGTCATACATACTACCTAGAGCACAGCTTAAACGTGCACTATCCACCGTTGTTCCACTACCAATAACGCGATGAGCAGGTAGACCAGAAAGTTTACGCACATAATAAGTCATAATATCAACCGGATTTGAGACAATTAAGAAGATCCCATCAAAACCAGAAGCCATCACACTATTTACAATGCTAGTCATAATATTGATACTTGGGGCTAACATTTTTAGACGATCATTTGATTCCTTGGGCATTGGTGCTGAGGCCGTGATGATTACGATATCCGCATCTTTACAATCAGCATAATCCCCTGCAGTCACCTTGATATTACGGTTTAGAAAATGTATCGATTGCTGCATATCCATCGCTTCCGCATAAGCCTTTTCTTTATTCACATCAATTAAAACCACTTCGGCACATAAACCTTGGGTAATAATACTATAAGCAGTAGTAGCTCCGACGTTTCCTACTCCGACAATTGCTACTTTTGAATGTTTAAAATCCATTTTACTTCCTCCAATTTGTTTAATCTATTGGCAAAAGTTATTGTAACATAAATAACAGCAAACGTTAAGGCAAAGTGCTTAACTGCTATGAAAATGCTACGTTTAAACAAACCAAACCTTAGTTACTTTCAGGCATTAAGCGTTGTTTAGCACTAAGATTGAATAGATTTATTTGAATAACCTGCACCATTTTGACCATCTTTTCAGTCATCGCAAAATCGCGATTGGTTTGGGTACGCATCAATACATTCAGGCCGTGGATTTTTTCGGTTGGCTCCGTTAACAATTTAGCAACGCCATCTGCCATAATACTAGCATAGGCACTACTGTATTTACATGGTATTTCCTTACCATCAATCGCCCCTAAATAATGATCGATTTCTACAAATACATGAGGATTTTGTTTTAAGACTTCTATTTTACGGCCGGACATAGCACCATGTATATATAAAATTAATTGCTCCTCTTGCCATTCATAACCATAATTTAGCGGGACGACATAAGGACGATTATGATCAATCATTCCTAAATGGACAATTTTTGCCGCCTGTAACACTTCATTGATTTGCCTAATATCAGTAATTGCTCGATCCTTTCTACGCAACAAAATCACTCCTTTGTTAAATAAGGATGCCTTGGCAATGATCTATTTCGTGTTGAATAATTTGAGCAGTAAAACCAGTAAAAGTTATCCGCTGCTTTTTAAATTGTCGGTCGAAAAAGACCACTTCAATTTTAGCAAAGCGTGTGGTTGAACGAAGCCCCAGTAATGATAAACAGCCTTCTTCTGTTTCAAATGGACCCTCTTTTTTGACAATTTTTGGGTTAAACATCACTAATGGCCCAGCCGGTGTCGCACAAACAATGATTTGCTTATTAACTCCAATCATGTTAGCCGCTAACCCCACACAGCGCGCTTCATTTGCTTTTAAAGTATCAATTAAATCTTCAGCAACCGCCATATCCGCTTTAGTCGCTAAAACGTTTGGCTGCTGTAAAAAGAATATATCTTTAACAATTGGTCGAATCATCGAAAATAGCACGTTCCTTTCTTTTTAAACGATAAAAACTTGAAATCTCATCGATTGCTTCAAGTGGTAAGTAGCTTAACTGGCTAGAAAAATCCCCATTCCCCGCTTTAACGCTAATTTTACAATGAGCGAATTTTTTAGGATACAGCCAACGTGAGGTACGAATTTCTAGACTTTGAATATTTTTACGTTGAACCATCACTTTTTGACATTCCCCTAAATGTATCTGCTGAAAGCACAATAACTTGCTACTTATCCCATACGACTGTAGCTTGCTTTGAAAAGAAGCATAAATCATCGATAAGGCTAGTAAAATAGCGATGCTTAGAAGCATCCACCACCAGGAAAAATCAAAAATTAGATACAAACCAACCGGTAAAACAACAGCAAATAATTTAAAGCGCGTAAAATACCATAAACGCTGCTCTTTAACTGACTGCAAGTCAAATTCGGCAGCATATTCAGGAACGAACTGGCTTAAATACTGCTGAAGCTTCGCTGTAGAAATAAGCGGTAATAAATAGGGCTGATTCGTTTGCGCTGATTTTTCATCGGCTTGTTTTTCCTGACCGCCTGCAAGCAATAAATCTACACTTACTAAACCCAGCATATGGCTAATGATGCCTTGCTTGATTCGAATTCCTTGAATTTTATTAGCAGGGATTACTTGCGATTTTTGTTCAATTAACCCATGCTCAATTCGCAGGGCATCATTGTTTTCCTGATAAATACAAAAATTAGCGTATTGTAAAATCGTTTTGCCAATCGATAAAATCGCAAAAAGAACATACAATAAAACAAATAAAACTACCGTAATCATCCAAATCAATTCACTAACCTGGCCAAATAATTGTTCTTGTAAAGGCTCAGGAATCACCTCTAAAAGCGCAAACATGAAAATAATCGGCGTAAATAGACTTAGTTCTGTCAGGGCAAATACCAGTAATTCTCTGGCAGATAGACTATATAGTGCTTTTTTTGAAGAATGCGTTCCACTCAGACTTTTACCATATCCTTGTTTACGATAATTTTCCAATTCTTCATACAAACTTTGTGGAACGAAGGGTAAATCAATTTCGGCTTCATTCCCTTAACTAGCGTCAGTTTCAATCATTAAAATCAACGACAAAATGAGGCTTAAAAAAAGTCACTTCTTTTTTTACACTGTCAATTACTTGATTGGCTACGATTAACTCAAATTCAGGCACGAATAACCGAATCTTTTCTTTGACCTGACCGATGATTTGTCCTTGTTGATTTAGTAGCGAAAATTGATGACCAAAAGCTAATTTACCTTCAACCTGATATACCGTTTGTTGATTCTCATCGTAAATCTCATAGCTATCCAACCAAGAAAACAGCCGTTGTTTGAAATATAACTTCATTTCCTCACTCCTTCTAGATTAAAATTGATACCCTTTTCATAATTGATTTCTAATCAATCTCTTATATGTTATACTAAAGGAAAAAGATTGGAGATACAAGATGATAAATACAATTATTTTTGACATGGGCAACGTATTGATTGAATGGAATCCTTCACGTTTTATTCAAGAAATGGAACATGATCCTGCTCGCCAAGAAAAAATTGTTCAGGCCATCTTTTCTTCAGGTATATGGGAAAAACAAGATGACGGCAGCCTAAGTATTGCAAAAGCTTGCCAAAAAAGCCAAGCACTATTAGATCCTAGTTATCATCAAGCCATTGAACAAATGTATTATTATTGGCAGCATTATACAACAGCCTACAACGAGATACAAAATTATGCTGTAAAGCTTCACCAACTTGGTTACCAGCTATATGTGCTTTCTAATACCTCTAGGGTTTATTATACCTTAAAACAGGCTGGATTATTGCCGATTGATCAGCTGCTTTCTGGTAAAATCCTTTCTTTTGAAGAAAAAATCGTCAAGCCTGATACGCAAATCTACCAACTCCTGCTTAAACGTTATCAGCTAATTCCTGAGCAATGTGTTTTTTTAGATGATGTTCCTAAAAATATCGAAGCCGCTCAAAAAGTAAATATCCATGGCTTGCTAGTGAAAAATGAGCAACAAGCCCTGCATGATTTACAAGCCCTTTTAAAACACCAAGGAAAATATGGGGGATAAAATAAAGAGGAAAAAAACATGACAAACCTAATCAGCGTTTTCGCTAAAGGTCGTCATGTTTTTTCTACTAAACGGTTAATTCAATTAGATTCTCTTCAATAGCTACAACACAGCTTTCATAGTAGCCATCACCGGTCGTTCTTGGACCACTGAGTATTTCATAGCCGTCTTGTTTTAATTGCTGTGTCAGTTGATCCACTTTATCCTTACTCCCAAGACTAAAAGCTAAATGAATGAAGCCAGTTCGAACAAAGCTTTTCTTAGCATCCTCCATTTGCGTTTTATGCATAATCTCTAAGCGCGCACCATCGCTAAAGGTCAAAAAATATGAAGAAAAACCCGTCTTCGGATTATGATATCGTTCATTTGACGTGGCATTGAAATAATACTCAAAAAACTGCTTGGTACGCTCTAAATCATTAACATACATTGCGACATGTTCAATTTTCATTCCAATCCCTGCCATGTTGCCATTGTTCTTTCGTAATTGCTAAATAATGTTCCGTTTTTTGGGCAGCTAAAGGGGCAATATACACCTCTTCAGTATGCTGGAAATGGAAACCACATTTTTCCAAGGCTCGCTGTGAATTGTGATTACCTGCAAAATAACCCGCCCACAAGCTTTCAATTCCCATTGTCTCAAAGGCATACGTTTGTAAACAACGAATAGCTTCCGGTATCAACCCTTGCCCCCAAAAGCTAGGTGCTAACCAATAACCAATCTCCCTTTCGTACTTGGCAGATTTCGCCCCTTCATAACGCGCTGGCATTAAGCTGATGCTACCAATCAACGCCTTGGTCGACTGATCACAAATAGCAAAGCTTAATGGATCATCAACAAAAAAGTTTTCAATAACCTCTAAACTTTCTGCTACACTCTCATGAGGATTCCAGCCAGCATTTGGTCCGACTAAAGGATCTTTGGCCAATTGATATAATTCATGAGCATCTTCTATTTGCCAGGGTCTTAAAATAAGTCGCTTTGTCTCAAATTGCATTGACTTTCCTCCTACCATCTTAAAAAGTTATTATACGCTAGGCAGTTTCTAATTGGTGATGAATGAATTGATATAATACTACATCGCTATCTTGATTTAACTGCTTTGCTTTTAGTGCTTGAGGTGTAAAAAAAGCCGTATTAAGATTACCGCAGATATCCACACCTATAATGCTACGATTTGCTAAGATCGACGATAATGCTTTTTTTAATTGTTCCAGAGACACATTGCCTTGATCCCAATTAGTCTTTACCACTTTATCTGTTAATAAATCTTTATCAATCGATAAATACACCGGTAATTGCTGATTAATCTGTCCTAAATTCGCTTGTCCAATTGACTGCTCGTTTATATAATGGACTTTTTGAGACTTCATTTCTTTAATAACTTGTATATCACTAGGACCTTCTAGCGTCACTTGTTGCAAAAATTGATTGTCATTGATACATTGGGCTAACCAATCACCACAACTTAAAGTACCTTTAAATAATGGCGGTTTCATATCCGAATGATGATCAAAAACAACTAATTCAAACGGTTCTTTCACTTCATCACACATTAATTTAGTTATATAATGGTAATCTCCTGAATCCAAAAAATGAATGCCATGAATTCCTTGTTGATGAATCAGCTTTTTTAATTTTTGCTCAGCCTCTTGAGAACAAAATAACCGACTACCTGTAATCTGGCTACAATCCATACAAGTTAAATCACTAGCAATATCTTCATTGGCATAAACGTCATTAAAATCAAAAGCATAATTTTTATACACATTCATTCGCTTCCCTTTATGAACTATCTAATTGATTTCATTATAACACTAAAAAATACAATCAATTCCGAACATCTTTTATTTATATTGTTCATTAATTACTCTTCGATCACGATACCACACTTCTATATGATTAGTGTATTTACTGGCAACCTCTTTTTTAAAGGTATGTTCTAACCATTGTTCAAAATGCTCATCAAACTGCTCACGGTTAATTATTTTATTTACTAATTTACTATCAGATACACTATCATCATATTCAGAAGCAAGCGACGGTATTTTTATAACAATACTTTTATATGGCTTTTCATCATAAAAAATTGCATTTTCCGTTTTTACTTCAACGTCTTTAACATTCATAAAAAGACCTTGTAAATTCAATTCACGTTTTAACTCTTCTTTTTTTGAAAATTGGTGAAACCCAATAAAAACTGAAGCGATAAACGCTAATAATATAGCTACTGCCCGATAATTACTTTTCTTCATTAATCTCTTTTCTCAACTTTCCAATTATTTTTATAAACAGTCCATTTCAAATCTTTTTTTATAAGTTTTGCTTTTAACCGATAGTCTTCACTAAATATCAGATTTTTTTTAACTGAAAATACCGTATCAATTACAACCATATTTTTTTTGTATGGATCAAAAGTAAATTTATTGGTTGAAAGCCATTTTTTGAATTTAAGATTATTTTCTGTATATAATTTCTCTTTAATCATATTAGTTATTTCGTTTTTACTTGATTGATCTAAATCCAAATATGTTTCTTTATCACCATCTGAGTATCTCACTACATTATCACCATCGTAGAGTATTGTTACTGTTTCACTAGCTTTTTGTGCCATTTCAAGATTAAGTGATTCTGTGAAAGCATTCTTTAATTCATTTCTCTGACTTTCATCATCAAAAATTGGAGAATAATTAATCAATTTAGGGATATAGATAGTAATCTCTTTTTCTCTTGTAGAAAACCACTGCATTAGTCCATTCTGCGGTGTTATCCCAATATCACTACCATTAATTGCAGAGTACGCATCTCTAACATCTATATATTCGCTTATTGCTTTTTTTGTTCATACCATGGAGACAATCTTTGAAAAAACCAACTAAAAATTGGACCAAGCACAAAGACCGAAACTAGAACCAATATAATTAAATTAATTATTACGTATAAAAAACTTTTTATATCTAGCTTTAATAGTTTTAAAATTTTTTTACTGCCCATCATTTTTAACTCCTCTTTAATTGTATAAACATTATTTCATAAAATATAACAACAGATAAATTATACCATTTTAGTTATCTTATTTATAGATGTAATCGGTGTCACTTTTAAAATAATTCTATTTCGTTTTATAAAAAATTATGCTAAAAGTGTTAATTTATTAATTTTCAAAGTACTCATTCACATCTTTTCTATCATGAAACACAATGATAGCTTTCTCTTTACTATATTCTGCTAACAGCTTCCAAATGGCTGGTCTTTGCACAACTGGAAAATCTAAAATCCATTGTTGAAATTCATTATCAAATTCTTCTTCAATCCACGGCATATCTTCACGAGGCTGACCAATGCGCTGCTTCACGCTCTCAAAGCACACTTCACTAGGTAGGTCTAAGAAAAATACCGTATCACAAGCAGCCAAACGTAACTCCAAGGTATTTAGGTAATTTCCATCGATAATCCAGCATGCTTGCTTTGTAATTGCTTTTTGAGCCTCAATAAATTCGGCCATTGTAATCGTCGTTTGATCAGCACGATGCCAGAGCTGATCTAAATAATACAGAGGTAATTGTAATTTATCGCGCAATTTTCGTGCAAAGGTACTCTTACCTGCCCCCGGACAGCCAATCACAACAATCTTTTGCATTTCTTATCCTCCCAACTTCCAAAGTAAGCTATCTAACGCTTATCTTCCAAACACTTCTTACTCATATCTTAACAAAAAAAACGTTTGAATAGACTATCCAAACGCCAAAAAAGTTTTAAAATCTACGTAATTTTTGATAGGTTTTGCTTTCTAATAAGCAGCCGGTCACCTGCACGACTTCTCCTGCCACTTGATTGGCAAATACTAGACTTTGGTGTAAATTCTTACCAGACAAAACACCTGCTAAAAAGCCGGCAGCATGACTATCCCCGGCACCTAATGTATCACATACTGGAACCTTCTCTTGACTGACCCTTAGCCAAGTACCGTCATAAGCAATCACACCATCCGCGCCTAAAGTAACTATAACTAAACTCTGAGTCCAACTATACAGCCGTTCAATCGCTGGCTGCAATTCATTTTCACCACTCATCAGATAAGCTTCTTGCTCGTTTAAATGTAAAATTGGCTGATAACTCAGTAGTTTTTGACACCTCTTTGGCGCAATTTTATCCACTCTAGGACCTGGACAAAAAACAATTTTCCCTGAGAAATTAGCCAACGAATCCACTAAATCCTCACCAGTCGGCTCTTCTACTTCCAGTCCACAAAGATACAGATAGCTATAACTAGCTAGATCATAGCTATCTAACCAAGCAGGCTGAAAGCGATACTCAACGCCATGATAAGATAGAAAACTGCGCTCACCATCCACTTCGATAAAACAATAGCAGCAGCCATTGTCACCAGCTACTCGCATCACTGGTAACTGTTGTTTGGTTAATTCCTGTGCGACAAAATCTCCGTACACGCCTTGACCAACAGGCGATAAAAAGTCAAAGTCAGCTCCTAAGCCTTTTAAAGTTGCGGCCACATTAAATGCACAGCCACCAATTTGCATTTTTTGCGCTTTAATCTGCACATCTGCCTCACGAGTTGGCAATCTATCTGTATATATGAAACAATCACAAACCGAAGAACCTATAACTAAGCATTTACTCATTTTTATCTAGCCTCAATATCGTATATTTTATAAAAATTATAGGCTTATATTTCAGTTAATTCAACAAATTCAAAACGAAATTGCTAAAAGAAAGTTGGATTGTTCGTGTTTGTTTAATGTTTATTTACTCAACGTTAAATCAAGCTGCATCAGGATAAAATCCAAATATCGTTGATTCATTTTAAAAAATCTTGGTAGCTCACCAATTTTTTTAAAGCCAAATTTTTCATATAAATGAATTGCTGCTGCATTTTCACAAGCCACCTCTAATTCCAACAATTCTAACTGTTCGACCTGCTTAGCGTATGCAATCAAAGCAGTTAATAAAGCGTTGCCCACACCTTGATTTTGATACTCGGCCAAAACACTAATCCCTAATGTTGCTCGATGCGCCATTTTTGTCTTTGGATAAATTTGCAGATTAATTAATCCAATGATCTTCCCCTCGAGCTTATAACAAAAATAGACCGTATTTGCGCTTGCTAATTGCTGAAGAATCGCTTGTTCAAATTCAGCCAAGCTAAGCGTTAAACCAGATGAATCAAAAGTTAGGTAATCGGTTTGTTTCGCAATTGTATTTAGATACTGATATATTGCAGCAATATCCTGCTTTTTGACTAATTCTATACCCATCGCTTTCACCTACAATCTCACAATGCGCCATTTGCCGACTCGGTTATAGCCTAAGCGTTCATAGATGCGGGCTGCAATCGGATTTTCATAAAATAGACAAGGCGCTTTACCCTCTGCTAATAAATCTGCGGTTAATTTGGCCACAGTTTGTTGCGCATAGCCATGATTTCTAAAAGGCGCTAAGGTAGCCACACCGACTAGCATGGCTAAACCAGGACATTCCGCAGTACTTCTAGCAATCGAAACAATTTTCCCATCTACTCTAACGCCATAGACACGATCTAGTTTTTTCGCCAAACTTTCTTGGATTTCATCGGGGTTCGCTGAAAAGTTTTTAAAAGCACTTTTAAAAACCTCTGAAATTTCTTGCGCGTCTTCAGGACCAAACGATTCAACGGCTGTCATTTCAGGTGCATTTTTTAGTTCTTTGCATTGTGAGAAGTAACATAATACATTCTCTCTTGCAGTAAAGTCATATTTTGCCACCAAACTCGCTTCCCCATTAATATGTGTAACCTGGTGACGTTCAACTAACTCTGCGACAAATTCAGGATAAGTTCTACCTTCATCGCTTTGGACCAACAAACTATTTCGATAACGTAAGACTAAGCCGTGAATTCCCGTTTCATCTTCGTCAATATAGATATCCTGTACTTCAGAATCAAAGCCATAATTGTACAAATCACCGATAATAAATAAATTTAACGCAGGTTTTCGATAGAGATAATCTGTAACTTTTTCACGATCTGCTTCGACACATTTATGCATGTCGCCTCATCTCCTTCTAATATTTTGGTTCTATGATATTTAGTGTTGTTACTCAAATTGAGGATAACGCTGAATATCTTTTTTGTTTGAAACGATAGAAAAAGACATCTGTTTCCTCTATAATTAAGTCGACCA
>DYWZ01000095.1 GCA_020742395.1 Enterococcus columbae
GCTTGATGAATTGAATTTTTAAAATAAAACAATGAAACGCGAAATACTAAAAAATGAACTCAAATTATTGAGTGGTTTGCTCATAATCGGTCTTTTATATTATCTTTGGCTATCGCTAACAAATATCGGTATCCCTTGCATCTTTCGTTTAATTACTGGTTGGCAATGTCCAGGATGTGGTGTAACTCACCTATGTATTGACCTATTACATTTAAATTTTAAAGCAGCTTATCAAGCAAACCAATTTTTATTTTTAACTGGTCCATTACTTTTAGCTGAGTGGATGTATGTGTTTTATCTAAAAGTTCACCAACGCAGTTTACCAAAGTTAAATCAAAGGATGCTATTGATTTATTTAATCGCATTGCTTATTTTTGGCGTTGGACGTAATTTATTATAAATTCACAAATCGCACATGCAAAAATTGTATAAGTGATAGGACTAATCTGAACCTATTCATACTTTACTGTAACTGTAAAAAAGTATGAATAGGCTATTTTTTTGCTCAAAAAATAATTCAATGCTATGTTAACAGTAAGAATTTACGGTTATATCTAAAAAAAAATTGACATTTTAGATTATTCACACTATATTTAATATTACAAATGATAATCGTTCTCATTTATTGAAAAAGAAAAGTGCGGTGAACAAAAATGGATAGATTAAAAGCTGAAAATATTACTGTTAATTATGGTGAAAAAAAAGTTATCAGCAATTTGTCCTTGAATATCCCTAATCAAAAAATGATTGCAATCATTGGGGCCAATGGTTCTGGTAAATCTACCTTATTAAAAACACTCACCCGCATATTACCTTATCAAAATGGACAAGTTGTTTTAGATGGGAAACAACTCAACCAACTCCCTACTTTAGAAATTGCCAAACAAATGGCGATTTTACCACAAACACCTGAATCTATTAGTGATTTAATTGTCAGCGATCTAATTAGTTATGGTCGGACACCTTATTTAAATCGTTTTGGTCATCTTTCAAAAGAAGATTATGGAATTGTTGAGTGGGCAATGCAGGCTACCCATACACTCCAGTTTCGCAATCAAACGCTAGATCAGCTATCAGGCGGACAAAGACAACGCGTTTGGATTGCTTTAGCCTTAGCACAACAAACTGACTTTATCTTTTTAGATGAGCCAACAACCTATTTAGATATCGCCCATCAACTTGAAGTTTTACAACTTTTACAAGCCTTAAATCGACAGGAAAAACGAACGATCGTCATGGTGCTACATGATATTAATCAAGCCGCTCGTTTTTCTGATTATTTAATTGCGATGAAAGATGGTAAAATTATCAAATCAGGAACAGCCGATGAAGTCATCACTGTTGAAGTTTTACGGGAAATATATCAAATTGAAGCAAGTATCGCACTAGATCCTAAAACAAATAAACCCATGTTATTAACATATGATTTATTAAAATAATAAACAATATTAATTGGAGGAAAAAAGTGAAAAAAAGCCTTTTATTTTTATTAAGCCTTATGATTTTTTTTATGGCTGGTTGTCAAAATAGCCAAACAAATAAAAACGCCACGGATCAAAAAACGAGTGAACAAACCAGAATTTATCACGCTGAAAATGGTGATATCAAAGTCCCTGCTCATCCTAAACGTGTCATTGTTTTATCAGGATTTACAGGAAATGTCTTAAAACTCGGAGTACCTGTTGTTGGCGCTGAATCTTGGTCAAAAAATGCCCCTTATCTAAGCAAGCAATTAAAAGATGCAAAGGAAGTTTCTGAAGATGATCTAGAGGGAATTATTGCTTTAAATCCAGATTTAATTATTGCATTATCAACTGTTAAAAATTTGAATAAATTACAAAAAATTGCCCCTACTGTAGTTTATACTTGGGGAAAATTAGATTATTTAGACCAACATATTGAAATCGGTAAACTTTTAAATAAAGAAAAACAAGCTACCGATTGGGTGAATTCATTTAAAAAAGATGCCGAGCAAACGGGACAAGCAATTCGCCAAAAAATTGGTGAAAATGCCACTGTTTCAGTGATTGAAGCTTATGGTAAGGATTTATATGTTTATGGGGATAATTGGGCACGTGGAACAGAATTACTTTATCAAACAATGAAATTAAATATGCCTGAAAAAGTTAAAGCTGATGCTCTAAAAAATGGGTATTTTGCCCTATCAACAGAAGTATTACCTGAATATATGGGCGATTATGTCATTTTAAGTAAGTATCATGAAGCTGACTTAAGTTTTGAACAAACAGCTACTTATCAAAATATCCCTGCTGTTAAAAATCATCATGTTTTCACGATGCAAGGAGAAGGTGCTTCATTTAACGATCCAATTACTTTAGAAAAACAACTAGCCTTCTTTAAAAAATCCTTTCTTGGATAATTAAAACCACTGACCAAATCATTAAAGGATATTGATCCTGATGTTTTGGTCTTATTATGCTATAAGGGGGAAATGCTTTGTCAACTATTCAATCAAGGAACTATCAGCCTCTTTTCTATTTAATAGCCTTTATCTTTTTGTTAATGATCTCTTTTTATCTTTCCTTACGTTTTGGCGCAGCAAAAATTCATCCTGAGACAATTTGGCAAGCCATTTTTACTAATAAACATACTGCAACTATTGATTTACTC
>DYWZ01000096.1 GCA_020742395.1 Enterococcus columbae
TAAGTATAACCACCTTCGCCATTAAGATAAGCATTTACAACTTGCTTTTTAAACTCAAAAGAATATTTGGACATAAAAATACCGACCTCCAATTGTTAGATTTTATGGTCTAACTTTTGGGGGTCGGTACATATCGGTGACTCACTTTTTATTCCTTTTGAAACATTACAACAATTCACTTATCAGCTTGAAAAAGATAGGGATATGCCAGTGACTTATCGACCAGAAAATATTTTTTGTATTTTAATGACATCTGGTACCACGGGGATGCCTAAGGGCTGTCAATTGTCGGATCAAGCTTTTTTAGGTCGAATTTTTGATTTGGCCGAAGCTTTTCCAATGACCGCAGGGGATAAGTTTCTATTTTCTGGCAATTATTCATTTGATGTGACTTTTACGCAAATGTTTTGTTGGCTTTTTGGAGAAGGGACAATCGTCATTCAAGATGAACGTGATAAATTTAATAAAATTCCACGTTATATTGAGCAATTTGGGATTACTCATATAGCGATTTCTCCGGCTATCCTGCGTCATATTTATGAAGAGCTAAAGGCAAAGCAGCATTCTTTAAAGTTTGTTTTTGTCGCCGGTGAAAAATTCCCAGTTGAAATTGCTGAAAAATATGTCAAGGAAAAACCTCATTTTGAGTTATTCAATCTGTATGGACCAACAGAGTTTTCGATTTATGCGACTAAATTTGCTGTTACAAATTACAAAAAGGAAAAGACTGTAGCGATAGGCGCACCATTTCAAGGCGTAAAAGTCTACTTGCTTGATGAAAAAGGCTACATTATTGAAAAACCGAATACTGAAGGCGAGCTTGTGCTAGCAGGTAAAGGCATGTTTAATGGTTATCTAAACAATCCCAAGGAAAATAAGGAAAAAATCCTGCAAATAGATGGTCAGCTAGCCTACAAGACTGGCGATTTGGGTTATTACGCGGAGAATCAATATTACCTGTTTGGTCGTAAAGATCATCAATTTAAGATTAATGGTGTGCGTGTAGAGGCGGAGGAAATTGAGAAAAAGCTTTTACAGCATAATCCTTTAATTAGAGAAGCCGTAGTCAGCTATGAGCCCTATCATGATAAGCAGATTCTGGTTGCCTATATTAGTTGGAAAGATAAGGAAAAGAAAATTGCCGATAGCCAAATTATTCAAAACGTAGAGAACAGCTTAGAAAAATATTTTCTACCAAAATTGATTGTCAGTATGGCTGAGCTTCCACTAAACAAAAACGGAAAAGTTGACCGAGCAGCCTTACAACAGCGATTTCATCAACAAGTAACTAAAAATTTAACCAATCAACAGTTCGCTAAAAAAGAAAGTCATTTTAATCAGTTGAAAACAATCTGGGAATCGGTACTTCAATTTCCTTTAACCGATGAAACTGCCGATTTTTTCCTCTCAGGTGGGGATTCCGTTGATGGAGTTGTCCTGCTGACAGAAATAGAAGAGAAATTTGGTTTAACATTATCAGAAGAAGAATTTATCGGTCATTCAAGCTTTAAACAATTGTTGACACTAATTAATGTTAAAATGGGGATCGTACCAGAAGATGATCAACTTTCGGAGCATTGGACAATTGATTGGACAGATTTAGGTGGGAAAATCATTAATGATGCCGGAAAGAAAATTTTAGTTGGTGAAGGTGAGGAAAAATTATATGAATTCATCAATGCTAGTTTGCCTCTTGCCAAACAAGCGGATAAAATTTTTATCAGGAAAAACGAGCAGATAGTGCAGCCACAGGTTGTGCAAACCTTTCCATTATTCAGTCGTCAGGAGTTTTATTTGCGAAAAAATTTTAATAGTATTTTGCAAACAGTGATTAATTTTGATCAGCCTAATTATGCGAAACTAATGGTTGCTTTAAACAAATTTGTTAAGCATCAACAATTGACTCGTTGTCTAATTATGGATCATCGTTTTGTTGAGCTTGCCTATAGCCCAATTAAACTTAAGGATCTTGCATTTATTGATCTTGCGTTTTTGCAGCCTAGAGAAGCTGAATGTCGATTAAATGAAAAGCTACAAGCAATCCATGCTCAATTATTACAGCAATCTCCGGATAAACAAATGCTACAATTTTTACTTGTTCGAGAGTCATTTAAAAGCGCCCAGTTATATTTATTGGTGAGTCATCATATCGCCGATGCAGCCTCTATCCATGTTTTTAAAAATCAATTGCTTGCCTATTATCAAAAAAATGAGGAAAATCCTCACGTACCTTCTTATGCAAGCTTTGTCAATTCAGTGATTGCTACCAATAATGAACAACAATTAATAGAATTAGCTGAATCTAATTACTATCGTGAGATTCAATTAGCAAACGATAGCTTCCGAGCGTTTTTTAACTATGATACGACTTGTCTGTTTGATGAATATCGCTTTACCTTAACCACTAAAAATCGCGAGGATCGGGCTAATCAGTTATTTGCTCAACTGGCAAAACTAGTCCATCAAAAAACAGGGGCTCCAGTCTTTGCCTTTCAAATACTGAAAAATCTAAGAAATTTTGCTAATATTGATTATAAAGAGCTTTTTGCGGATATTCATTGCAGTATCTATACCACTTATCATATTGATAAACCAGAGGACGAAAGGTTATTTTCTAAGAGTGAGCAGAATTTTAAAGCAATTTACGAAAAAGCAGGGATTCATATTGACTATCTGACTTCTTCTGATAAATTTGTTGACAATCCATTCATTCCTACCTTTGAAGAAACTTTTCTGAATATTAATTATTTAGGAGAAATCCATAAAGAGGAGGTGCCTAGTTTAATTGAGCAATTAAGGCGCGCTGCTAAACAGCTAGCCAAGCTTCATACAAATAAAGTGCGCTTTACCTGTTTTACAAGTGGCGATAAGGGGTATTTAATTGCACTAGGGGGAATGTCATTTAAAGCTGAAATTGAATAACGAAAATATGGGAACATTTTGTAAATCCGCTTTAATTGAATTTCGTAATCCATTACACTTGGTATAAATAATTAAAATCATCCGAATAGTCAAAGATGAGTAAAACGCAACTTGACTATTCGGATGATTGATTTTTATAAAAATAATACTAGATTCTCCCCAATGAAAAGGCATACGTGTAAATGCTTCATTTGGCCTTTTTTTTACAGCGTTTTGTGATAAAATGTAAGGTAAATTAGTTGATAAATGAGGTGGCGTAATGGTAAAGAATAATCCTTGGTTGCATTGGGCAGCTGAATTGCAAAGTATTGCCCAAGCCGGTTTGTATTATGGTAAAGATGTTTTTGATCATGAAAGATATGAAAGAGTAAGAGAAATCGCCAGCTTAATGGTAGCTGAAATGACGGAACAACCAGTTGAAGAAATTTGGCAATTATTTTGTCAGGATATGGGTTATCAAACACCAAAGCTTGATACACGTGCTGCTATTTTCAAAGAGGATAAAATCTTGCTCGTTCAAGAAAATGATGGGACTTGGGCTTTGCCAGGCGGTTGGGTAGAGTATAATCTCTCTGTTAAGGAAAATGTGATAAAAGAAGTCAAAGAAGAAGCCGGGCTAAATGTCAAAGCAACAAAAATCATCGCTATTCAAGATCGTAGTAAACACAATTCTCCTGAATATATTTATGGGGTATGTAAAGTCTTTGTTGATTGTGAGCTAATTGACGGTCATTTTGAAAAAAATAGTGAGACGATTGCGAGTGATTATTTTTCAATCGATCAATTACCTCCGTTAGCTGAACAAAAGGTCAATGCTGAGCAAATCAAGATGTGTTTTGATGCACATTTTGCTAACAATTGGGAAGTATATTTTGATTAAGTCAATTGAAGGACTCTCTTAAAATGAATGATAGAAATTGGCAGCTAGATTTAACTATCGATCAGCAAAGGCTACAGCTAAAATTATTTGATGATACTGTGCTAGCAGAATTATACGATTTGATTAAGAAGAATAGAAACACTTTAATTGGCAAAATTACCTGGGTGGATTCACTAAGGAATATAGAAGATTTGCAGCTATTTTTAAAATACTGCCTACAGCAAGCAAAAAACAAAGAAGCTTTTTATTTTGCAATCTATTTGGAAGAAAGCATGGTTGGGTGCATTGATTTTCATCACTTTAACTATACCAATCATAGTTGTGAAATTGGATATTGGTTAGATCAAGAAAAACGTGGGCAAGGAATCATTACCCGCAGCTTGATTGGCTTAATGTCTTTGTTTATTGAACAATTTTCTATGCAATGCTTTTATATTATTGTTCATGTGACGAATACGAGTAGTCGAAAGATTCCCGAAAGCTTAGGTTTTACTAATGAAGGACTAGTATCTGAACAAGAATTCACAGAACAATATACAGAAGACAAAATATTATATAGTCTATCCAAACAAACGATTAAACGAAATTTTCCAATCTGGCAGCGTAAATTTTTCTGAAAAAATAAACTATTCATTTTTGGCTTTCATTTTTTTTAAAATATGATGCATTTCTTGTGTCGTATTGTTTGGATGGAGATTCTTGAATTTCATATTAGGGAATGCTTGCAAGAATCTTTTGTCTTGGAAGCTTAACTGAGGCAAATCGCGTTGATTTTCATGGAAAAATGTTTGCAGCAAATTTTCAGATGAAGATTTGAGATCGGCTAGCTCTTGTCCAAGTTGTACCTTTTTAGCAGTGAGTTTTTCATTAATGATATGGATTGTTTTAGTGAAACTAGCAAGATTGGCTAAGGTATAGCCTAAATCACAAGAGGTTAAGGCAATAGCGATGATTGGCAAAAAAATACTAAATTTGTGGTATAGATGAAGTGCATTATCTAAAAGTAGTGGTTGAATGTATTTTACTACAATTACGCAACAGATTCCCCAAAAAATGGAGACTGGAATAGCAATCCGACCGTTAATATTAAGCGGAACATGATGGTAGTCCCATAATGTTAAGTGAAAAAATTTTTCTAAGCAATAACTGGTAAGGTACTCTAAAATAGTTACTAAAATTGCTGAAATGAAAAACAATAGAAAGAGATGTTTTTGATAAGGACTAACCAAGTACAATACACCTAAAATACCAAAACCATAGATTGGCGTAATGGGTCCAAGTAAAAAACCACGATAAACAAAATGATGTTCGCTAATGGAGCAAAAAATGGTTTCCCATAACCAACCAATAAATGAATAAGCAAAGAAAAGAGCAATAACTACTGAGAATGTTTCGATCATAATATGACCTCCTTGTATGAAGATTTGTTCTAGGATGAAAAAGTTAGATGGCAGAAAAAGCTTGATAGAGGAGTATGTAAGTATTATATTCTTTACGTAAAATAAAAACAAATATTATCTATAAATTGGAGGGAGTAAAATGAAATTTGTCCAAATAATGCAAGCAGATGAGGTTATTGTTGCATTTCAAGATAATTGGAGAATTATCCCTATTAATCAATTAGACATAAAGGGACTAAATCAGATAAAAACATTAAAAGATTGGATTATTTTTCAAGAGAATCATCCCGAAATATTGATGAGTGTAAATGAGGCAGTCACTAATTATCAAGGAAACGATTTGACTAGCGATGAGGTTACCTATGCACCAGTCATTCATAATCCCGAAAAGATTATTTGCGTAGGCTTAAATTATCGTTCGCATATTATAGAAACGAAACGTAAGGAGGAAGAATTTCCAGAATTTTTTGCCAAAACAACAAATAGCTTAAATGCACATAATCAAACGGTTTACTTCCCAAAAAGTGTGCAAAAATTGGATTATGAGGCTGAATTAGTGATCATTGTTGGTAAAACGGCTTATGAAGTGAGTCAAGCTGAAGCGAATGAATATATCTGGGGTTATACCATCGGCAATGATTTTTCTGCTAGAGATCTTCAAAAACGTCGAACACAATGGTATTTAGGCAAGGGTTTGGATGGATTTGCACCAATTGGACCTTACGCAGTTAGAAAAGAAGATTTTAATCTCCAAAATGCTGAAATTTGCTTAAAAAGAAATGACCTTGTTGTTCAAAAGGCTAATGTCAACCAGTTGATTTTTAAACCAGATTACTTGATTAGCCATATTTCGCAGTATATGACTTTAAAACCTGGAGATATCATTTTTACCGGTACTCCCGAAGGCGTTATCATGGGGAAAGCGACACCAGATTGGTTGACTGATAATGAAACATTAGCAGTAACTATTGAAGGTATCGGTACATTAATCAACCAAATAAAAATAAAGGAAAACTAAAAAGTATACCTATACTTTACATATGAACAATCACCACTAAAATCTACATTAAAAATGTGTTATTATGATGGTGGGAAAAGATTTCTGAAAGGAGTGATTTCAATGATCTATACTACATCAAAATTGACAGAATATGCGGTATATCCTTTGAATCGACATTCTTTTTCAGACAATCTCAACTATTATGAGATGGATGATTTTTCTTTTGATGCATCAAAAGCAGAAGGAAAGGGTACTCGATGGCGCAGTACTGAATTAATTGATTGCTTTGAGCTAATTGACCATCAAGAATACCTGTTATCCATTTCTCATGATAGTCTGTTTTTATCCATTGTAAAAGCACGATTGGATAAAAATTAGTGGATATACCACTAAAGAAGCTGCAACAAGCCTATTGATAGAGGTAATTGTTGCAGCTTCTTTAGTTTTTTATTTTACTTCCTTTTTAACTTGTTGAAGGTATTGTTGCATTACTTTTGCTTGATATTGTTTTTGAGCTTGTTCAATAAGTTTTTGTTTGCTTGCCTCATCAAGCATTGGGTTTTGTTTCATTGCTTTCATTACTTGCTCTTTAATAAAAGTTTGAGCATCAGCTTTGATTTTATCATTATTTTCTTTCATCAGCTTTGCGAATGCTTTTGCTTGATTGACGCTTAATACTGGCCAACTATTAGGAATTTCAAAGCGATAATGTTGTTTAATATATTCATGATTATTATCTGCAATGCCAAATAATAATTTATAAAAATCATTTTTATAAACCCATTCGTATTTTTTGATGATTACTTTAGCATCATTGTTATTGCTTTGCTTGATTGTAAAACTAGTTTTATCGGTTTTACTTACAATCGGTTTCTTTTGTTCTTCATTTGTACGATATAGATAAACTTTTTCTTTTCCGTTACCTAGGGGTTGATAAAGTAAAACATTAAAATCCTTGCTTGTAGCACTAGATACTAGCGCTTGCGATTTGACTGTTGTTACTGTTTCCATTCCAAAATGATTGGTTACATTTAAGGTGATTAAGGTAAGCGAAGCAAGAAAAACAATACCTAGAACAACTGCTAAAACTTTTTGTAGAAAATTTTTGGCAAAAACATTGCAAAAAGCAAAGCCAACAACACTAATGATTAGGATAAATAACATCATTATTTTTCGCCTCCATGATGAAAGACTTCTTTTTTAGCTAATGAGAAGGTGATTAACCAACCAATAAATCCGAAAAATACTGCAACGAAGAATGCTGCATGATATCCAGAAAGAGTCGCCTCAATGGCACGATCTTTATATAATAGTGGTTGAGATTTTAATAAGGCTTTTTCTGGTAGATTGCCTTTAGTCACATTCGTTAAGACACTGATTAAAATTGCTGTACCAATAGAACTTGCAACTTGTCTAAAGGTATTATTAACAGCAGTACCATGACTAATTAATCGATTGTCTAAAGCGTTCATACCTGATGTGGTAACTGGCATCATAACCATAGAGATACCAAACATGCGAATGGCATAAAGTACGATAATTACTAACACAGAGGTTTGACTTGTTAAAAAGGCAAATGGTAATGTGGCAGATGTTAAAATCAACATACCAGTGATTGCTAATTTTCTAGCGCCAAATTTATCAAAAATTGAACCTGTAACAGGCATCATTAACCCCATGACTAATGCACCTGGTAAAAGCATAAGCCCTGAGTGGAAGGCACTTTCTCCTCGAATATTTTGAATATATAAAGGAAGCACCATTTCTGCACCAACCATTGCCATGTTTGTTACACCGGCTAAAATAGCAGCGACTGTGAAAATTTTAGATTTAAATACCCGTAATTCTAGGAATGGATTTTCAATATGTAATTGACGCCATGAGAAAATAGCAATGAAAAGAATACCGACAACTAAAAAGATAATTACTTCTTTACTAGTCCAGCCTTTATCTCCGACGCTAGAAAAACCATATAATAAACTACCAAAACCGATTGTTGATAAAAGGGCAGATAATGCATCGATTTTTGGATGAGTTAATTGAATAACGCTTTTCATTAAAAATACAGCTAATATTAATACCAACACAACAATTGGAATAACCATTCCAAATAGATCACGCCAGCTATAATGGTCAATAATCCAACCAGAAAGTGTTGGTCCTAAAGCAGGAGCTAAACCAATTACAATACCGGCCATTCCCATTGCTGAACCACGTTTTTCAGGTGGGAAAATGGATAACATAATGTTTTGTAGCAATGGCATTGAAATACCCACCCCAGTTGCTTGAATTAAGCGTCCAGCAAGTAATGTAGCGAAGTTTGGTGCAATAAAACAAGTAACTGTTCCGATAAGGAAAATAGACATAGAGGTTAAATACAAATGTCTTGAACTAAATGTATTAATTAACCAGGCGCTAATAGGAATCATAATCCCATTAACCAATAGAAAACCAGTTGTTAACCATTGGACTGTTGACGCGCTTATGTCAAAATCCTTCATTAAAGTTGGAAAGGCTGTGGCCAACAGCGTTTGATTTAAAACCGTACAAAATGTACCAATTAATAATACAACAACCATTAAAGATCGGTTATACGGCTTACCATAGATATCTACGGCTTGATTTTTCTTCATTTTATTCACACTCTTTTCTAAAAGTTTTCTGAAAGATAATCAATAATTTAATCTATTTCTGATTTTTTGTCAACTAAGTTGACAAAAAATATAGATGATTTAAAATGAACTTTGTTTTAAGAAGTTAAGGAGGAAAAAATATATATGAGTGATTTTATAAAAAATATATTCACAAATGATAATTTATTAGTTGGAATAAGCGAACTTAGTAAGATGACAGGAGTCTCTCCACGACAATTACGTTATTGGGAAAGTAAAGGGTATATTCAAAGCATAGATGAAAATCATGGCCAGGTAGCTAGAAAATATCGTTTATTTACAGTATTTAAAGTGCAACTAATTAAAAAATACTTAGACAGTGATTATACGTTAAATCAAGCAATCAAAAAAGCAGATGAAAAGATTCAAATGGCTAAATCGTTTCGACAATTATTTAAACAGGGGAAGATTGAGGTACAAATCATTCAGGAGAGATTTATCGTCTTAGTTTTTAGTACGTCAGATGATACAAAAGAGTCGTTATATGTCGTTTTTGATGAACAACATGATCAACTACTTTATTTTACTGATAATTTGAAAAATGAGCAAGAAATTGCTCAAGCGATATTCAATCGACTTACCAATTAATAAAAATAACCTGTTGTGCTAGTTAATCAAAACCTCCCCAAAGAGTAGCGTAAAGTGTTGCCAAATCGTTGCTTCGCCTTTTCCAACATCAAAGCATATACCAATAAAAGTGAAACATTGCGTCGGTTTTGAACGAAACTCGGTACATATTTTTTGTATAAATCAGTTACTTTTTCTAAAATCATTGAAAAAAGTACTTGTGGTTCAGTAAAAGTTTCGGTATAGTGGGATTGGTTTCGCATATCGTTCACTCATTTCTGTGGTTGGTTTCGAGTTTACTTTATGCGAAATCTTTTATTTTTTCCAGTATTTTTCAACTAGCACAACGGGTAAAAATAATATTTAGTCATATGTACGTTTATACAAATAAAAAACAAATTCTTAAAACCAGGTGATTCAAACTTTATTTTGACTAATTTTTTTATCATAAAATATAAATATATTTCCTTTTATTACTATAAATTTTAAATAAAACTAAGTATAATTAGGACAGAAGATAGGTGACTAGATTTTTTTCAGACATTTATTTTTAGATTTTTTTGGAGGTGTCAAGTTAATCGGAATACAGCATTTTGTAAAAAATAATTTTTTTGTGACGGTTAAAGTTATTTTTGGTTATGCATAGCAATTATTTTGATTTGGCTGGTATTCAAAGAAAAAAGGTAAAAGAGGGGTTATTATGGAAACCAATTACTTGTTTAAATAGGTCTCGATGATAAACCATCAAAAAATGATGATGGATGAATTAAGTAAAATATTACAAAAGCAATATGATATTGGTATTAATGAGTTTTACGTATTATTCATTTTAAGTCAGAGTCCAGAAAGACAAATGCGATTATCCGACTTGATTCAGCAGATTTCCTTAAGTCAAAGTGCAATGTCTCGTTTGATTGGTTACCTTGAGGAAAAGAACCCAACTATCATTATAGCAGTGAAGACAAGCGTAGTATGTTAATTCAATTAACAAACCATGGCTTAAAAGTAACAAATAAAGCGATTGAAGAAGTGAATCAATTCTTAGTTAATCGAGTCGGAGAATTGAATTTTTCTAATGATGATATACAAGCGTAAAGACAATCAACAATTTGACTAAATAAATGTTCGTGCATACATATTTTGTTTTTGAATTAGTTTGATTAAGACTATGCTAGTCTAACGATACAAAGAAAGGTCGCAAAACAATGAAAAAAACAGGAATTTATCAAATAATTGCTGATGATTTGATTGGCCGGATAAAAAAGGGTGAATTTGATATAGGTGAACAATTATCAAAGCAAATAGACCTTGCAAAATACTATGATACCAGTCGTTTAACTATCCAAAAAGCGATTCAAATCCTAATTTCTCAAGGATATGTTTATGCTAAAAAAGGAAATGGCACCTTTGTTAAAGGGATAAAAATTAATAATAATGTTCAATATCATTACGATATAAATGACACATTCGGATTTACAGATAAGTTTTCTTCACTTTTTTCTATCCAAAGTAAAATTATCTCATTTGATGTTCGAATAGCAGATGAAATAGAGTGCAAGAGGCTTGATTTAAAACCAGGAAATACGATTTATGATATCATACGTGTTAGATATCTAAACGATCAACCTTTTCGTCTAGAATATATACTCATTCCAACTGCCATTATAAAAAATTTATCAGTCGATTTGCTTGAACATTCGCTCTATCATTATATTACTGATAGTTTGAATTTGAAGATTGGATCAACTTTTCGACAAATTCGTGCAGATAGGGCTGATCATTATGATTGTACCTATTTAGATTGTATTTCATCCGACCCAATCTTAGAATTAGAGCAAGTTGTTAGTTTAAAAGATGGGCGTCCCTTTGAATTTACCCAAATCCGCTATCGCTACGATAAAGGTTATATTATTGCTAACCGCGTTTTATAATGTTATCATAACTTCAAAATATTTAATCCAAAATAGTCTACAATTATAGATTTCATTAAATTGATATTCTAATGCTTTTCAATGAAATCTATAATTGTTTTTTGTTATAGCTTAAAACTGTTCATTTTTATAAAAATTTAGTAAGATAGTATTAAAGCAAGTACAAAGGGAGTTGTTTAGTTGAAAAACAAGAATTTGATGTTATCTATTGCGATAGCAAATCTATTTTTGATATTTACAGGTGTGGGATTAGTAATTCCTGTAATGCCACAATTAATGCAAGATATGCATTTTTCAGGAACAGTAATGGGCATGATGCTTTCAGTTTTTTCAATAGCCCAATTTATTACTTCACCTATAACAGGTATTTTTTCTGATAAATTTGGTCGGAAAAGTATGATTTGCCTAGGGATGCTATTATTTGCAATCTCAGAATTTATTTTCGGTGGTGCAGATGATAAATATATTTTTTATTTTTCACGAGCACTTGGTGGGATTTCTGCAGCTTTAATTATGCCAGCCGTTACAGCTTATGTAGCAGATTTAACCAGTATTCAAGAGCGACCTAAGGCAATGGGGTATGTTTCTGGAGCAATTAGCGGTGGTTTTATCATTGGTCCAGGATTAGGTGGCTTTTTAGCAACTTTTGGTCATCGAATGCCATTTTATGCTGCAGGTGTACTTGCTTTAGTTGGCGGATTATTAACTATTGTTGTTTTGAAAGAATCAACTCATTTTAATCAAGAATCAATCACAAAAATCGACGTTGCTTCAGGTTTAACCCTACGAAAATTTTTCCGTTTACCAGGTATGCCTTTTATTTTTCTAATTATTTTTATTTCATCATTTGGCTTACAAGCTTTTGAGTCAATCTACACTATTATGACAGCTATTAATTTTGGCTTTAATTCGGCAGAAATTGCATTTATTATCACAATTAGTGGAATATTGGCCTTAATTTTTCAAGTTTTTCTGTTTGATTTTATTGTAAGAAAAATCGGTGAAATTGGTTTAATTCAAGCTAGTTTTTTTGCTAGTGCATTATTTATATTTATTATTGCTTTCACTAGAAACAATATTCTTTTCATCTTATCTACATTTGTCGTATTCCTTGCCTTTGATTTATTTAGACCTGCTGTAACTACGTATCTTTCTAAAAAAGCAGGAGGGAACCAAGGCGCTGTAAATGGATTAAATTCGACATTTACCAGTTTTGGAAATATAGTAGGACCAGTATGTGCCGGTTACTTTTTTGATTTGAGCCAGCATTTACCATATTTTATTTCTGCTTGTATTTTGCTAGTTACTGGTTTATTATCATTATTCGTTCAAAAGCAAAAGACTACTGAAATTTAGCTTTATGAATTGTGATATTTGAGTCATCTAGCTAAAGATTTATATTATTGAAGGTGGATTCATGTTTTTTAAAAATGACGTACAAGATCAGCGAAATCAAATTGGTATTTTAGCAGGGATACTAGGTTTAGCTAGTAATTTTATTTTGTTTATTGCCAAGCTATTTATCGGAATGTTATCCCAATCGGTCTCCATTATGGCAGACGCAATGAACAGTTTATCAGATACGGCTTCATCTATATTGACCCTCATAGGCTTTAAAATTGCAAGTAAACCTGCTGATCAAGAACATCCCTATGGCCATGAACGATTTGAATATGTCAGCGGCTTGATTGTCTCTTTAATGATTATATTTGTAGGATTGAAGTTTTTAGAAAGCTCTTTTCAAAGAATTTTACATCCAGAATCGATCCGTATTTCACCAATTATTTTCATCGTCTTAGTATTATCAATTATAATTAAGATTTTTCAAGCCAAGATGTATCGATATTTTGGTGAAAAAATTCAATCAAATACATTAGTCGCGACAAGTCAAGATAGTTTAAATGATGTATTAACTACTTTAATTGTTCTAGTTTCAGCTGGCATTGAGCAATTGACTAGCTGGCGCGTCGATGGTTATTTTGGTTTTGGCTTAGCAATATACATTATTTTTAGCGGCTATCAATTATTGAAGGAATTTATGGATATTCTACTGGGAATGCGACCTAATCAAGATGAATTAAAAAAAATGGAAACATTATTGAATCGTTTTACTAATATCGTAGGGTATCATGATTTATTAGTTCATTCATACGGACCGAAAAATCGTTTTGCCTCAGTACACATTGAAATTGATGAAACTTGGCAGTTGAACAAGGCACATGATGTGATTGATGAAATCGAACGAGCATTTAAAGAAGAAATGGGCGTTGAAATGGTTTGTCATTTAGATCCAGTACCATTACATGATCAATCACATGATAAACTTCGGGAATTTATTAAAACTGAACTGAAAAATATTGATGCCCGTCTAAAAATGCATGATTTACGTTTCGAAATCGGCAAAATTGCTTTTGATGTAGTTATCCCTAAAAATTTTCCTTATACGGATGAATTTTTAGCAGAAGTATTAAAACAAAAGATTGAAAAACACTATCCAACAAATGAAATAGAAATTATTTTTGATCACAATTATTTACTATAATGTGAAGGAGCTGAATTATTTGTTAGCTAAAGAGTTCGATATTCTTGTGCAAATTTTGGTATTTTTGTTGATAATCAATACAATTGTTGCGTTTATAACTATTTTCAGACGTCCTCGCTCTATTGCTAGCATTTTTGCTTGGATGATGACTTTAATTTTTATTCCAGGTATTGGTTTCTTACTTTATTTATTTTGTGGAAGAGGAATTGATGGCGAAATTGTGTATAAGTATACTGAAAAATATCAGGATAGAATTACTGAAATTAACCGTTCAATTCAAGAATATAATTTGCAATATCATCAAAGTGTAAAAACACCGGAATCAAAACTTTTAAAAAATTATTTTAGAAATACGGAAGAATCTCCAGTATCTAAAGGTAATGAGGTAGCTTTTTTTACTGATGGCATTGAAAAATTTGAAAATTTGTTTAAAGATATTAAAGCTGCAAAACATCACATTCATGTAGAATATTATGCAATTTTTAATGACCATATTGGCCAGCGTTTCTTACATGAATTAACCAAAAAAGCTCAAGAAGGCGTTGAAGTACGTTTAATTTTTGATCCATGGGGCGGAAATGTGACCATGCGATTTTTTAAATCATTGATACAAGCTGGTGGCCAGGTAGTTCCATTTATAACTTCACGAAATTTAATAAAAAAAACAAGGTTAAATTACCATTTGCACCGTAAAATTGTTATTATAGATAGTGTTATTGGTTGGACAGGTGGGTTTAATGTTGGGGATCAATATCTTGGATTAAGTAAAAAATTTGGTCCTTGGCGAGATACTCACGGTCGTATTTTGGGGCCAGCTTGCTTTACTTTGCAAGAAATTTTTATTCGTGACTGGAATGCTTCAGCAATCAAAAAAGCGGAAAAAATGGATTATATGGAGCAATATTTTGTATTACCGGAGTATAATCCTAATAGAAATGTCACCATGCAAATTGTGGCTGATGGTCCAGAGAATTCAGAAGAAATTTTACATGGTGGATTTATTAAAATGATTCTAGCTGCAGAAAAAAGGGTATGGATTCAAAGTCCGTATCTAATCCCTGATGATACAATGATCAATGCGTTGTTAATCGCGGTACGTTCAGGTATTGATGTACGTATTATGATTCCATGTATGCCCGATCATCCATTTATTTATCGCGCAACCCAATACTATGCTAATTATTTAACTAAACGAGGCGTAAAAGTTTATCTATATCAAAATGGTTTTATTCATGCCAAAACCGTCATAATGGATGAAACAATCGCTAGTTTTGGAACGACCAACCAAGACATTCGATCTTATGCACTTAATTTTGAAGTTAATGCCTTTGTTTATGATCAAGAAGTTGTCAGTATTTTAGTAGGGCATTTTGAAAATGATATGCAAAATGCTACATTACTAACCAAAGAAATGATTGCTAAACAATCTTATTGGTTAAGATTTAAGCAAAACTTTTCTAGGCTACTTTCGCCGATTCTTTAAGGCTTTTTGTAATCCCTGTCTGGCTAAATTATCCGCACCTTTATTTTGCGCTTCTGGTATCCATTGAAGATAACAGGCATCAAAAAAAGCTAATTTTTGATTAACTATCTTTAAATATTTAGTAAACATCGGATTATTAGTATAGTTTTTCTCAATAGTTTGCACTACAATTTTACTATCAGAATAAATTTGGATAATGGTATGTGTTTGCTTTCTTTTTAATAGTTCATCAAGCAAAAAAATTAATGCTTCAAATTCTGCTTGATGATTATTTAAATCATACGACAAAGCATGGCAAAGCTGTTCTTGGCATCCATCAGTAATGATAACAATACCTAAACCTGCTGGACCAGGATTAGCTTTTACTGCTGCATCTATATAAGCTTTAATCATAATCAAAACTCCTTTATTTTAATCTGAATTTTATTAATATAGTATAGCAAAAAAATCAATATTTGTAAGGAAGAAGAAATGAAGAAAAAAATCCATTGGCAACCTGAAATTTCATATTTAATTATTTATTGGTCAACTGCTTTGTGTATTGTTTTCTATGGTTTAATTCTTGCTTTAGAAAACACTAGCCCTTATTTGACAAGTAATTTAGTGATGGCATTAGGAATCATTGTTATATTTCTTGGTTTTCGACGCAGTATGATTGTCGAAAAGAATCAATTAATTATTTACTATGCCAGATTTTGGAAAGTCAGTGTGCTAAATTTTAACTCGATCCAAAAAATTGAAGTACAGAAAAACACCTTGACGGTAACGACTACCTTTTCAACTATTCAATTTAGAATGTCTAAAAAAGCAGTGCAAAAATTTTTGACCGAATTGAATCATGTAGGTCAAAATCAATTAATCATCAAAAAATAAATGCGTAAAAAACTTTATTCTAGTGATTTCTCGTTAAATCGATTAGAATAAAGTTTTTTACTTACTAAAAAGGATGATTTTTTCAACAAAATAGAGTATAATACGTTTATAACTTAACAAAAATGATGTTTATTCATCTAACGTTCGTAAAAGGAGTAATAAATTGAAAACAGATATTGAAATTTCACAAGAAGTCGAATTAAAACCGATTGTTCAAATCGCACAAAAAATCGGTTTAACAGAAGATGATCTAGAATTATATGGGAAGTATAAAGCAAAAGTTGGCTATGAAACAATTCAAAGATTAACCAATCGACCAGATGGTAAATTGATTTTAGTAACCTCAATTAATCCAACGCCAGCTGGTGAAGGTAAATCCACCGTTACCATTGGCTTAGCAGACGCTTTAAATCAGATTAATTGTCAAACGATGATTGCCTTACGTGAACCCTCTTTAGGTCCAGCAATGGGTGTAAAAGGTGGGGCAACCGGTGGCGGCTATGCTCAAGTCTTGCCAATGGAAGATATCAATTTGCATTTTACAGGAGATATGCATGCAATTACTAGTGCAAACAATGCGTTATCTGCCTTTATTGATAACCATATTCATCAAGGAAATACTTTAAACATTGATAGTCGACGCATAATTTGGAAACGTGTTTTAGATTTAAATGATCGCGCCTTAAGACAAGTGATTGTTGGGTTAGGTGGACCAGTTCAAGGAGTTCCACGTGAAGATGGTTTTGATATTACAGTAGCTAGTGAAATTATGGCTATTTTATGTTTAGCCACTGATATTGATAATCTAAAAGAACGTTTAGCTAATATTGTAATTGGCTACACTTTTGATCGAAAGCCAGTAACAGTTGGTCAACTTGGTGTACAAGGAGCGATGGCTTTACTCTTAAAGGATGCGTTAAAACCAAACCTAGTTCAAACTATCGAAGGAACACCTGCTTTTGTGCATGGTGGACCGTTTGCTAATATTGCCCATGGTTGTAACAGTGTATTGGCAACGCAAAGTGCATTGAAATTAGCAGATTATGTAGTTACAGAAGCTGGCTTCGGAGCTGATTTAGGAGCCGAAAAATTCTTAGATATCAAAGTACCACATTTATCTAAAGCACCTGATGTAATTGTCGTAGTAACTACTATTCGTGCTTTGAAGATGCATGGGGGCTTAGCTAAAGATCAATTAGCAACGGAAGATATCGCTGCACTAAAAAAAGGTTTTAGTAATTTAAAACAACATATTCAAAATATGCAACAATATCAAATTCCGGTTGTAGTAGCTATTAATCAATTTGTTAGCGATACTGAAAATGAATTTGCAACTTTGAGTCAATTATGTCAAGAATTAGGTGTAATAGTTAAAAAAGCGGATGTTTGGGCTAAAGGCGGTCAAGGCGGCATAGAATTGGCGCAAGCAGTCGTTGAAGTGATGAATAATCAAGTAAGTAACTATCAACGATTATATCAAGATAGTCAATCAATTGAAGAAAAAGCTCAAGCGATTGTCGAGAAGATTTATCATGGAAAACAGGTAAGTTTTAGTCCTAAAGCGAAAAACCAACTCAAAACGTTTAAAGAATATGGTTGGGATCAATTACCAATTTGTATGGCTAAAACGCAGTATTCATTTTCCGATGATGCCACAAAATTAGGCGCACCCACAGATTTTGAAGTAACAATTAGAGAGTTTGTACCGAAATTAGGCGCTGGTTTTATTGTGGCTTTAACTGGTGATGTCATGACTATGCCTGGTTTACCGAAAAGTCCAGCCGGTTTAAAGATGGACGTAACCAGTGATGGTCAGGCAGTCGGATTATTTTAAACAATTGATAGTTGGATAGACAATCTTTCTTCATTAAGAGAGATTGTCTATTTTTTTAGACTTATGCTATACTTGTAAAGTATGTAAAATATAGCTAAAAGCTAACTTGATTAAACGTAATATTGAATGCTAATTAAAGGTGGTGCAATCATGTCTAGTGCAGAGATTTTTTTAGCTAGTTTTAATCGAATTGAAAAATGGTTACGAGCTTCATTAGATTCACCTAGTAGTATGGGCTTTACTCAGTTGGTACGTTTGATGAGTAAAAAAGGCCATACAAGTGTCATTAAATATGAGGAAGACTTGTATCAATTTGCTCAATTAAGAAATGCCATTGTCCATGATAAAATCTCACCGGAATTTGTTATTGCACAACCAAATGAATGGGCGATAGAACGTATTTTAGTAATCGAGGATGCCTTGCTTAGACCTAAAACCATCGGCCAATTATTTAATAAAAAAGTGGTGATGTTTGAAAAAAACACGCCTTTAAAAGAACTGTTAAAAATTGCCGAAAAGAAAAAATATTCGCAATTCCCACTGCAACATCAAGGCAAGCTAGTGGGGGTTATCACATTGCGAATGCTGGGTTATTGGTTTGCACGCTTTGTTAGTCAACACGATACATTAAATTTAGAACATTTAACTGCAAATGATTTATTAATGAGTGATGGAAAAAAATCAAACTATCTTTTATTAGATGAAGAAGTCTCCTATGATGAAGCAGAGGCCTTATTCCATCAACAACCAAGCTTAGAGGTAATATTTATCACTAGTAATCAATCAAGTAAACAGCAAATTACAGGGATTATTCGTCCAAGAGATTTTATTAACATCGAAGAAAAGAGTGAGTAAGTGTGATTTTTTATTTTATTTTAGCAATTCTATTTGCTATTGCTGATCAAATCGTAAAATTTTGGGTAGTTGCAAATCTTGAATTAGGCGAGCAGGTAAACTTTATCCCCAATATAATGTCTTTATTCCATATTCGAAATACCGGTGCTGCATGGAGTATTTTTGAAGGAAAAATGTGGTTTTTTACAATCATTTCATTAGTTGCCATTGTGGTATTTAGCTATTTAATTTATAAATATCATCGGAATGGGAAACTGTTTTCGATTGCAATTGCCTTAATTTTAGGTGGAACTTTAGGCAATTTTATTGATCGCATCCGCTTAGGATATGTTGTAGACATGTTTAAAACGGATTTTATTTCTTTTCCAATTTTTAATTTAGCCGATGTTGAATTGACAGTTGGAGTATTTTTAATTTTTATTTATATTTTATTTGAGGAGCGTTTCAAAAAATGACAACTATTCAACTAACCATTACAGCGCAAAATGGTCGTTTAGATAAAATCTTAAATGAGCAATTAGTGGATTATAGTCGTTCACAAATTCAGCAGTGGTTAAAAGAAGGCTTAGTGTGTGATAGTGCGACCAAACAAGTGTTAAAAGCTAATTATAAAGTCAAACAAGCTATGGAAGTTTTAATTCAACTACCTGAAGTCAAAGAATTAGAATTAACTCCTGAAAATATTCCTTTAGAAATTGTATATGAAGATAAAGATGTTGCCGTGATTAACAAACCTCAAGGAATGGTGGTACATCCATCTGCCGGACATCCAAACGGGACGTTAGTAAATGCTTTGTTATATCATCTAAAAGATTTATCTACCATAAATGACGTCATTCGTCCAGGAATAGTTCATCGGATTGACAAGGACACTTCAGGTTTGTTAATGATTGCTAAAAATGATATTGCTCATGAAAAATTAGCTGAACAATTAAAAGAAAAAACTTCCTTAAGAAAGTATATTGCTTTAGTTCATGGCGTAATCCCTCATGACAAGGGGACAATTACTGCTCCAATCGGCAGAAGCAAACAAGATCGTAAAAAACAAGCAGTGGTTGAAGAAGGCAAACATGCCGTCACACATTTTACAGTGCTTGAACGTTTTAATGAATATACGTTAATTGAGTTAAAATTAGAAACCGGTCGCACTCACCAAATTCGTGTTCATATGCAATATATCGGCTATCCACTAGCAGGCGATCCGGTTTATGGACCTCGTAAAACTTTAAAAGGGCATGGACAATTTTTACATGCACAAACACTTGGTTTTACCCATCCAACAAGTGGTGAATGGTTAGAATTTAGCGCGCCATTACCTGAAATTTTTGAACAGACTTTAGCAAACTTGCACAAACAAAATAATTAATTTAATCGATACTCATGCTAGGTCTGTATCTACAACTTTGTTACCTAAAAAAATAAAAAAATAAATTTTTTATTTAAATGCATTGCTTTTTCTAAATTTTAAGCGTATAGTATGTGTAACAAGTAAATATATCTCCTTTAAGTTTAGTCCCGTGAGGCTAAGAAGGAAGCTAACAAGAATAGAAACTAATAACTGTCTTTGCATATTTTTATACGGGGATAGTGGGTTTATTGTATCAACATGAATTTTTTTGTGAACTTCACTCCTACCTTACGCAGGTAGGAGTTTTTTTATTACAATCGGAGGGATAAACATGACAACAAAAGAAGTAATTGATTCAGTAACAATGAAACGAGCAATCACTAGAATTACTTATGAAATTATCGAGCGTAATCGTGGGATTGAAGATTTGGTTTTGGTGGGTATCAAAACCCGCGGGATTTACATCGCTCAGAGAATTGCCCAACGTTTAAAGCAAATCGAAGACATCGATGTGCCTGTAGGTGAATTAGATATTACTCTATATCGCGATGACAAAAAAGAAGAAGTATTAGAAGCGGAGTTACACGATTCAAATATTCCAGTTTCTTTAGAAGGTAAAGAAGTCATTTTAGTTGATGATGTGCTTTATACTGGGCGAACGATTCGCGCAGCTTTAGATGCGGTAATGGATTTTGGTCGGCCAAGACGAATTGCTTTAGCTGTATTAGTTGATCGTGGACATCGTGAATTACCTATTCGTGCTGATTTCGTTGGGAAAAATATTCCAACTTCATCTGATGAAGAAATTATTGTGGAGATGGAAGAAGTTGATTCACAAGATCGAATTTTAATTGACAAACAAGAAGATTAATAGAGGTGCTATCATGATTATCCAATCTCAAGAAATTAGTTTAAAACATTTATTAACTGTTGAGTCACTTACCGATGAAGAAGTCATGGGGTTGATTCGGCGTGCTGCTCAATTTAAAAACGGCGCACGTTCTATCTTAAATAAACCCCAGTATTTTGTTGCAAATTTATTTTTTGAGAATAGTACACGGACCCATAAAAGTTTTGAGGTTGCCGAAAAAAAATTAGGATTAGAAGTGATAGAATTTGATGCTTCGACTAGTTCAGTACAAAAAGGCGAAACATTATATGATACGATTCTAACAATGTCCGCTTTGGGAGTGGATGCCGTGGTGATTCGTCATTCCGCTGAAAATTATTATCATGAATTGGTAGAAAGCAAAAGTATTCAATGTAGTATTATCAATGGCGGAGATGGTAGCGGACAACATCCAAGTCAATGTTTATTGGATTTAATGACCATTTATGAAGAATTCGGTTATTTTGATGGATTAAAGGTAGCAATTGTTGGTGATATCACACATTCAAGAGTCGCAAAGTCTAATATGCAATTATTAAAAAGATTAGGTGCACAAATTTATTTTTCTGGCCCTAAAGAATGGTATGATTCCGCTTTTGAAGTATATGGACACTATTTACCTCTAGATGAATTAGTTAGTAAAGTTGATGTCATGATGATGCTTAGGGTACAACACGAACGACACCATGAAGTTGGTAAAACCAACTTTTCTAAAGAAGAGTATCACCAAACGTATGGTTTGACTGAACAACGCGCCAAACAGATGAAACCTTCTGCGATAATCATGCATCCAGCTCCAGTTAATCGAGATGTAGAATTAGCTGATAGTCTCGTTGAAGGTATGCAATCTAGAATTGTTCAACAGATGACCAATGGTGTCTATATGCGGATGGCTATTTTAGAAGCAGTTTTAAATGGTAAGGCGTAATTAATCTAAAAAAGGAGACAACATAATGAGAACTTTATTGAAAAATGGCAAAATCAATGTAGGTGCCAATCAATTACAAAATGCAGCTATTTGGATTGAAGATGAAATCATCCAGGCAATCGGTCTAACATTTGATGAAAAAAATTTTGATCAGGTCATTGATTTAAAAGGACAATTAGTCACACCTGGTTTGGTGGATGTGCATGTACATTTTAGAGAACCAGGTTTTACCTATAAAGAAACGATTAAAACTGGCAGTCTTGCAGCAGCTAGAGGTGGTTTTACAACTGTTTGTGCCATGCCTAATTTAGATCCTGTACCAGATAGTGTCGAAAATTTTGAACAGGTACAAGCGATTATCAAAAAAGATGCCGTGGTAAAAGTTCATCAATATGCATCAATCACCAAAAAATTACGTAGTGATGAATTAACTGATCAAGTAGGTTTAAAACAAGCCGGTGCTTTTGCATTTACCAATGATGGCGTTGGTGTGCAAACTGCCGGAACGATGTATTTAGCAATGAAAGAAGCTGCCAAAAATAAGATGGCCATCGTTGCACATACCGAAGATGAATCACTATTATTTGGTGGAGTTATGCATGCAGGCAAACGGGCACAAGAATTAGGATTACCTGGAATCCTTAGCGCCACTGAAAGCTCACAAATTGCTCGTGATTTGATTTTAGCTCAAGAAACTGGGGTGCATTATCATGTTTGTCACGTATCAACTAAAGAAAGTGTTCGCATTATTCGAGAAGCAAAACAAGCAGGTGTACATGTAACTTGCGAAGTTTGCCCACATCATTTAATTCTTCACGATATGGATATTCCAAATGATCATGGTTTTTGGAAAATGAATCCACCACTAAGAGCAGCAGATGATCGCCAAGCCTTAATTGAAGGGCTTTTAGATGGCACGATCGATTGCATCTCAACCGATCATGCGCCACATGGATTTGAAGAAAAATGTCAATCATTTTTAAAAGCTCCATTTGGGATTGTTGGTTCAGAATATGCTTTTCAATTAATTTACACACATTTTGTTAAAACAAATATCTTTACCTTAGAACAAGTAATTGATTGGATGGCAACCAAGCCAGCTGAAATCTTTAACTTAACTGCAGGTAAACTACAAATCGGTAGTAAAGCAGACTTAGCGGTATTTGATTTGGACAATCAATATACCGTTTGCGATCAACATTTCTTGTCACAAGGTAAAAATACGCCATTTGTTGGCTGGCAATTATACGGCGATACTACCCATACATTTGTGGATGGTAAGCTAGTCTGGAAAAAGGATGGAAAATAAAATGAAACGTTGGTTAATCTTAGAAGATGGTACCTATTTTGAAGGTGAAGGTTTTGGTGCTAGTAATAGTGTGGTTGGTGAATTAGTTTTTACCACTAGTATGACAGGATATCAAGAAACAATTACTGACCAAAGTTTCAATGGGCAAATTATTACTTTTACCTATCCAATGGTTGGTAATTATGGTGTTAATCGCGATGACTATGAATCGATTGCTCCAACCTGTAAAGGAGTAGTCGTTAAAGAACATGCACGTTTAGGCAGTAATTGGCGTAATAAAATGACACTAGATGAATTTTTAAAACGCAAAGGTATTCCAGGCATTGCCGGCATTGATACCCGTGCTTTAACTAGAAAAATTCGCCAGCATGGAACAATGAAAGCTAGTATTGTAGATATCAGTGATGAATTTCATCATGCTTATGATCAATTAAAAGCTGCAGTGTTACCAACTAACCAAGTAGCGCAGGTTTCAACTGCTAAACCTTATCCAAGCCCAGGAACCGGTCTAAATGTAGTAGTAGTTGATTTTGGCTTAAAACACAGTATCATGCGAGAATTATCTAAAAGACAATGTAATCTAACCGTCTTACCATACAATGTTACAGCAAAAGAAATTTTAGAATTATCTCCAGATGGTGTTATGTTAACAAATGGCCCAGGCGATCCTAAAAATGTCCCTGAAGCAATCGAAATGATTCAAGGTATTCAAGGTAAAGTGCCAATTTTTGGTATTTGTTTAGGACATCAATTATTTTCATTAGCTAATGACGCGGATACTTTTAAAATGAAATTTGGCCATCGAGGCTTAAATCATCCGGTAAAAGAAATCGCGACTGGTCGAATCGATTTCACTTCACAAAATCATGGTTATGCGGTAGATGAAAAATCAATTGATCCTGAAAAACTAATGGTTACGCATATTGAAATAAATGACGGCACAATTGAAGGCGTTAGACATCGTCAATTCCCAGCATTTAGCGTTCAGTTTCACCCAGATGCGGCACCTGGACCACATGATGCCCTACATTTATTCGACGAATTTATTGAAATGATGGAAGCATGGAAGGAGCAGAAAAATGCCTAAACGTACAGATATTCATAAAATTTTAGTGATTGGTTCTGGCCCAATTATTATCGGTCAAGCTGCTGAATTTGATTATGCGGGTACACAAGCCTGTTTAGCGTTAAAAGAAGAAGGTTATGAAGTCGTTTTAGTCAATTCAAATCCTGCAACCATCATGACTGATAAAGAAATTGCAGATAAGGTCTATATTGAACCGATTACTTTTGAATTTATTTCGCGGATTTTACGTAAAGAACAACCAGATGCCATTTTACCAACTTTAGGTGGACAAACCGGTTTAAATATGGCGATGGAATTAGCTCAATCTGGAATTTTAGATGAATTAGGGATTGAATTATTAGGTACTAAACTATCAGCTATTGATCAAGCCGAAGACCGTGATCAATTTAAACAATTAATGGAGAATTTAAATCAACCCATTCCTGAGTCGGCTATTATTAACAGTGTGCAAGCAGCTGTTGATTTTGCGACAAAAATTGGTTATCCAGTAATTGTACGCCCAGCGTTTACACTTGGTGGAACTGGCGGTGGGATGTGTCATAACGAAGAAGAACTACGCCTAATTGCTGAAAATGGTCTAGCTTTATCACCTGTTACCCAATGTTTAATTGAACGTAGCATTGCCGGTTTTAAAGAAATCGAATATGAGGTAATGCGCGATAGTGCGGATAACGCTATTGTAGTATGTAATATGGAAAATTTTGATCCAGTCGGTATTCATACGGGTGATTCAATCGTCTTTGCACCAAGTCAAACGTTATCTGACTACGAATATCAAATGCTAAGAGATGCCTCATTATCAATTATTCGTGCACTAAAAATTGAAGGTGGTTGTAATGTCCAATTGGCTTTAGATCCACATAGTTTCAATTATTATGTCATTGAAGTAAATCCTCGTGTTTCACGTTCATCAGCTTTAGCAAGTAAAGCAACAGGCTATCCGATTGCTAAATTAGCGGCAAAAATAGCAGTTGGTTTAACCTTAGATGAAATGAAAAATCCTGTAACAGGGACTACTTACGCTGAATTTGAACCAACTTTGGATTATGTAGTTGCTAAAATTCCACGTTGGCCTTTTGACAAATTTGAAAGTGGGGAACGTCTATTAGGGACGCAGATGAAAGCCACCGGCGAGGTTATGGCGATTGGTCGTAATATTGAAGAAGCCTTACTAAAAGCTGTTCGCTCATTAGAAATCGGCACCTATCATGTAGAAATTCCAGAGTTTACTGAAGTTTCTGACCATATTTTAATGAATAAAATGGTCAAAGCCCAAGATGACCGTCTGTTTTATTTAGCTGAAGCTTTACGTCGTGGTTTTACCATTGAAGAAATTGCAGAAATGACCAAAATTGATTTACTATTTTTAGATAAATTGCTACACATTATTGAAATAGAAAATGAATTAAAAACCAACGTGAATAACTACGAATTGCTAAAAATCGCTAAACAAAATGGTTTTTCTGATCGAAAAATTGCTGAGTTATGGCAGATGGATCCAGATGAGCTGCGAAAAGAGCGATTAAAGCAAAATATTTGTCCAGTCTACAAGATGGTCGATACCTGTGCCGCTGAATTTGATTCTTCTACACCATATTTTTACAGTACCTATGAGTTTGAAAATGAGTCAATTAAGAGTCAACGACCAAGTGTGTTAGTACTAGGTTCAGGGCCTATTAGAATCGGACAAGGGGTAGAATTTGACTATGCTACTGTTCATTCAGTAAAAGCCATTCAAAAGGCTGGATATGAAGCAGTTATTATGAATAGTAATCCTGAAACGGTCTCCACTGACTTCTCGATTTCAGATAAACTATACTTTGAACCACTAACGATTGAAGATGTTTTAAATGTGATTGATCTAGAACAACCAATAGGAGTTATCGTACAATTTGGTGGTCAAACAGCCATCAACCTTGCTGATAAATTAGTGAAACATGGCGTAAAAATTTTGGGAACACAGATTGAAGATTTAGATCGTGCTGAAAATCGTGATTTATTTGAACAAGCGTTAAAAGCATTGTCTATTCCACAACCACCAGGTGATACAGCTACAAATAAAGAAGAAGCAGTAGCTATTGCTAAGCGAATTGGTTTTCCAGTTTTGGTTCGTCCAAGTTATGTGTTAGGTGGGCGTGCGATGGAAATTGTGCAAAATCAGCAAGATTTAGAGGACTATATGGAAAATGCCGTAAAAGCTTCACCAGAACATCCTGTCTTAGTCGATCGCTATTTGGTGGGTAAAGAATGTGAAGTAGATGCCATTTGTGATGGACAGACGGTCTTAATTCCAGGAATTATGGAACACATTGAACGTGCCGGTGTCCACTCGGGTGATTCGATGGCTGTATATCCACCACAGACTTTAACGAACGAGCAAATTCAAACGATTGTCGATTACACACAACGCTTATCTTTAGGTTTAAATTGTATCGGTATGATGAATATTCAATTTGTTATTCACGATAATCAAGTTTATGTCATCGAAGTGAATCCAAGGGCCAGTCGAACCGTGCCGTTTTTAAGTAAAGTAACTAATATTCCAATGGCTCAAGTGGCTACTAGAGCCATCTTAGGTGAACAATTAGCTGAGATGGGCTACCAAAGTGGTTTACATCCTGCTTCTGAAAATGTCCATATTAAAGCGCCAGTCTTCTCATTTACCAAGTTGCTAAAAGTCGATACTTATCTAGGACCTGAGATGAAATCAACGGGTGAAGTAATGGGATCAGACAAAAACTTAGCCAAAGCATTATATAAGGCTTTTGAGGCAAGTGGTTTACACATTCCATCATTCGGTACCGTATTATTCACCATAGCAGACGATAGTAAAGAAGAAGCATTAGCACTAGCCAAACGTTTTGTAGAAATAGGCTTTTCAATCTTAGCTACTAGCGGTACAGCTGATTACTTTGAACAAGCGGGTATTAAAACTAAAAAAGTAGCTAAAATTTCAGAATCAGCTAAAAAACATGTCATTGATTATATTCGCGAAGGTAGTTTACAACTAGTTATTAATACTATTGATAAAAATCGTCAAAATAATGCAGAAGATGGATTTCGTATTCGTCGCGAAGCAGTTGAACATGGCGTACCATTGTTTACATCATTAGATACTGCGGATGCGATTTTGAAAGTAATGGAATCTCAAGCATTTACGACACAAGCCATTTAAAAAGTAGGACAAAGGCAGAAAGGAAACAGCGATGAAACAAGAGATCATGACAATTGTAGCTAATCGAAAACTTGCTCCACGCATTTTTGAATTGACGTTAACCGGCCAGTTAGTCGATTATATGGATAAACCCGGACAATTTTTGCATATCCGTGTACCTCAACAAGATTTACTTTTACGTCGGCCAATTAGTATTAACCAAATCAATCACCAAGAAAAGACTTGTACCATTATTTATCGGACTGAAGGACAAGGTACCTTAGTTTTTTCTCAGCTGATTGCAGGCGATAAGCTAGATGTAATGGGACCTTTAGGAAATGGCTTTGATTTATCAGCATTGCAAGCCAAAGAGGTCGTTTATATTATCGGTGGAGGGATTGGTATCCCTCCTTTATATGAACTTTCTAAACAACTGATTGAAAAAGGCGTGCAACCAATTCATTTTTTAGGCTTTGCTAGTCAAGAAGTCAGTTATTATGTCGAAGAATTTGCAGCTTTAGCGCCAACCTATATAGCAACTGATGATGGTACATTAGGAGTGAAAGGAAATGTAGGTACCTTATTAGATGAGTATTTACTAACAAATACTGAACTTCCTAAAGCCGTTTTTTCCTGTGGGAATAACGGCATGTTAAAAAAAGTGGAAAGCCTTTTTGTAGAAAAAATTGATAATGTACAACTTTCTTTAGAGTCAAGAATGGCTTGTGGTATGGGGGCATGCTATGCTTGCGTTTGTCATGTTAAAGATGATGATAAACAAACTAAGAGTGTTAAGGTTTGTGATGATGGACCAATTTTTAAAGCAGGGACGGTGATTTTCTAATGAATCGCTTACGTGTAAAATTACCTGGATTAGATTTAAAAAATCCAATTATGCCAGCTTCCGGTTGTTTTGGTTTTGGCGTGGAATATGCCAAATACTATGATATCGAACAATTAGGCGCTGTAATGATTAAAGCAACAACGCCACTTGCCCGTTTTGGTAATCCAACCCCGCGAGTAGCAGAAACGCCAAGCGGCATGCTGAATGCTATTGGTTTACAAAATCCAGGATTAGAAGAGGTTTATGGACAAATTTTACCCCATTTAGCCAAACAATTTCCTAATTTGCCAATTATCGCTAATGTTGCGGGTGCTACTAAAGAAGATTATGTGCAAGTTTGTGGAAAAATTGGCGATGCTAGCAATGTACAGGCAATCGAACTCAATATTTCTTGTCCAAATGTTAAACATGGCGGCATAGCCTTTGGAACGAATCCGGAAGTGGTTTTTGAACTAGTTGAAGCCGTCAAAAAAGTGGCGAGTGTACCGATTTATGTAAAATTATCACCAAATGTAACAGATATTGTCCCTATTGCTAAAGCTGTTGAACAAGCAGGAGCAGACGGTTTTTCAATGATTAATACGTTATTGGGAATGCGCATTGACTTAAAAACGCGTCAACCGATTTTAGCTAATCAAACTGGTGGTTTATCCGGACCTGCCATCAAACCAGTAGCTATTCGTTTAATTCATCAAGTAGCGAGCATTTCTGATTTACCAATCATTGGTATGGGTGGTGTGATGCATGTCGATGATGTGATTGAAATGTATTTAGCAGGTGCCAGCGCAGTAGCTGTTGGAACGGCGAATTTTACTGATCCATATATTTGTCCTAAATTAATTAAAGCTCTACCAACAAAAATGGACGAGCTAGGAATCGAAACCTTAGAAAAATTACGTACAGAAGTTAGAGAGGCGAAAAAACATGCACGAAGCTAGACCAATTATCGCTTTAGATTTTGCTAATAAAGCAGCAATTACTAAATTTTTAGCCCACTTTCCAAATGGCGAATCTCTTTATTTAAAAGTTGGGATGGAATTGTTCTATCAAGAAGGGCCAGACATTGTGCACTATTTAAAAAAGCAAGGCCATGACATCTTTTTAGATTTAAAATTACATGATATACCTAACACGGTGAAAAGTGCGATGATTGGCTTAGCTAAATTAGGAGTGAATATGACCAATGTGCATGCTGCTGGTGGAATTGAAATGATGCAAGCTGCTAAAGAAGGCTTAAACATAGGAGCAAAAGATGCTGAGCAAGTCCCTAAGTTAATTGCAGTGACGCAACTCACTTCAACTAGTGAAGCACAAATGCAAAAGGAACAAAGAATTCCTGGTAAATTAATCGATAGTGTTGTTAGTTATGCGCAAAACGCCCACGCAGCAAAGCTTGATGGTGTAGTATGTTCAGCGCTAGAAGCTAATCTTATTCACCAAGCTACTAACCAGCAGTTTATCTGTTTAACTCCCGGTATTCGTCCAGCAAATAGTCAGGTTGGTGATCAAAAAAGAGTGGTTACACCAAAAAAAGCGCAAGAACTAACTGCCAATATGATTGTTGTCGGTCGCCCAATTACCCAGGCAGATGATCCCTATCAAGCATACTTACAAATTAAAAACGAATGGAATGGAGAAGTAAAATGAAATCAATTGAACGTTTAGTCGCTGAAGAATTGTTAAAAATCAAAGCTGTTTTTTTAAGTCCGAATGAACCTTTTACTTGGGCAAGTGGTATCAAAAGCCCAATTTATTGTGATAATCGACTAACAATGAGCTATCCAGCAGTTCGAAAAGCAATTGCTAAAGGTTTAGCCGAAAAAATAAAATTAAATTATCCTGATGTTGAAGTGATTGCCGGTACAGCTACTGCCGGTATTGCCCATGCAGCATGGGTGGCAGATATTTTAGATTTGCCAATGGTTTATATCCGTAGTAAAGCGAAAGATCACGGAAAAGGGAATCAAATTGAAGGTCAAATTACTCCAGGACAAAAAATGGTGGTGATTGAAGATTTGATTTCAACAGGTGGTAGTGTATTAGAAGCTTGTCAGGCTGCTAAACGAGAAGGGGCAGAAGTATTAGGCGTAGCAGCAATTTTTACTTACGAATTGCCAAAAGGCACTGCAAATTTTGAAGCTAGTCAAATACCACTAGTTACCTTAACCAATTATTCAACCCTATTAGAAACTGCGCTAGAAGCTGCATATATCCAGAAAGAAGATTTAACTTTATTAAATCGTTGGAAACAAGATCCTGAAAATTGGCTAAAATAAAATTTATTTGGTAGGATAAAATAGATTAGTTAGTCTGAGTGTCTACATATCAAGGCTAACTAATCTATTATTTTATCAAGGGTGTTGGTATTCACCTATACATTACTTGAATGGTTGGAGGAATGAAAATGATTAAACGCAATTTAGATGTTCCATGGAATTATGAAGATGGCGACATAGGACCAGCAAATTGGCACTTACTTTGCGAACGTTTTAAACCAGGTGGCCTGTTCCCATTACAATCACCGATTAAGCTAAAAAAAGCAATGACAGAGCCAATTTTAAAAGAAGAATGTATTCAAATTCATTATCAAAAACAAAAGTTTACTGAAAAGGAATTTAAAAATACAATTCATTTCGTTCCATTCGATCAATTATCTTATATCCTGTATCAAGATGAAAAATACTATCTGACGGATATTCACTTTCATATGCCTAGTGAACATGTTTTAGACGATTACCAAGCACCATTAGAATTCCATTTAGTGCATACAAGTAAGCAGCAAGTCAATCTTGTATTAGGAATTTTATTTGAAACAGCTTTTTTAAGTAATCAAATTTGTCATGATCATGGGGATGAAATCTGGGATTTTGATCATCATATCCAATGGTTTAATCCAGATATTTTCTTACCTGAAAATCAGAGCTATTATCATTATGTCGGTTCGTTAACCACACCACCGACGATTGGTCCTATTCAATGGTTTGTTTTTGAAGAAGTAGGGCAGATGAGTCAGTCGTTTATTAATCTTTTTAAAAATGAATTATTGTTAAAAAATAACCGACCGTTACAGCCATTAAAGAATAGAACGATTTTTTATTATAAAGATCAATCAACTGATTTATTCTCAAATCAATAAAATAAAACAACCTTAGGAAGATGAATTATTGATCAAAAGTTTAATTTTTAACCCCAATTTTTGAACGATTTATTTCATTTTCCTAAGGTAAAAGGCTATTTATTATTTTGATAATTTTTCAATAATATCAGCACTAGGAGTGACAAATAAGGTTTTTTGATTGGTGTAGATAACAAAACCTGGCTTAGCACCATTTGGTTTTTTTATATATTTTACTTGTACATAATCTACTGGAACTTGTGCAGAATAACGATATTTAGAAAAATAGGCCGCTAATTCAGCCGCTTCTAATAATTCTTCATCGCTTGGAGTTGCTGTTTTCAAAATAACATGAGAACCAGGTATATCTTTAGTATGGAACCAATAATCAGTCTTTTTAGCCGTCTTAAGGGTCAACTGATCATTTTGTAAATTATTTTTCCCAACTAAGATTTCTGTTCCACGACTGGTAACATATTTTTCAGGCTTAGAAGGTTGATTTAATTTGCGTTGTTGTTTATTTTGACGATTTTTTAAATAACCTTGTGCCACTAGTTCTTCACGAATCACTTCCATGTCCATAGCTGAGGCAATTTCTAACTGTGCTAAAACTGAGTCTAAATAAGCAATTTCAGCTTGCGCTTCAGCAATTTGCTCATGAATTAATTTTACGGCGTTTTTTAACTTTTGGTAACGTTGAAAATATTTTTGAGCATTTTGACTAGGAGATAATGCTGGATTTAACACGATAGTTAACGGCTGATTTTCATTATAATAGTTGTCTAAAATCACTTTTTCTTCGCCTTTTGGCACCATTGAAAGATAGGTTGTCAGCAATTCACCTTTTTGTCTGAAAAGCTCAGCATTTTCCGATTCTTGTAAAGTACGTTGACGTTTTTCTAATTTTAAGACATTACGTTTGCGTTCATTTTCAACTTTTTTTATCAATTCATTGCCTTGTTGCTTGGCACGATCACGTTCAGCTTTATCTAGATAATATGCTTCAAGTAAATCATTTAAATGATTGAAGGTTTGTTTTTTGGTAGCCTGATGTACGTAATGATGATAAATGATTGGCATGAAATACTCTTTACCAGCACTTTCAATCAAAGTAGGTTGTAAATGGGTTTTTAACTCATTAAAAAATTGATGCCAGGTTCTTAATTTCTCATTAGCGTTTTGATTTAAACGCTCAGCTAATTCAGTTGCCGTATCTTGACCTAACCCTTGGAAATGTTGCTGTAAGTATTTCGCATTAAGTTCCTTAGCTTCTGAAAGGATAGCAAATAATGCTTCATCTGTAATCGTAAAAGGTGAAGGACGATTCTGTTTTGGCGGTTCAATATATTCTACACCAGGTAGTAAGGTGCGATAAGTATTTTGGCTACTACCAACATGCTTAATGACGTCCAAAATTTTATTGGTTGCCTGATTAACCAAAACAATAGTACTATGCCGACCCATCATTTCTAAGATTAAGATAATATCTTGCAAATCACCCAATTCATCTCTTTTAGTAAAATGTAAATGAATAATGCGATCGTTTTCCACTTGATTCATCGCTTCTAAAATAGCACCATCCAAATATTTTCTAAGCATCATAACAAAATTACGAGGGGTAGCTGGATTAGCATAAGCCACCTTTGTCAACTGAATGCGTGCATAACTAGGATGAGCGGACAATAATAATTTATGATTTTTTCCTTGAGAACGAATCGTAAGGACAATTTCATTTTCATATGGTTGGTGAATTTTACTAATTCTACCACCAATTAACTGTTGATTTAGTTCTTGAATAATTAAATGTGTAAAAACTCCATCAAATGACATTTTCTTTCCTCTTTTCCTTTTGACTCCTAATCATTATAACGAAAAAAAGACAATTGAACCAACAATTTATTTATCTATCTTGGTATAAATAGTTAAAATAGCCACTAAAGCAATCATTCTTTCTTTTTAATTAATAAATAAAAATATTATGTAAACTAAAATATTAAATTTTTTTCATTTTTTTATTGACGAATTCTAAATATTCTTGTAAGATAATTGACAACAAGATAAAGGAGGACCACAAAATGAATCATCAAGCATTGTTAAACGTAAATGTGAATACATGGCGTAACTGGCGTAGATGAGTTGTATTGATGGTTTTCCATAGATACAACTTTTTGGAGAACAACCAAAAGCTGTATCTATGCTGACAAATAAATTTTCTCCGCATAGATCAAAACTATGCGGTTTTTGTTTTTAGCAATTTCCGGGTAGGGAATTGCTTTTTTTGTTCTCATCAATCTTTTCCATTTATAATTAATAGGTAAAATTGAAGGAGTGTTAAAAATGAAAAACAAAGGATTAATAGCAAGTGTTGCAGTTGTATTTTTGATTATTTTTGGTGTTTTTGTATTTCAAATGGGGAAAATGAATCAACCCTTAACTAATCAACAGGACAAAAAAGAAACGATTCAAACTGTGGGGATTTTACAATTCGTTAGTCATCCGGCTTTAGATACTATCACTAAAGGGGTAAAAGATGCTTTAAAAGATGCAGGCTATCAAGAAGGAAAAAATATTAAAATCATCTTCCAAAATGGACAAGCAGATCAAAGTAAATTGGCTACAATGAGTCAACAATTAGTTGATAAAAAGGCCAATGTATTGGTTGGTGTCGCTACACCAGCTGCCTTAGCATTAGCTAATACCACAAGTGATATTCCGATTGTTTTAGGTGCTGTTACTGATCCTGTTGGTGCTAAATTAGTGAAAGATCTAGATCATCCAGGCAGAAATATCACCGGAGTATCTGATCAACCACCTGTTGCTTCACAGATTAAATTAGGCAAAGAGTTATTACCAAATGCTAAAACAGTAGGCATGCTTTATTCCTCAACTGAGGCAAATTCTAAATATCAAGTAGAAGAAGCGACTAAAGCCGCTGAAAACTCAGGGTTAAATGTAAAAAATTATCCGGTTGCTTCAACTAATGAAATTGCTCAAACCGTTCAAGTAATGACTCAAAATGTTGATTTTATCTATATTCCATTGGATAATACAATTGCCAATGCCATGCAGGCAGTAGTTGGTGAAGCCAATAAAACAAAAACACCAATTATTACTTCTGTAGATACAATGATAGAACAAGGTGGCTTAGCAACTGTGGGAATCGATCAATATACTTTAGGCAAGAAAACAGGTGAAATGGTTGTACAACTACTAAAAGGGGCAGATCCAGCAGTAACCCCAGTTTATACCTTTAAAGAAGGTGTCACGGTTTTAAATGAGAAACAAGCTGCCTTTTTAGGAATTCAAATTCCAGATGAATTAAAGAAAAATGCTCAGATAATAGGAAATGCAACTAATTAGATTCAAGATATAAACAACTCCCTACAGAAAGCTTCATCTTTCTGTAGGGGAATAGATGGAGGCAAAAAATGATTATTTCAGCAATCGGTCAAGGCTTTTTATGGAGTATTTTAGGTTTAGGAATTTTTATGACTTATCGTATATTAAATTTTCCAGATATGACAACCGAAGGATCTTTTCCTTTAGGAGGGGCAGTGTGTGTAACTGCAATTACTCATGGGCTTTCACCTGTTTTGGCGACAATTTTAGGAATTATTGCCGGCATGTTGGCAGGGCTTGTTACGGGATTGCTTTACACTAAAGGAAAGATTCCGGTTATTTTAGCCGGAATTTTAGTGATGTCTGGTTTAAATTCTGTTATGCTTTTTGTAATGCAATCACCTAATTTATCTTTATTACATCAACCTAAAATTTTTGACTTTTTACAACCATTTCATCTTCCCAATTATTATGATATGGTTTTTGTCGGTTTGTTTATTGTTATCTTGATCGTAGGATTACTTTATTTCTTCTTTGACACTCAATTAGGTCAGGCTTATATTGCAACAGGGGATAATGAAACAATGGCAAAATCACTTGGCATACATACAGACCGCATGAAAATTCTTGGTTTGGTTTTATCTAATGGTGTCATTGCATTATCCGGTGCATTAATTGCGCAAAACGATGGTTATGCGGATGTTAGTAAAGGTGTAGGGGTGATTGTGATCGGGCTTGCTTCTATAATCATCGGCGAAGTACTTTACGGCAATTTAACCCTATTTGAACGTTTAATTGCTATTGTTATCGGGAGTATTATTTATCAATTATTGATTTTATTTGTTATCCGCGTTGGTTTTGATACAACTTATATCAAAATTTTCTCATCGATTATTTTGGCAATTTGTTTATTAATTCCACAATTAAAAACAGCCTTGAATTTGAAAACTGGTTTTGAGGAGAAAAGATAATGAGTTTATTACAATTAGAAAAAGTAACCAAAATCGTCAATAATGGAACCAATGAAGAAAAAATTTTACTTGATCATGTCGATTTTACTGTCAATAAGGGAGATTTTATTACGGTCTTAGGTGGTAACGGTGCAGGTAAAAGTACCTTATTTAATTCAATTGCCGGTACCTTACCAATTAGTCATGGAAAAATTTATTTAAATGATCAGTTAATTAGCCAACAAACTGAAGAATTACGTGCAAAATCCATCGCTCGCGTGTTCCAAGATCCTAAAATGGGGACAGCTCCGCGAATGACGGTTGCTGAGAATTTACTATTAGCTAAATTTCGTGGTGAAAAGCGGAGATTAGCTTTAAGACAACTATCAAAATATAAATCGACGTTTTATCAATTATGCCAACAAATCGGTAATGGCTTAGAACAGCATTTAGATACTGAAACAGGGAATTTATCCGGTGGTCAAAGACAAGCTTTATCCTTATTAATGGCGACGATAAAAACCCCTGAATTATTATTACTTGATGAGCATACTGCTGCCCTTGATCCGAAAACAGCCAAACAATTAATGCAATTAACCGCTAAAATTGTAGGCGAACAGCAATTGACTTGCTTAATGATTACCCATCGAATGGAAGACGCTTTAATTTATGGCAATCGCTTGATTGTGTTACAAAAGGGAAAAATTGTCAAAGATTTAAATGCAGAAGAAAAGCAAGCTTTGACATTAGCTGATTTATTACAATTTTTTGAAGATCCAGAACAATAATCTATCCATCTATTTTTAAGAATTTTTAGTTTTTTTTAATAAAAACGGTTGACATTCAAAATAAAACAACCTATACTAATAACAATCTTACAACAATCAATTTGGAGTGTTTCAAATGAATCTTAATCATCTTCAACAACTGAATACTTTTTACTTTAGCTATTTTAGATAGGTTTGTATTCATACTCATTATGGATACAAACAGCAGCGTTTGTATCTATGATGGCTAAAGCGATTATTGTTGTAAAACAAGCCACATAGATAAACAATCTAAGGTGGCTATATCATATCTGTTTTTTTACGTTCACTTAAGATTGTTTATCGATACTTAAGTGAGCGTTTTTTGTTTAAAAAGGAGGAGAGGAAAGTGAGACAATATACCGATATTTCAGGAAAAACTAGATTAGTAGCATTCTTTGCCCAACCAGCTAAACATTCATTATCACCTAAAATGCATAATTTATCTTTTTCATTACTAGATATCGATGCCGTTTATCTAGCTTTTGAAGTTGCTCCTGAGCATTTAAAAGAGCAAATTCAAATGATTCGCGTAATGGACATGTTGGGAGCAAATATTTCAATGCCCCATAAACAAAAATGTATTCCTTATTTAGATGAACTTTCAAAAGCAGCTGAATTAGTCGGGGCAGTCAACACTATTGTCAATGAAAATGGTCGTTTAATTGGGCATAACACAGATGGATTAGGGTTTATGCAAAGCATTAAAGAAATGGGCTTAGATTTGACTAATCAAACAATGACCATGTTGGGAGCTGGTGGAGCTGCCACAGCGATGATTGCGCAAGCTGCTATTGATGGTGTAAAAAAAATTCATGTTTTTAATCGACAAAGCCGGCACTATCCTAACTATCAAGAAAAATTACAAAGAATTGCTGAAAAAACTAATTGTCAAATCGAATTGTTTCCTTTAGAAAATCAGCAAATATTAAAAGAAAAATTAGCTGAAAGTGTATTGTTAGTCAATGCATCAAGTGTGGGGATGTATCCAAAAAACCAAGAAAGTCCTATTAAAGATGCGTCCTTACTTAGAGAAGATTTAGCTGTTTATGATGCCATTTATAATCCACGCGAAACCTTACTTTTAAAACAAGCAAAGGAAAAGAAGGCCAAAGTAGATAATGGTTTAAGTATGTTGTTGTATCAAGGAGCAGCCGCATTTGAACTATGGACTGGTCACCAAATGCCAATTAAAGAAGTAAAAAATATACTAAAAAATAGTTAACAATAAAAAATAGAATCGAGAGGATGAATAGATATGATTATTATCATGAAACCAGGAGCAAGTAAAGAACAATTAAATAAAGTAATGCAAAGAATTGAAGCAGAAGGCTTGAATTACCAAATTAATCAAGGAAGTGAACAAGTTGTTTTTGGCTTAATTGGCGATACTCGTTCAATTCAAGATGTTGCGTTTCAAAGCTACGATGGGGTAGAAAAAACCTTAAGAATTTCCAATACTTATAAATTGACTTCTAGAGAATTTCATCCTCAAGATACAATCGTTGATGTAGACGGTGTAAAAATCGGTGATGGTAGTTTTGTAACTATGGCAGGACCATGTTCAATTGAAGGCTTAGAGCAAATTATGGAAACTGCGCGCATGGCTAAAGCCGGTGGCGCAAAAATTTTAAGAGGTGGGGCATTCAAGCCGAGAACCTCTCCGTATGCTTTCCAAGGATTAGCTGAAGAAGGGTTAAAATACATTCGCCAAGCAGCAGATGCTTATGATATGAAAGTTATCACCGAGGTAATGGATGAAGGACACATTGACATGGTTGCTGAATATAGCGATATTATCCAAATTGGTGCTAGAAATATGCAAAACTTCAAATTACTAAGTGCAGTAGGTAAAACAGGCAAACCGATTGGGCTAAAGCGTGGAATTTCTGGTACAATAGATGAGTGGTTAAATGCAGCAGAATACATTGCTGTAGAAGAAAAGAGTCCGGTTATTTTTATTGAACGAGGGATTCGTACTTTTGAAACAGCTACAAGAAACACTTTTGATTTAAGTGCTGTACCACTAATCAAAAAATTAAGTCACTTTCCGATTATTGTCGATCCAAGTCATGGAACAGGAGTGTGGGATTTAGTGCCACCAATGGCTAGAGCTGGTGTTGCTGCTGGAGCGGATGGTATGATTGTTGAAATTCATCCTGATCCTGCAAATGCCTGGTCAGATGGTCCACAATCATTAAATGAAAAAACATACCTTAAAATGATGAAAGAAATTGACTTATTAGTTGAAACGATGAAAAAAATTAAAGCCATCGAAAACGAATAGCAAATCCTTGTGGAGGTGTAATTATGTTAAGTGTCCAATTACCAAATCATCAATATGATATTATTGTCAAACGTGGTGCACTCAATCATTGTGGACAGTGGGTCCAATCATTATGGCAAACTCAAAAAATTGCAATTATTACTGATACTAATGTAGCGCCATTATATGCGCAAAAGGTAAAACAATTACTTGAAGCAGTAGGCTTTACCGTGCATATTTTGATTGTTCCAGCAGGAGAAGCTAGTAAATCATTAGCTCAAGCAAGTCAGCTATATGATGATTTAGCCGATGCAGAATTTACACGAACAGACGGTATCATCGCTTTAGGCGGCGGAGTAATTGGCGATTTAGCTGCATTTGTAGCTTCAACTTATATGCGTGGCATCCATTTTCTACAAATCCCAACCACTTTATTAGCCCAAGTAGATTCAAGTATCGGTGGAAAAACAGGTGTAAATACTAATCGGGCCAAAAATTTAGTGGGGACTTTCGCTCAACCAGATGGGGTATTAATTGATCCAGATGTTTTACAAACACTAGATGATAGACGCGTGCGCGAAGGAATTGCTGAAATTATTAAATCAGCTGCTATCGCTGATATTACGTTATGGCAGCAACTTGAAAATTTAGTTGATGAAAATGATTTATTAAACCATGCCGAATTAGTGATTACCGGTGCTTTACAAGTCAAAAGAAAAGTAGTAGAAGAAGATGTATTGGATCACGGCAGTCGTTTAACATTAAATTTTGGCCATACGATTGGTCACGCCATTGAAAATACGGCAGGTTATGGGGTAGTTAGCCATGGTGAAGGCGTAGCAATCGGGATGCTAGCAATTTGCCAATATGCTGAAAAGATTGGGCAAACGCCTAAAGGAACGACAGCACAATTAAGAAAAATGATTGAAAAATTTCATTTACCAACTAGCTATCATAATTGGCAAACAGAACAACTTTATCGAGCAATTACACATGATAAAAAAGCTCGTGGTTCACAACTAAAAATTATCTTATTAGAGCAAATCGGTCAGGCTAAGATTGTAGCCATTCCTATTGAAGAAATGAAAAATTACTTGAAAGTGGAGGTAGTATAATGCGTTACTTTACAGCAGGAGAATCTCATGGACCTGAACTTACGGCAATTATTGAAGGATTACCCGCAGGTATGCCGTTATCTGCAGAAGATATTAATATTGAGTTAGCTAGAAGACAAACCGGTTATGGTCGTGGGGGACGTATGTTGATTGAAAAAGATCAAGTCCGAATTACTTCAGGAGTCCGCCATGGAAAAACTTTAGGTTCACCAGTCACTCTAGTCGTTGAAAATAAAGATTGGAAAAATTGGACTACTGTCATGAGCATCGAACCAGTCGAAGAAAAAAATGAAAAACTAAGACGAGTCGCTCGTCCACGCCCAGGACATGCTGATTTAGTAGGGGGCATGAAATACCATCATAGCGATTTACGAAACGTCTTAGAACGTTCTTCAGCTAGAGAAACCACCATGCGAGTGGCGATTGGTGCTGTTGCTAAAAAATTATTAGCACTATTAGATATTGATATTGCCGCACATGTCATCACTTTAGGCGGCATTAACGCCAATGTTCCTGAAAACATCACCGTTAGCAAAGTAAAAGCACTGGCTGAGGCTTCTGAAGTGCGAGTTGTTGATGCAACTGTTGAGCAAGAAATGAAAGATTTGATTGATCAAACGAAAAAAAATGGAGATACCATAGGCGGAGTTGTTGAAGTATTAGTCGGCGGAGTACCGGCTGGTTTGGGAAGCTATGTGCAATGGGATAAAAAACTAGATGCTAAAATTGCTCAAGCCGTAGTCAGCATCAATGCTTTTAAAGGGGTCGAATTTGGTATGGGGTTTGAAATGGGCAACTTACCAGGTTCACAAATTATGGATGAAATTCAATGGGAAAAAGAAAAAGGTTATACCAGAAAAACGAATCGCTTAGGCGGATTTGAAGGTGGGATGACTAATGGTGAAACTTTAGTTATTCGAGGCGTCATGAAACCAATCCCTACTTTGTATAAACCTTTATTAAGTGTCGATATTGACACGAAAGAACCATTTAAAGCAAGTATTGAACGTTCTGATAGTACTGCTGTGCCAGCTGCAAGTGTTGTTTGTGAAAATGTAGTCGCTACAGTAATTGCCACTGAATTATTAGATAAATTTTCAAGTGATTCATTTGATGATTTATTACAAGCAGTTCGCGATTATCGTCAATATTTAAAAAATTACTAATTCTAAAAGAAAAGGAGTAGCATGATGACCAAAGTAATGATTGTAGGTTTAGGATTAATTGGTGCCTCTTTGGCTAAGTGCATCAAAAATCAACATCCTACTTATCATTTAATCGGCTGGGATGCTTTATCCAGTACACGAATAGCTGCTTTAGAGCAACAAATTGTCGATGAAATCCCTACTGATTTCGCATCAGGAGCAAGTCAAGCTAATTATTTAATTCTAGCGGTACCGGTGAAAACTTCTCTAAATTATCTACAAGAATTAGCTCAAATTAGTTTGCAGTCAAATATTTTAGTGAGTGATGTTGGTAGTACAAAGCAGGAAATTACCGACTTCGCGACACGTTTTTCATTTGATTTTATCGGTGGACACCCAATGGCCGGTTCGCATAAATCGGGTATTCAAGCGGCTAATGATGCTTTGTTTGAAAATGCTTATTATATTTTTACCCCATTAGCTAATACAAAACATAGAGTTTCAGAACTCATTGATTTAGTTAAAGGTACCAAAGCAAAACAAATTATCTTATCAGCTCAAGAACATGATCAAATTACTGGTATGTTGAGCCATTTTCCGCATATTTTAGCAGCCGCTTTAGTCAATCAAGCAGATAGTTTTAATCAATTACACCCTAATGCGAAACGATTAGCTGCAGGTGGTTTTAGAGATATTACTCGGATTGCTTCATCTGATCCAAAAATGTGGACAGATATTTTACTTAGTAATCAAAACTTTTTAATTCAATTGATTGATCAGTGGCAAGTAAATATGGAGCAGATTAAAAATTGGCTATTATCAGCGAATCAATCAGAAATTTTTCATTTCTTTGAAAATGCAAAAGACACCAGAGATAGACTACCCATTCATAGTAATGGTGCCATTCCGGGATTTCATGATTTATTTGTTGATGTACCCGATAAACCAGGAGTTATCGCTGAGGTAACTAGTTTATTAGGTCAGGAAAATCTGTCCATTATCAATATTAAAATATTGGAAACGCGAGAAGACATTATTGGTGTTTTACAAATCACTTTTAAAACCCAAAATGATTTAGAAAAGGCTAAGGTTTGTATTACTGAGCAGACAAACTATCAATGTCGAATGAAATAAAAGGAGAACATGATGAAATTATTACAAGCTAAAAGTTTAAAAGGAACCATCGAAGTTCCAGCTGATAAATCTATTTCACATCGCAGCATTATGTTTGGTGCTATAGCCAACGGTACGACAATCGTTAAAAATTTCTTACGAGGGGAAGATTGTTTAAGTACTTTAAATGGTTTTAAACAATTAGGGGTGCCGATTGATGATGATGGTCAAACAATTACGATTCAAGGAGTAGGCTTTAATGGATTAAAAGCGGCGAAAACGCCAATTGATCTTGGAAATTCAGGAACAAGCATTCGTTTGATGATGGGAATTTTAGCCGGTGCACCATTTATCACCACTTTTTATGGTGACGAATACTTAAATCGACGTCCAATGAATCGAGTAATGTTGCCTTTAAATCAGATGGGAGCTCATTTAACTGGCCATGATTCAACCGAATATCCGCCAATTACAATCCAAGGAACTAGTAATTTGCAACCTGTTCATTATGAGATGCCCATTGCTAGTGCTCAAGTAAAATCAGCTATTTTATTTGCTGCCTTACAAGCAAAAGGTACTTCGACAATTATTGAAAAAGAGCCTTCAAGAAATCATACTGAACAGATGATTAAACAATTTGGTGGCACAATTGAAGTAGAGAATAAAACCATTACCATTACAGGGCCTCAAACCTTGACAGGCCAAACGGTTATTGTGCCAGGCGATATTTCTTCAGCCGCTTTCTTCTTAGTTGCGGGTGCAATTATCCCTAATAGTCAGATTACTTTAAAAAATGTAGGAATTAATCCAACTAGAACCGGTATATTAGATGTATTAGAAAGAATGAATGCACAATTTGAGCTAAGTCAAATAGATGAGCAAAATGAATCAGCAACAATTACCATTCAAACTAGTCAACTAAAAGCTACAACAATTGAAGGTAGCGATATTCCGCGTTTAATTGATGAATTGCCAATTATTGCTTTATTAGCTACACAAGCTTATGGCACAACCATTATCCGTAATGCTGAGGAACTAAAAGTAAAAGAAACCAACCGTATTGATGCAACTTGCGAAGAATTAAGTAAATTAGGTGCGAAAATTACCCCAACAGAAGATGGTATGATTATTCAAGGACCTTGCCAACTTCATGGAGGAAAAGTTGATTCCAGAGGGGATCATCGCATTGGTATGATGCTACAAATTGCCGCTTTACTTACCGATGAAACCGTTGAGTTAGAAAAAGCAAATGCTGTTACCGTATCGTATCCGCAATTTTTTGAAGATGTAAAACAATTAATTCAAGAGGTATAACTATGGCGATTATTCTGATTGGTTATATGGGTTCGGGGAAAAGTAGCGTAGGTAAACAGTTAGCCCAATCATTAAATCTTGCATATGTTGATTTAGACCTGATGATTAGTCAAAGAGCCGGCAAAACGATACAGGAAATATTTGCTCAAGATGGAGAGGACTATTTTAGAAAAATTGAAAGCGAATGTTTGGCTGACGTTTGTGAGCAAAATAGCGTGGTAGCTACTGGTGGCGGCATTATCTTAAAAGCTGAAAATCGCCAGTTACTTAGTAAACAAAAATTCGTCATTTTTTTAACTTGTGAAGATAATGAGCTTATTCATCGATTGAAAGCTGATCAAAAAAATATTCGTCCCATCATTCAAGATAAAACTAACACAGAGATACTAGCAATTTATCAACAAAGGTTACCGTTCTATCAAGTATCAGCGACAATGCAAATTGATACTACGAACAAATCAATTGCAACTATTGTAAATGAAATAAAAGAAAAAATGGAGAAAAACACATGAAATTGGCTTACTTAGGTCCTGAAAATTCATTTTCGTATCAGGCTGCTAACTTAGTGAAAACAACAGAACAATTAATAGCCTTTCCAAGTATACCTTTGTGTATTGACGCTTTGATGAATCATTTCGTAGACTATGCAATCGTACCAATTGAAAATTCATTAGAAGGTTCCGTCCATGCAAGCATCGATCGTTTATATGATCAAAATGATTGTCAAGTACAGGCTGAGTTAATTTTACCTATACATCAACAATTAATTGGTTATGATGTAAATAATATTGAAAAAATCCTTTCACATCCGCAAGCTTTAGCGCAATGTCAAAAATTTTTATCTTTACATTATCCAAATGTTCAACTTGAAGCAGTTCAGTCAACAACGACTGCTATTGAAATGGTAGCAAAACAAAAAGAGGCCAAAATTGCGGCTATCGGTTCACGCCAAGCAGCGATTGCTTATCAATTACCTATTATTGCTGAAAATATTCAGGATAATGTTTATAATCAAACTAGATTTTGGATTTTAGGACGTCATTCATTCGTTCCAAAACAACTAACCCTATTAGAGAAAAAGTTAACGCTATATATTACTTTACCTTCAAATTTACCTGGTGCCTTGCATAAGGTATTATCTGTTTTTGCATGGCGTGATTTAAACCTAAGTAAAATTGAATCTCGACCACAAAAAACCAAGCTAGGCGAATACTTTTTCATTGTTGATGTAGAATATACACAAAATGCTAAATTGTACGAATACGCTATCGAAGAATTACAAGCTTTAGGGTGTCAAGTACAAGTGATTGGTATTTATCCAATTTATCAATTAAATTAAAAAATAAGATGATAATCGATAGATTGTATTACTCAAAAAAGTTAGTTAAAAAAACTAACACTTGGGTCAATATAGTCCATTAATTATCATCTTTTTTATTTTTTAAAATTTTTTAATTGATTAAAATATTATTTTTCTATTCAACAATCTTGTGATAAAATGTAAAAGATTGTAACGGAGGTTTTTTTATGAATAGAATGGAAAAAAACAGAGAGTTAAGAAAACAACTTTCCCAAGAAGAAAATAATTACGATAGCATTTTTAGTCGGAGAGTTCGACCCAATCATGCAACAAGTAATCGTCAAAAATATTCTCGACCAACTCATAATCAATCAAACAATTCTAATGAAGCAACTTTAAATACAGAAGATAATCTCTTAGCAGAAAACAATTTTATTGATTTTCAAAATTATGAAGATAACTTAGATCAGCAAGTTCAAAGTACTGGTGAGCAACCAGAAGAAATACGCAATAATTCGCACAAAAGTGAAAATATACATAAAAATCCACAATTAAAGAAAAAAGGGAAAAAGAAGAAAAAGAAAAAATTTCACCCCTTTAGATGGTTATTATTAATTATTATTTTAATTATTGCTGGGACCGCTTTTTATAGCATACATGCCTATCAAAAAGGATATCAAGAAGCCAGTAAGGATACCCATACGCAAAGTAAAGAGACTTTTCATGGAGTAACTGCAAGCGATGGTTCAGAAAATATTCTGTTAATTGGCAATGATAGCCGTGATGGTGAGGCTTCCCGTTCTGATACCATTATGGTTTTACATATTGGCAATCAATCAAATAGCAAACCAAAATTAATTTCATTTATGCGAGATACCTATGTAGATATTCCTGGTGTTAGCTATAATAAAATCAATGCTTCGTATGCCTATGGTGGCGCAGAATTATTACGAAAAACCTTAAAAAAGAACTTTAATATTGATTGTAAATATTATGCTTTAGTCGATTTCAAAACATTTGAAAAAGTCATTGATGCTCTATTTCCAAATGGCGTCTCTATTAATGCTGAAAAAGATATGAGTGCTTATATTGATGTCCCAATCAAAAAAGGACAACAAAAAATGAGCGGCTTTACTTTATTGCAATACGCTCGCTTTAGAATGGATGAAGAAGGAGACTTTGGTCGGGTAAGAAGACAACAACAAGTGATGAACGAGGTCTTTAAACAAGCTAAATCACTAACGACTATTTCTAAATTACCTTATGCAGCCGGTAAAGTTATGGGATATTCACCGAATAATATTCCAATGAGCTATGTTTATAAACACGCCTTTACCATAGCCAAAAATGCCAGTGGGGTGGAACGGCTAAGCGTGCCCGTTGATAATACTTGGCAATATGGTGAAAGTTATGAAGTAGGTAGTTACTTAGATATTGATGAGCAAGCCAATAAAAAGGCAATTGAAGATTTTTTGAAAAACTAACTCCTTTTCATTTTAAACAAGCCGTTTTTTATGATATATTAAGAGTAATGTTTAATAAAATTGAAACGAGGATTATGAAATCAATGAAATTAGCGATTGTTACTGATAGTACAGCTTTTTTACCTGAAGAGGTTAAGAAACATCCTGATTTATACATTTTACCAATTCCAGTAATCATTGATGGAAAAATTTATAACGAAGATATTGATATCCATGCCGATGAATATTATGAAATTTTGAAAAATAGCAAAGATTTCCCGACAACTTCCCAGCCAGCTTTAGGAGAAGTCGTTGATTTATATGAACGTTTAGCTAAAGATGGGTATGATACTATTTTAAGTATTCATTTATCAAGTGGCATTTCTGGTTTTGTTAACACTTTATTTTCATTAAAAGAAAGTTTAGATGGAGTTACCCTAATTCCTTTTGATTCACAAATTACTAGTATGCCAATGGGAAATATGGTTGCTAAAGCCTTACAACTAAAAGACGACGGAAAGTCAATCGATGAGATCGTTCATTATTTAGAATTTATTCGTGAAAATACGAAAGCATATTTAATCGTCGATGATTTAAATAATTTAGTTCGTGGTGGACGTTTAACCAATGGTGCAGCGATTATCGGCGGTTTACTTAAGATCAAGCCTATTTTGACCTTTGAAGAAGGAAAAATTGTGTTACACGAAAAAATTCGTTCAAGTAAAAAGGCTTTTGCACGTGCTGAAGAGTTAATTATTGAAAGAGCTCAACAATTAGATTGTCCATTGAAGTTTTATATTATTCATGGTAATCATCTAGAAGCAGCGATGGAAGAAAAAGCTAAATTACAGGCACAATATCCTAGTGCTGAATTTGAAATTGGCTATTTTGGACCGGTTATTGGTACACATTTAGGTGAAAAAGCAATTGGTATAGCCATTAGTGCTGAGTAAAAATTAATTAAAATAAAAAAAAGAAAGTCTATTCTAGATAGGCTTTCTTTTTTTAAATCCATCGACGGATCGATTGATAAATCAGCGCGTTATCCGTATAATGAACCTATTAAAAATCTTCAGAATAATGGTGATGAAATGAAGAAAATACTTCAATGGTTGATAGGCATACTGCTAGTTACTATTTTATTTGGGAGTATTTTGCTTGGTAGTTTTATTTACCTTACCAAATATAAAATGACAACTATTGATCGCTCTATTTCTCCAAATGGTGTTTATACATTAGAATTTAAATCTGTTGGCGAGCCTGATTGGCCTTTTGGTGATTCGCATGCTCAAATTATTTTAAAAAAAGGGCAAGCAGTGATTGATAAAACAAAAATCGCTATTGCTAATGACGGAAAAAGCTTGAACAAAGTTAATTGGTCTGTCGATTGGAAACAAGCTTATGTAATTGTAACCATTGCTGGAGAAGAGCAGCCAGATCAATCGATAACGTTACATTTTGAAGAGAAAGCTATCACGGAGAAAACAGACTAGATCATATTTGCTCATAGTTTATCAACTGCCTTACATTCCTAAAATAAAAGCTACCTAAATTACTGTGACAGATTTAGGTAGCTTTTATTTATCTTTTTACAGTTCTTGTTAATTGGCGATAATAATGTTTTATTGAATATAATGGATGACGATAGAGCATATGTGGTCCAGAATAACGCATAATTTTTTTCATTTGTTCACGATAATTTTTCTGATAACAATGGACTGGACATTTCTTACGGGTTGTTTTTTGTTCCCCAAAGCGACAAAGGCTAAGACGTTGCAAAGCATAATCTAGCATTTCTTGATAGCCAATGGTTTCTGTTGGATGCTTTTGATAATATAACTGTATCATAATCTGAATTAATGCTTTTTCTTCAGTAATAATTGGACCGGTATTGATTTGCACCATTCATTACACTCCTTAAAAAATTTCGATAAAAAGAACACCTATAAACAGTATTGCTAAGCCTAATAGCTGAATTGCTTTTATTTTTTTCTGAATGGCTCTCAGCAAACCAAATTGATCAATGGTTATACTAGACAAAATTTGGCCAACCAAAGCAAGGGTCACAATTGCTCCGGTACCAATTTTGGGTGCCAAAAAAGCGTTACAAAAGACGTAAGAAGCACCTAAAATCCCTGCTAACCATATCCAAAGTGGAATTTCAGAAAAACGTACTTTGCTAATATTTGACCAGCTTTTTTCAAAACACACGGCTACACAAACTAAAACAGTCCCTACAAAAAAGGAAATAAAAGCTGCATGAATCGAAGAATTAATTTGGCGTCCAAGATAACCGTTAATCGCTACTTGACTGGACATTAGCATACCGGCACCTAAGCCGATTAATTGCCATAAAAATTGGAATTGATGCTTGGGTTTCTCTTTGGTGACATATTTCATTTGTTTTTCTTGTCTGAAATATTGTGGAAAGAAAACGACAAGCAATACACCTAAAATTAATGCAATCATACCTAAGGCTCTAAAGGTTGAAAAACTATGAACTTTAGCGTGAAACCAACCAAATTGATCGATTAATAATGACATTAATAATTGACCTAGAATAGGCATAATGACGGTTTGCACACTACCTAATACTGGAAATAATAAGATGTTAGCAGTCAAACCTAACATTCCTAATAATCCACCTAAATAAGCCCATAATGGTAAACTAGCAACTTGTTGGGCAGTTAAAAAAAGCGAATCACCCGATACTAAAACCATAATAGCTAAAAAAATCGTTCCAACTGTAAAAGAACATAGCGAAGCCAAAAAAGGTGATTTTAAAAATCCTCTCATTTGTGCATTTAAAGCAGTTTGAATGGGCAATAAAGCGCCAACAAAAATTCCCATGATTAAAAAAAGCAAACAAACACCCCCAGATTTCCCTCTACATTTCATAATAAGCTTCTATTTTAAAATCGCAAGTCTTTTTTAAGCTAAAATTAAGTTTTAAGGTGTTTAATTAGCCATAGATAAAATAATTGAGAAGGGAAGAGGGTTTTTGAAAAAATTGAATAAAAGATACTTATGGTATGGCCTAGTAATGGTCATTTTATTAATACCAGCATTTATATATTTGACTAAGAGCGAAAGTAGCACTCAGCAAATTGCCCAAACAACTCAAACGAATTATACCCAGCAATTAGTATCAACTAAAGGCGACAATATTCAAGCGCTTGATTACAGTGATTTAAATATTGATAGTGTAAACCAAATTTATAATGTTGCTACTCAAGAAAAAATTCAAAATAAATTATTACAATTAACTGAAAGTACACAGGCTAGTTTTAGTCAACCTTTAATTGTGAGTAATCCTTATTTAACCAATACAACAGGGTTATATATAGCCTTTTTTACCGATGAACCAGTAAAAATTTCTTATGAAATTAAAACAGATAATCTATCAACTTATGAAAATGAACTATACAATAGTAATGGCGAATATAGTACAACACACCAATATCAATTAATTGGTAGTATAGCAAATCAAGATAATTTAATTACATTGTATGCTACTAATCAATCTGGTGAACAGTCGACCTATCAATTTCATTATACACCACCAAAATTAGCAACTATTGATCAAATTAGCTACGAAACAACAGATGGGCAAAGTACTGGTGAGTTATCTGATGGTTTGTATGCTGTCATTGGTAATAAAGCAGATGATTCTAGAGCAACCTATTTAGTCGATAATGATGGTTATATTCGTGCAGAAATACCTATCATTAATTACAATTCCATGCGTTTAACCTTTAATAATCAACAAGAAATGTATTTTGCTCTATCTACCACGAAAATTGCCAAAGTCAATCGATTGGGGCAAGTTTTACAAGTGATTGATTTATCAGAGACTGACTATCTACTGCATCATGATTATATATTGACTGATGATAATCAAATCATTGCCTTAGCTACTAGTAAGAGTGCGAAAAAAGCTGAAGGATTAGTGGAAGATAGAATTATCAAGATTGATTTGAATAATAACCAGCAAGTTAGCGAAATCGCTAATTTTAAAGAGTTATTACCTGATTTATACAACGTAGCCACTGATTTAGAAGAGCATAGTAATAATAAAGGATTATGGGATCCTGTACATCTAAACAGTATTCAGCAAACAGAAGATGGTCAATTAATCATCAGCTCACGTGAAACATCAACAATTATCAAATTAAAGCGTAATGAACAAGAAAATTATAATGTTGAGTACTTAATTGGCGATACAAACATCTGGAAGCAAATAGGAGATACCGGAGAGTTATTGTTGGAAAAGGTGGGAAATTTTACTTCTCAATTTGGTCAACATAGTATTACTTATGAAACTAGTGATCAACTAGCCGATGGACAGTATTACCTATATTTCTTTAATAATAATTCTACAATAATGGATTCAAGAAGTGATTTTTCTTTAGCTAAGATTGCTGACAAAACAGCAGGGAAACAATCAAAATATATGAAGTATTTAGTAGATGAAAACACCAAAACCTACCAACTAGTCCAAAGTTTTGATGTTCCATATTCAGCCTATGTATCTAGTGTTCAACAATTCAATAATAATATCATCGTAGACTCAGGGCAGCAATCAGTATTTGCCGAATATGATGCTAATGGAAGTTTAATAAGAAGTTTTGGACATCCAGTTGCTACGCAGTATCTATATCGCGTCTTTAAGTATGATTTTAAACAATTTTATTTTAATTAAAAAATCACAAGGATTTTCATTTTATTCTGAAAGTCCTTGTGATTTTAGTTTACATAATAATATTATACTGCGTTTGTTTTAACTGTTTACTTATGATACAATACAAAAACAAATCTATTACATACATTATAGTGTTTAGGAGGGGAATAATGTGATTTCTTTTGAATCAGACTATACCGAAGGAGCACATTCAAAAATTCTTCAAAAATTATTAAATACAAACTTTGAACAACAACCAGGTTATGGAAATGATTGTTATACGCTTAGTGCAAAAGAAAAAATTAAGCAAATTTGTCAATTACCAAATGCTGATGTTCATCTGCTAACCGGTGGTACTCAAACCAATCAAATAATCATTGATACTATGTTAGCACCTTATGAAGGGGTGATTGCTGCTAAAACGGGGCACGTAGCCTCACATGAAGCTGGAGCAATTGAATATACAGGACATAAAGTTTTAACACTTCCTCACATTAATGGAAAAATAAATGCTGAAGATTTACAAAGTTACTTAGCAAACTTTTATCAAGACGCGAATCATGAACATATGGTTTTTCCAGGGATGGTTTACATTTCACAACCAACTGAATATGGGACACTTTATACTAAAGAAGAATTAATTCAACTTGCTGATACTTGTCATAATTATCAAATTCCATTGTTTATTGATGGCGCTAGATTAGGATATGGTTTAATGGCTGATGATTGTGACCATACAATTGCAGATATTGCGCAACTTGCTGATGTATTTTATATTGGTGGCACTAAAATAGGCGCGCTATGTGGAGAAGCAGTGGTGTTTACTAAAGGAAATACACCAAAGCACTTCGTAACACAAATTAAACAGCATGGGGCTTTATTAGCTAAGGGACGATTATTGGGCATTCAATTTGATACTTTGTTTACAGATGATTTATATTTCTCAATTAGCCGACATGCAATTGAATGTGCCAATAAAGTACGAGAAATTGTGCAAGCTAAAAACTATCCATTCTATATTGAAAATTCAACTAACCAAATCTTTATTATCATTAGTGATGATAAATTGGCTGCTATGAAGGATCAATTGCGTGTTAGTTTTTGGGAAAAATATGATGAAACTCATACAGTTATCCGCATTGCGACTAGTTGGGCAACTACTTTAGAAGCAATCGAGACTTTAGAAGAAATTTTATAATCTTTTTTTATATAGAATTAAAATAGCGTAGCGGTGATTAGACTGCTACGCTAAAATTAATTGCTTTAAATCAATTAATCATATAGATGATTCATAATATTTACTTGTTCTTTAGCACCAATATGGGTATAAATACTTGTAGAATTGGTATTATTTTGACCTAAAAGCTGCGCTGTAGTGACTATAGAACCCGTTTTACGATAAATCTGAGTGCCCACTGAATGGCGTAATTTATGGGGAGTGGTTCTTTTATTATAAGCACTTGAATATTTGTCGAGCATTTTTTCAATCGCATTAGCTTTTAAACGTTTGGCTGCACCACCATAAGTCGATAAAAAGAGGGGTTGCACATTTTCAGTAACTTGATAGGTTGTCTTACGTATCGCTAGATAATCAGTAATATAAGAAACCATAGGAGAGGCGACAGTTACCCAATCCATTTGACCACCTTTACGAATAACTCGGATACTTAATGACTCATCACTCAATTCAAGATCTCGTAAATTAATATTAACCAATTCAGATAAACGAATGCCTGTTCCTAAGAACAAGCCGATAATCGCTAGATCTCGTATCTTATTTTTTTCAAAAAAGGCTACCGCTTGTCGACTAGCCAGCAATTTTTCATAGCGATTTTCTATAAAATCTAAAAAATCTAATCCTTCATTATCGAAAAAAATCATCGGTTCCATTTTTTTGGTACGAACACTCATTTTAACAGAATCATTAACATTTTTAACTCCTTGCATCTGATTGGATGATAAATAGGGAAGATTTGTCTCCTCATTAGTTGTAGTAGCTAAAAAATTAAACAAAGACCGTAATGATGTAAGACTGCGCTTAATCGTACTTTTAGACAGTCCTGGTAATTCATCACCAGATTCCTCATACATTTTACGTTTATCAGCAGCTAAATTTTTCTTACGATTTTGCAGTTCACGTTTATACATACTTAAATCTTTTTCGCTCATTTTTTCCAAATCAGCAATTTCAACATCTTTAATCACAGTAGCTTTAGAGTAACTCTCACGAATCAGCCATTCTAAAAAACGCTTGATTTCTTTTTGATACTCAAATAAAGTTACCGAAGAATAGTCTTCTTCAATTTTTTTTTGAAAATATTCTTGAATGAATAATGGTAAAGATGGTAGATTTTCTAAAACTTTGGCTTTAGCCGTAGCTTGTGTTGCTTGCATTTAACTAACACTCCTTATAATTTCTAGAAAAAGTCTCTATAACCTCAAGAAACTTTTAAAAAACTTTTATTATCTTGTAAATTCTGTTGAAATCTGTGATGTTTAATCACTTTTTGTCTAAAACTTTTTATAAACTCTTCAAAATCTTTAGATAAAAACACTTGATTTCAACATATTTTTGCTATTTTAAAGTATCTTTGTGTTGATTTTATGAAAATAGCTGAAATAGGTATAGAATACACGAATTATATAGATGAGATATACTAGCTTTTATACATTATTATGCTTTACAGAAAACAGTGATTTTCTATAAAAGTATATTTAGTATTATAGAGTGAATGCTATAAAAAATCAAGTATTCACCTATCTTAAATGCCTTTATTTACAACCAATATTACTATATAAAAAAGGAATTTATTGGAAAGATTTTTGTGAGTTTTACTAATAAATGTATTGAATAGATCAAGTACAGCCAATAAACAAAGATTTTTTTATAAATGAATTTAAAATTGAGGAAAAATGAAATAAAAAAAGAAGAGAAATCCAAATTTCTCTTCTTAAATAGACTGTTTTAATGATTAGTAATCCATTAAAGTGATAATATCATAATCTTTGATTTTATCACGACCATTTAAATCGTTTAATTCGATTAAAAATGCACAACCAGCAACCACGCCGCCAAGTTTTTCAACTAATTCGATTGTTGCTTTGATTGTTCCACCAGTTGCTAGTAAATCATCACAAATTAAGACACGTTGACCAGGTTTAATCGCATCTTCATGGATTGTTAATGTATCTGAACCATATTCTAAATCGTAAGATACTTCAATTGTTTTTCTTGGCAATTTACCTTTTTTACGTACAGGTGCAAAACCTACACCTAATTCGTAAGCGACTGGACAACCAACAATAAAACCACGTGCTTCTGGTCCAACAACCATATCGATTTGTTTTTCTTTTGCGTATTCAACGATTTGATGAGTTGCATAACGATAAGCTTCTCCATCAGCCATCAACGGTGAAATATCACGGAAGATAATACCTTCTGAAGGATAATTAGGGATACTAGCAATGTAATCTCTTAAGTTCATATTATTCATGTTCCTCCTACGAATTGTTTAACCAATTCTTCAATACATCTAGACTAGATAATAGTAAAAACTCTTCTGTCTTGATTTTTTGATTTCTTTTCTGATATATCGGACTTTCTGTCAAGTCACGTTTAGTTGGTGTCTCAACGTAACTTAACACGCCATCATCTATTGTAACAAATTTTAGTTCAAAAAACACCTGAATCATAAAAATTAATAATTTTTTGGGAATTTTTAAGTAAGCTGCAATCATATCTAGCTTATAACGTACATCTAAACGCTTTTGCTGCTTAATAAACTGAAATAGCTTTGCATATTGTTCCCTGCTACCTAAACCATCCAGATAGGCATCTTCATGTGTATAGCACACAAAATAAATTCTAGAAACAGCTGATTTTTGATAAATGATTTGATAACTTTCAACATCTTGTGGGCAATCTAAAAAGACGAGTTGTTCGCAACTTGGTAATTCAGCCATTTGTAATAAATCATCAGCTAAATAAATCGGTTGCGTGATATGATTGGCAAATCGTTCAGCGTTTTTAGTAAAGCTAGCCACATAAAGTGTCGGTTGTTCAAAATTAAGCTGTGTAAAGTATTTTTTGGCTCGAAAATCAAATACTTGTATATCTGTGATAGCGAAATCAGTCAACATTAATTGTGGATTTTGTTTTCCATTCCACTCGTTCATACTTAACTGCCCAACTATTTGTAAGTCATTTGAACCAATCTCATCTATATAAGAGCCAAAACCAAACCCAATGACATCTAAATAATTTGCATTTTCATCAGCTACTTGAAGTTTTAAATGTGCATTATTCACGCCAATTGCACGTTTAGCTGTTACTTGGGCAGCTTCTAACCAAAAAATTGGACGCGTATGATCCATACCAAATGGACTAAGTCGATTGATTTCATTAATAAAATCAACAGAAATCGTACTAATTGCTATTTTTGCATCAATCTTTAAAGGTAAGCCTTTAGAAAAATCAAGAGCAAGACGATTTACCTCTTGATTCAAATGATTTTGTAAATCTGCGATATTTTCAATTGGCATCGTTAAGCCTACCGCAGAATGATGACCACCAAATTTTGTAAACAAATCACGTACTTTACTCATACTTGCAAACAAATTAAAAGTATCGACACTTCGACCAGAACCTTTTGCTGTACCATCTTCCTTATTAGTCAAAATAATCGTTGGTTTCCCAGTTTTTTTGACAATTTTTCCAGCGACAATTCCCAAAACACCTTCATGCCAATTATCGCCTACAATGACATGAACTTGATTATTTTCATTAATTTTTTGACTTGCTTGTTCAACAATTTCATCAACAATATCTTTACGTTGCTGATTCCACTGATTAATTTGCTGAGCAAGCATTTGGGCTTCTGTTTCATCAAAGGTTAATAATAATTGAACGGCTGGATTAGGATCGGTCAATCGACCTAAGGCGTTTAATCGTGGTCCAATACCAAAACCAATTGACTGTTCATCCAACTCATTAAGATTGAGATTACTTTCTTGGATGAGCGCTAATAAGCCAACACGATTCGTTTGTTGCATTAGTAATAATCCATGTTTGACTAAAATACGATTTTCATCAGTTAATGAAACCATATCAGCAATTGTTCCAATGGCAACTAATTCTAATAATTCAGTTGGAATTTCTTCTAGTAACGCACAGGCTAATTTAAATGCGACCCCTACCCCGGCTAGTTCTTTAAATGGATAGTTACCGTTTGGATGCTTGGGATGAATAATAGCATAGGCATTTGGTAATTCTTCAGGTAATTCATGATGGTCTGTAACAATCACATCAACTCCCTGACTATTTGCATATTCAATTGCCTCATGACCGGCTACACCATTATCTACAGTTAATATCAAACTATGTCCTTCAGCAATTTTTTCAGCGTAAACTGCTTGATTCGGCCCGTAACCATCTTTAAAACGATTTGGTAAATAATAAGTCACATCTGCCCCTAAACTAATCAACGTTTCGACAATCACCGTTGTACTTGTAATACCGTCTGCATCATAGTCACCATAAACTAAAATTTTTTCTCCAGACATAATTGCATCATTTAAACGTTCAACAGCTTTATCCATATCATAGAGTAGATATGGATCATATAAATCTTGTAAATCAGCATGTAAAAAACGTGCTAAGGCATCTGGTGTTTGAATACCACGTTGCCATAAAATTTGTTGTATACCATCAGATAATCCTTGCTGACTAGCAAAATCAACAAATGGTTGGCTCAATTCTATCTTTTCGGGTAAAATCCATTGATTTTTTGCTTCCTTCAAAATACTTGTTTCCTCTTCTATTTTTTATTAAAGATACCTCCAGCTAAATAATCACCTAATCTTGGAAATACTTGATACAAAATAGCTGCGGCATTCATGATTTGTGGACGATTAATTTCTCTTTTATTCTTTCCAATAACACTTACAATTTCTTCAGCTAAACGATCAGCCTGTAAAACATAACTACCTAATTTATCTAGATAATTTCCTTCCGGATCAGCAATGTTGAAAAAGTTCGTTTCAATTGGACCAGGATTTACCGTAGTTACTTTAATCCCAAAAGGCTTTAATTCTAGACGTAAAGCATTTGAAAAGCCGATTACAGCATATTTGGTAGCTGAATAAATTGTAGATTTAGGTGTAGCCATCTTACCTGCCATCGAAGCAATATTGATAATATGACCACTTTGTTTATTCAACATTTTAACGGCTATTTTTTGTGTTAACAGCATCATTCCTAAAATATTTACTTCAAACATACTACGTGCTTTTTGCATATCGAATTGAAGAAATTCTTCAAACAAACCAAACCCAGCATTATTTACCAAACAATCAACCTTTTCAACATTGGTAAAAATTGATTGCACTAAATAATCAATGCTTTGTGGATCAGACATATCCACTCTAAACGCATAACAAGGTTGTCCACTTAATTCTTCACACATCGCTTTGACTTGTAGTAATTTATCTGTACTACGCGCACAAGCGATCACACTTGCTCCTTTGGCTGCTGCTTGGTAACAAATTTGTTCACCTAAACCAGAAGAGGCACCTGTTACTAATACTGTTTTACCCTTTAATTTCATTTGAATCATTTCCTTTCTCTAGAGGAATTGTAAAACTCCATAAATCTTTGGCAACCAATGTATTCGGAAAAATCTCACGGGCTTCTTCAGCTAGCTGAGTTAAATCACTATTCATATATCTTGAACTAATATGAGTCAAGATTAACTGTTTGGCCTGTGCTTGCTTAGCAACTTGGGCAGCCTGATGCGTTGTTGAATGAAAATAGGCCTTAGCAAGTTTGCTTTCTTTTTTGTTAAAGGTACTTTCATGGACCAAAACATCTGCGTTCTTTGCTAATTCAATTGAGTTAGCATGGAAACGTGTATCACCTAAAATAGTGATGATTCTACCTTTGTGGGCTTGACCAACAAAATCAGCGCCATTAATTACTTGGCCATTTGGCAAAGTGACTAGTTCACCTTTTTTGATTTGACCATAAATTGGTCCAGGCATGATGCCTAACGATTGCAATTTATCCACTTGTAATTCCCCTGCGTGGTCAGCTTCAGTAATACGATAGCCATAAGATTCAATCCCATGATCTAGTTTTTTTACCTCGACTTTAAATTGCCCATCGTCAAAAATAACTTGATTATCAGCTATTTCTATATATTCAATCGGATAAGCTAAGCGTGTTTTGGATATTCTCAAGCTTGTTTTGATATATTCTTCAATTCCTTTTGGACCGTAGATTTCAAGTTTTTCATCGCCACCTTGAAATGAGCGACTGCTTAATAAACCAGGTAAACCAAAAATATGATCGCCATGTAAATGTGTAATAAAAATTTTTTCGATTTTTCGTGGACGTAGGTTAGATTTTAAAATTTGCATCTGTGTTCCCTCGCCACAATCAAATAACCAGACAGCATTACGCTCATCTAATAATTTTAACGCAATACTACTTACCGTTCTATGCTTAGCAGGAACACCGGCACCTGTCCCTAAAAATTCTAATTCCATTAATTAAACCTCATTTTATAGTCAATTACCTTATAATTTTATC
>DYWZ01000097.1 GCA_020742395.1 Enterococcus columbae
ATTTACTCAAAGCAAATAGTGTGGTGGCGATAGCAAGAAGGATACACCTGTTCCCATGCCGAACACAGAAGTTAAGCTTCTTAGCGCCGAGTGTAGTTGGGGGTTTCCCCCTGCAAGATTAGGACGTCGCCGCGCAAGTTAAGCTAGTTCATTATGAGCTAGCTTTTTTTGTTCTGTAAATAATTGATGCCCCAATTATCTATTTGTTTTACAGCAATAGTTTTTTTAACTAGCTATTGATTTTACAGCAAAAAAATACTAGTTGCTCTTGAGCAACTAGTATTAATAATTTTAAGCATCTTCAAGAACTAAATAAGTCATTGAGAGTGGTCCATGAACGCCAACCACTAAAATCATTTCAATATCCCCAGAATTAGATGGTCCAGAAATAAAACTTAAATTAGAACCGATTTTTTCTCCACGTAAGACTTTTTGATTATAATCAGCGGTTGCTTGGGTAATTCGTGGGACGATTTTGCTTTTAGGAATAATTGCCACAAAGTGTTGTGGTAAAAATTGTAAGGTTCGACCATGACCAGCATTTGTTTCAAAGACTACCGTTGCTGATTCGGCTAGTAGGTATTCAGCAAAAGCAATACCGATATTTGCTTGATTAGCAGCATTTAAATTTTCTTGACGATAATCAGCGCCTTTTTTCCAGACATAGGTATTTGGATGGTTGACTAAGTCGGTTAACTGATATTCATTAAAGCGTTCATCATCAGGAATAATATAGTTTCCATGCCCTTTTTCTTCAAAGATTGTTTCTAAATTTTGAGCTAAATCAGCTTTTTTGATTACTTTAAAATCGGTATAAATAGCATCAGATTGCTCTTTGGCTACTTGTAATAGTTCATCTTGGGATAAGCCTTGGAGTTTTTTTAGATTAATGGTGCTTTGTGGACGGAAAGGCTCATCTTTTAGACTATGTCGTGTGTAGTCTAATTTATTGGCAATTTTATTTAAAAAAGCTTCTTGTTTTTCCATGGCATCTGCAAACATTTATTTTCCTCCTTGGTTGGCTTTGTGACGTTTGAACCATTCTCTAAAGCCATCTTTAGCTTTTGGTGGACGTGGTAAGTCACGATAATCTGTCCAGTTTTTAGCAATGGCGGGTGCTTTAGTTAGGTAGCCACCATGATTATAAAGATTTTCAACACTTGGTTCTTTTTGAGTGACCATCATCGCTGAACCTAAGTGATCAACTTTTTCAACAAATTTGAAAACTGGTGCAGATCCTGTAACAGTAGCAGCCATTTTCATTCCAAATTGTTCCATCTTGCTAGTGCTTTTTAATTCATCGGCCATCACGGTTCGATGAGCGATAAGTAAATTATGCAAAGGAATTTTTACTGGACAAGTTTCAGTACAAGCGCCACATAAACTAGAAGCATATGGTAAGTCACCAAATTCTTCATAGCCACCTAAAATAGGTGAAAGGACTGCTCCCATTGGTCCTGGATAGATTGAACCATAACCATGTCCACCAATGTGACGGTAAACCGGACATACATTTAAGCAAGCGCCACAACGAATGCATTGTAGCATTTCTTGAAATTGTGTGCCTAAAGCATTGGAGCGATTATCATCTACAATAATGACATAAAAATCTTCAGGACCGTCTGATTCATCATCCGCTTTTCTCCCTGCATAGGTAACATAACTAGTTAGTTTTTGGCCAACAGCACTACGGCAAAGTAAGCTATCTAATACTTCAGCTTCTTGCATACTTGGGACAATTCGTTCCATCCCCATTAAGACAATTTGTGTCTTAGGAATAGCAATGACTAAGTCAGCATTTCCTTCATTGGTTACTAGGTTAATCATACCATTGTTGGCAATAGCAAAGTTACAACCAGTAATACCAATATCAGCAGATAAGAAATGTTCACGTAAGACTTTACGAGCAAATTTAGCCATTTCTTCAGGTTCGCTGCTACCTTGATAACCAAGGTTTTCAAAGATTTTTTGAATTTGATAGCGGTCTTTATGAATATTAGGGAAAACAATGTGAGAAGGTTCATCCCAATCATCCATTTGTAAAATGAATTCGGCTAAGTCTGATTCAATGACTTCAAGTCCCATTTCGACAAACATTGGATCTAGCCCCACTTCAGTAGTTACCATTGATTTTGATTTAACGATTTTTTTAGCTTTTTTAGCCAAAGTGATTTCTTTGACGTAATTGCGTGCTTCTTCTTCGGTTTGGGCAAATAAGACATGGCCGCCTTGTTTTTTGACATTTTCAGCAAACATTTCTAGGTAGTCGGGTAAATGAGCTAGGGTATGTTGGCGAATTTCTTGTCCTAGCTTACGCCATTCTTCCCAATCGCCCATATCTTCTCGAGAGGCTTCACGTTTAATCCATTGACTATCCTGTGCTTTTTTTAAGGCTGCTTGCATTTGGGTATCATTGATGCTTTTTTCGCAGCGTTCTTCAAAGGTTAAGGTACTTGTTTTTAAACCCATATTTTCTACTCCTAACTCAAATAAAATTGATTGATTTACTGATGAAAATAGCTATTTAGGCACGTACCAATGATTGAATACGACTTTCATTCACATCATGATTTAATACTTCAGCAATATGCATGATTTTAATTTTTTTCCCTTCACGATTGAATTTTCCACCGATATTCATTAAACAAGCCATATCTGCACTAATGAGAATTTCAGCACCAGTTGAGATGACATCATTCATTTTTTCAGTCACCATGGCATTAGAAATTAATGGTTCCTTTACTGAAAAGGTTCCACCAAATCCACAGCAATTTTCAATATGAGGTAATTCCACATACTCTAATCCTTTAACATAATTCATCATGATAAAAGGTGTTTGTTTTTCTTTTAGAATTCGAGACATATGGCAAGAACGGTGATAGGTTACTTTAGCATTAAGGGTAGCGCCCACATCGGTTAAGCCTAATTCGTAGTGTAAGAATTGGGTAAATTCAAAGGTTCGTTTGCTTAAGTCTTCAGCTAAAGCGCGGTATTGTGGATCATCTTGGAAGAAATGGGCATATTCTTTAAAAGTAGCTGTACAACTACCGGCTGCCCCAACAATATAATCGGCATCTTTAAAAGCTTCGATTTGATTGATTAAGACCTTTCTAGATGCTTCTTTATAACCACTATTTAAGGTTGGTTGTCCACAACAAACTTGTTCTTCGGGTAATAATACATTAACCCCAAAGCGCTCTAAGACTTCAGTCATTGCAATTGGTACATTTGGAAATAATGCATCAACGACACAACTTGTAAATAAACTAGCATTCATTTGGTCACACTCATTTCAAATTAGAATAATTAAATAAATAATAACGTATATAATCCCATTTTACGCCTTTATTTAGAATTATTCAAAATATTACAGAAAATTAATTATTTAAAATTCAAATGACAAAAATGATAACGATTTTATATAGTGATAATGTGCAAAAACGTTGATAAACATCAACTTTTTATTGTATAAATAGCGATATTTGGTATTATGATAGAAAATGCACAAATCATATTTTAAAAAATCTTGACAAAATCTTTAAGTTAAATTTATTGTTTTTATTTAAAATAAAAAAGAAAAAAGGAGGGTCTCCAGATGAATAAAATATTCAGATACTGTTTGGTCGGGGTGATTTCGGTATTAGCTGCGTATGTATTGATTGATCAGCTAGCTTATCCGGTTTTAATGAAATATCATCATTTGGCTACGGCAATGAGTCGTTTTAGTTATACAAAATTATTCTTAGAAATTTATGCTGCTATGAGTTTATTCTTTTTATATGTCCAATTATTACGGAAAAAGTTTTCTCCAATTTATCTTTACTTATTTTATAGCGTTTATTTATTTTTGCTATTTATAGTACTATTTGGGAAAGCTAGAAATTACCATTCACTGAGTTTAGTTCCTTGGGATTTTTTGGTATGGAATCGTACTACTTTGACGGAAGCTTTTTTAAATGTTATCTATTTTATTCCCTTAGGGGTTTTGTTTAGTTTCGCTACTAAATGGTGGGAATTTTTAGTCATTAGTTTTTTAGTTATTTTAGGGATTGAGACGATTCAATACGTTTTTTCAATAGGCACTTTTGCAGTGAGTGATATTTTGTTAAATCTGTTGGGTTGTTGTTTGGGACGACTCTTTTTTCTCTTTTTACCGTATTGGCTTGAAAAAAAGCAAAAATTTGTTCATTAATCAGTTTATGTTTCTAAAAATTCAGCTATAATGTATCAAGAAATCAATCTTAGGGGAGTTGTTAATGAAAAAGGAATTGACTTTGCGCGCGGTACTTTTCGGTGCGTTATGTACTAGTTTTGGCATGAGTTTTATTTGGCCACTAACGAGTGTTTATTTGCACGATAATTTACATCTTTCTTTAGCAATTGTTGGGATAGTTTTATTTTTTAATTCGCTAGCTAGTGTGATTGGCAATGTCGTTGGTGGAATTTTTTTCGACCGTTTTAATCCATATTGGTTATTGCAATTTGGTGGTTGGCTGATGTTTTTTACCTTAGTTATTTTAACGTTCTATCACGGTATTTATGCTTTTTCGATTTGCTTATTTTTCTTAGGGTTAGGTGCAGGTTGGAATGGTACAGTAGTGAGCGCTTTAGGAGCAAGTTTAAAGCAATATGATGGTCGCTATGTATTTAATATGATTTACTTCGTGCAAAATTTAGGAATCGTCATTGGTTCTTCCGTTGTTGGATTTTTGTATGATTGGCAGATTCGTTTACCTTTTTTGATTTCTACTTTGGTGAGTGTTGGTTTTTTATCGGTAGTCTTTTTGGGTTATCGTGTATTAAAACACGAAGTAAGAAAACAAGATAAACATAGTAAAAAAGCGCTACAATTAAAATTACCTAAAAGTAATGCTTGGTTAATGTATAGTTTATTATTTTCCTTATTTTTAATGTGGGTGATGTATCAACAATGGGGGAGTAATGTTTCTGTTTATATGACTAGTATGCATATACCATTTCGTTACTATAGCATATTATGGACAGTCAATGCAGGCTTGATTGTCTGTATTCAATTTTTTATTGTTCGTTTTGGTCATGTCATCAAAAATCATTTTCTACCTATTTATGGCGGCGTTGGCTTTTTTGCTGTTTCATTTGTGGTACTGTTATTTGCCAAAAGTTATCCGATGTTTGTTTTGGCGATGATTATTTTGACGTTAGGGGAAGCATGGGCATTACCACAAGTACCTGTTGTTGTTAATGAATTGACTCCTGAAGGTAGCAAAGGAAAATATCTTGGTCTAGTCAATTCTTTTGGGTCTGCAGGCAGAGCGGTAGCCCCTTTATTTGGTGGTTTATTAATTGAATTTGCAAGTTATCAGCTTTTATTTGTTATTGCAGCTTTAGTCAATGCTTGTTTAATTCTGTTTTTGTGGATTGTAAAAAGATTGCTAGAGTCTTCGATTAAATATTATGACTAAAAGTAGCAATTGATTTAAAAAATGAAAAGCCAACGTTTCACTTCAATTTTCTTAATTAAAGTAAAGCGTTGGTTTTTTCATTAGTTGATTTTTTGATTAGCTAAGAAACATTTTTCAAATAATTCATGAATAGTTGGAAATGATTTTTTCAGATTGATTAATCGCTGCGTTTCTTTAGCTAAAAAGCAGTGTTTAGATTCACCAGTGGTTAATAAACGCTGATTTTTTTGATCGATAATTTCATACTGGAAGTTTAAACGTGTGCCAGTATAATTAGCAATGTAGACTTTGATAAGCACGGCTTGTCCATAACGAATCATTTCTTTGTATTCACAATTTACACTAAGTACTGGAACAATAATGCCTAATTCTTCCATTTTTTCATAGGGAAATCCTAAAAAATCAAGCATATCCACTCGGGCTTCTTCAAACCAACGAATGTAATTTGCATGATGAATGATAGCCATTTGGTCTGTTTCATAATAATGGGGCTTGCGGGTGTAACCTGGATAAGTACTCAAAAGGTTCGCTTCCTTTCTTTGACTGATTGTAAAGCTCATTTATCCTTATTATAGTCAATGAATGGAAAAAAGCGAATGTTTCCGCCGATAGTTTTTATGAAAATTTTCTTTTCGTTTTCTAAGATGTACTCTTGACTTTTTTTTTAATATCAAGTATCTTAAAATTGATATTGTAAAAATCAATGAAAGATAAGAGTAAATGTACAGTTTGACTTTACAGAGAGAACTACCCAGGCTGAAAGTAGTTTAAGTTTGTGTCATTGAAGAACCATCTGGAGATGAATAGTGCAAAGCTATTCCGTGTACGAGCGTTAATCGTTTGAAGAGAAAGTCAATGATTTATGACTTTGAAATTAGGTGGCACCACGATAGATTCGTCCTTGTAGTTTTACAAGGGCTTTTTTTTATTCACAAAAAGTGGCCATTTTACTGAAAAAATAGAATCAATAACTAAATTTAGTGAAAAGCAACATAAGGAGGATATTATGGCTTACCAACGTCCAAAAGGTACCAATGATATTTTGCCAGGAGAATCACAAAAATGGCAAAAAATCGAACAAACGGCACGAAATTTATTTGCACAATATCAATTTCATGAAATTCGTACGCCGATTTTTGAACACATTGAAGTAATTTCTAGAAGTGTAGGCGATACTACTGATATCGTGACAAAAGAAATGTATGATTTTCATGATAAAGGCGATCGTCATATCACTTTACGACCAGAAGGGACTGCTCCAATTGTTCGTTCATTTGTAGAAAATAAATTATTTGGTCCAGAATTTCAAAAACCTTATAAAGTTTATTACATGGGACCAATGTTTCGTTATGAACGTCCCCAAAAAGGGCGTTTACGTCAATTCCATCAAATTGGCGTAGAGGTTTTTGGTTCTGATAATCCGGCAACTGATGTGGAAACCATGGCGATGGCTTTGCAATTCTTTGGTGAATTAGGAATTAAGGATTTACGCTTAGTGATTAATTCATTAGGAGATCAAGC
>DYWZ01000098.1 GCA_020742395.1 Enterococcus columbae
TAAGTATAACCACCTTCGCCATTAAGATAAGCATTTACAACTTGCTTTTTAAACTCAAAAGAATATTTGGACATAAAAATACCGACCTCCAATTGTTAGATTTTATGGTCTAACTTTTGGGGGTCGGTACAGGTCTCAAAAACTCCATGCTTTTGTTTTAAATTTTGATTGAAACTTAGATATTTTTCACATCTAAGAGAGAATAGCCTCTAGAATCATAGCGATTACGACTTCGTGAATATTCAATTGGCCGTCCATTTTCTAGATAAACCACTTGTTCTACTTGTAAAATAGGATCAGTTAAAGCACAATTAAGATATTTTTGATCGAAATCATCTGGTTTATCAGCTGTAATGTGTCGATAACTGCCAGCAAATTGAATGTGTAACGTCTCGTGAATATAAGTATAAATGGACTGTAATAAGACTTCTTGAGTTAATCCTGGCACTAAGTCACAAGGCATATACGTATGTTCTAAGACAAAAGGCTGTTCATCTAAAAGGCGTAATCGAATAATGTGATAAATCGGCGTTTGAGTATCTACAGCCAAACGACTAGCAATTGTTTCATTAGGAAATTCCACAGTAAATAAAATTACCTGACTACTTAATGTACGTTTATCGTCTTTTAAATCACTGCTTAAACCATTGTAATTATTGAAACGAAAGAGACTATCGTTTTTATCCCAAAACGATGAATTAAGAATCTTGGTTCCCATTCCTTGTTTGGAATAAATTAATCCTTCAACAGTTAAAATATTGACGGCTTTTTTGATTGTCATACGGCTGACTTTAAACTCTTCAGCAAGATTGGTTTGATGGGGCAAAAAGCTATCTACAGGATAAGTACCATCTAAAATTCTTTCTCTTAAAATGTTAGCAATTTCTTCATATTTTGGCACAAGCTTTCCCCCCTAAATATTATCTGCGAGTATTATAACGCAGAATCAACTTGCTTGTCTAGCACGCGTAGGAATGGATACCAAATAACACCGACGATGACAAAATCAATTATTTGTAAGATTCCACCTAGAACAGAGTTGGTTGCTAGCATTCCGCTAAAGAAGATTGGCACAGTCCATGGTACTGAAACGCCGGTTGGTGCTGGGACGATGCCAGCACGCATCACTAAATAGTTAAATGTAGTTACTACTAATGGAGCGATTACCCAAGGAATTAAAATGGTAGGGTTTAAAACAATCGGTAAACCGAAAATAACTGGTTCATTAACGTTGAAAATACCAGGGCCTAAAGCTAATCGACCAACATCTTGATATTGTTTTTTCTTTAAAATAAAGGCCATTAACACTACAACGGCTAAAGTCATTCCTGATCCACCAAGTCCAACTGTAAAGACTTCCATGAATGGTTTACTGATAATATGTGGTAAAGCTTTTCCAGCTTTATATGCTTCTAAGTTTTCCAACATTAAAGTGTTCCAAATAGGGTCCATTACAGAGTTGACAATAATTTGACCATGTAATCCGAAGAACCATAAAAATTGTACAAAGAACAGAGCAATCAAAGTTGCTGGTAAGCTAGCACCTAAACCAGTTAATGGTGCTTGAATTACTTGGTAAATGACGTCGTGTAAATTCACTTTGAATAAACCAGTTGCTACAGCATTAATGACTAAAAAGACCGATAAAGTTAAAATAGCTGGAATTAATGCAGCAAATGATTTAGAAACTGCAGGAGGTACACTAGCAGGCATTTTAATTTGCCAACCTTTTTTAGTAATGCGACTGTAAATTTCAGCAGCAAGAAAGGCAGCAATCATACCGATGAACATCCCTTTAGCACCTAAACGATCTAGACTTAGTACACCAGTAACTTCTTCGCCTTTAGCAGTGGTAATTACAAAAGGCGTTAAAATTAGGAAACTTGCAAAAGATACAGCACCACCAAAAATACCTTCAACATCATAAGACTTTGATAAATAATAGCCAATACCAAAAGTAACAAAAATAGTCATGATTGACATGGTAGCACTTTGTCCATTACCAAATAGACCGGATAATAGCGCTTTCGTTTTGTCGTTAAAAAATGGCAGATTATTGAATACGACAATAATCGATCCAAACATTGTTAACGGAAAGGACAACATGAAAGCATCTCTTAAAACTGCTAAATAGCGATTTTCTCCAAGTTTGCGTGCGAGCGGGGCAATTTTATCACCAATTACATCAAAAAATTTATTCATTTTTCTAAACACCTTTCAATTTTTTTGTAACCGTTACACCGTAAATATATCACCGCTTTAATTAAATGTCTAGTCTTTTTGTATAAAAAGATTGATTTTATTTTTTGTATGCGTATAATAATTATTGAAAACGCAATTGGAGGGATGTTTATTATGCAAGTTTATCAATTTCCAGAAAAGTTTTTCTGGGGCTCAGCTGCTAGCGGGCCACAAACAGAAGGGCGTATAGATGGTGATGGCAAGGGAGAAAATATTTGGGATTATTGGTATCAACAAAATCCAGAAAAATTCTTTAATCAAGTAGGGCCAGGAAAAACATCACAAGTGTATACTAAATTTTTAGAAGATATTCAACTAATGAAACAAATTGGCCATAATTCATTTCGTACTTCTATTCAATGGAGTCGATTAATTCCAGAAGGTACTGGAGCAATTAATGAACAAGCAGTTCAATTTTATAATGAATATATCGACGCATTAATTGAAAGCGGTATTGAACCGTTTATTAATTTATACCATTTTGATATGCCATTGAAATTACAAGAACAAGGTGGTTGGTTAAATCGTCAAACAGTCGATGCTTATGTTGAATATGCCAAAACGTGTTTTGCCTTATTTGGCGATCGGGTCAAATATTGGTTTACGCATAATGAACCGATTGTACCAGTTGAAGGCGGCTATTTATATCAGTTTCATTATCCGGCTGAGGTAAATATGCATCATGCCGTTCAAGTGGCTTATCATGAGGCTTTAGCTAGTGCAAAAGCAATCGAAGCCTACCATCAGATGAATTTAGGTGGACAAATTGGTATTATCTTAAATCTAACTCCAAGTTATCCAAGAGATGTGGATAATCCTGAAGATGTAAAGGCCAGCCAATTGGCAGATGCCTTTTTCAATCGTTCATTTTTAGATCCTGCAATTAAAGGAGAATATCCAGAAGATTTGGTGGATACGCTACGCTCATTAGATATGTTACCAACTATCCAAGAAGGCGATCTAGCTATTATAAAAGCTAATACGATCGATCTTTTAGGAATTAACTATTATCAACCACGACGGGTCAAAGCGAAAGAAGATTTTTCAAAAGTAGATCCTAAATCACCAATGCCTGATGACTTCTTTGATTATTATGAAATGCCTAATCGTAAAATGAATCCTTATCGTGGCTGGGAAATTTATGAAAAAGGCATCTATGATATTTTAATCAATGTTCGTGATAACTATGGAAATATACCTTGTTTTATTTCAGAAAATGGTATGGGAGTTGAAGGTGAAGAGCGCTTTATTAACCAAAATGGACAAATTGAAGATGATTATCGAATCGAATTTATTCGTGAACATCTAAAATATGTACATCAAGCAATTCAAGAAGGAGCAAATTGTTTAGGTTATCATATGTGGACATGTATGGATAATTGGTCATGGACCAATGCGTATAAAAATCGCTATGGTTTTATCTCAGTAGATATCAATCAAGACGGAAAACGTACCATCAAAAAATCAGGTCATTGGTTTAAACAAGTAGCCGAAAAAAATGGTTTTGAAGATTAAGAAGGAAATGAAAATGAAAGAATTAAATATTATGTTAGCCTGTGCAGCTGGAATGAGTACAAGTTTATTGGTAACTAAAATGCAACAGGCAGCTGAACAAAAAGGAATTGAAGCAAAAATTTATGCTGTGCCGGTATCAGAAGCTGCGAATTTATTATCTGATGAAGTGGATTGTGTCTTATTAGGTCCCCAAGTTAAATATTTGAAAGCTGATTTTGAAAAAAGGTAGAAGGTACCAAAATTAAATTAGATGTCATTAATATGGTTGATTATGGCATGATGAATGGTGAAAAAGTATTAGCTACTGCTTTAGCGATGATAGGAGAATAGTTCAATGGAAAATATGGAAGTAATCATGCAATTAATTATGTATGGTGGAGATGCCAAAAGTCACGCTATGGAAGCCATTCAGTTAGCTAAAAAAGGAGATTTTGATGAAGCAAAAAACGCTTTAGACCAAGCTAATGTTTCATTAATTGAAGCTCATCATGCCCAAACCTCATTATTAACTAAAGAAGCTCAAGGAGAAACTACGCAGCTATCTTTACTAATGGTTCATGGTCAAGATCATTTAATGACTTCGATTACTTTTTGTGATTTAGCAAAAGAAATTGTTGAGTTATATGAATCGAGAAGTTAATTTGTTGTAGTAATCGAAGTTTGAATAAATAAAAAAAGACCGCATAGCCGCCAAATGAGAGATTTAATCAATAGGCTATCGGTCTTTTTTCTTATTTATCCTAAAAAAATATTGGAAAATTAGGCATTTTATAATGAATACTTAGAATAATCAAGATAGTATTGTTTTACAGCTAAGGCTACTGCTGCAACCGCACCATCATAAGGAGTGTAGTTTTCAAAATAGATGGTTGGTGTTTTAGGTAATGTAAGTAAATTAGGTTCAATCGATAATTTATTCAGTAGTAACTGTTGTAGATTTGGATTGCTAAATAATTCACTGTGTAGATATAAAGATTGGATATCAAGAACTAAATTCAAGTTTAAAATGACCTGGCTGAGTGCTTGTAAGGCTTGATCAAATAAAATTTGGATATTTTTATCACCTAATTCGAAAGCCGTTAGTAGCGTATGAATCGTAATAGCTTCTGGATTTTTAACTAAGTGCTTTAGATAACTTTCTTGATTGGTATTGAACAATAATTGAGCCCTTTTAATCAACCAATTTTCACTGATAAAAGTTTGTAAACAACCTTTTTTTCCGCATTCACATAAGCTACCATCTTTATCTACAACAATATGTCCTAACTCACCCAATAAAAAATTGTGCTTACTAAATAGAGTATTTTCATACATATAAGAGCACTTAATTCCTCTGCCAATATGGAAATAAACGAAGTTGTCATTTTTTTTATCTTTATCAAAAATTCTTTTTTTTATGGCCATACATTCCACATTGTTTGCGAAAAAAATTGGCAATGAACATAACTGATGGATGGCGTCTAAATCAAAAGTCTGCCATAATGGATTATTAGTAACAATATTTTTCTCGTAATTGTAATGACCCGGAACTGCAATACCGACAGCTTGTAAAGGAAGATTTTGATATTTAGTGAGCAATTTTTGAAATTGAGTTTTAAATTTATCAAATCCACAAGTCTTAATTTCTTCTATTGTTAGGCTGTATTTATCCTGCTCTTGAATATTTCCTAAATTATCAGCGAGAATAAAGGTAAAGTATTTCTCAGATAATTCAATACCTAGAAAAAAGGTTACTTTTTCAGCTACTTCTAAAAAGATTTTTTTACGACCAGCTTTTACAGAGTCTTCTTCACCAATTTCCTTGACCAATCCTTCTTTAATTAATTCATTTGTTAGTGCACTTGTAGTTGCAGGAGTGATACCAGTCATTTTGGCAATATCAATTCTTGAAATAGGACTACGAGAATAAATGAGATCTAATATTAAGGCACGATTTTGTGCTTGTTTTTTTGATCCGTTCACGTTTATTCTCCTCTCTATATTGTTTATTTTTTATTATTATTATAAAGCGATTTCTTATTGCTTTCAATAGCAATGCGGATAATTTGAAGTATATGATATCCATAAATTTAATGGAAGTATTTAAGTTTTTTGCAAGAAAACGTTTGCAAAAATTCTATAGGTGTGATACAGTGTATTTAGTAATAAAAAATAATCAATTATCGCGATTAATGATTTATTTTTGCTATTATTAATAATTTTTTATAATCAAAGATAGGAGAAAGAAATATGGAGAGAGTGAATCATTTTTTACAAAATAAAATGATGCCAGTAGCTGCAAAACTTGGAGCAAATCGCTTTTTAATTGCAATTCGTGACGGTATTACTTTGGCGATGCCATTAATTATTATTGGTTCTGTGTTTATGATTTTAGCTAGTTTTCCAATTCCAGGTTGGGAAAAATTCATGGGAGATATCGGTGTAGCAAATTATCTATGGAAAGGTGTAGATAGTAGTTTTGGTTTAATTGGCTTGGTAGCTAGTTTTGGTATCGCCTACAGCTTGGCAAAACAATATAGTGTAGATGGTGTTCCTTCAGGGATTGTGTCGCTATCTGCCTTCATTACAGTAACCCCATTTGTTACTGGCGAGGCAGGAGCAGGAATGCCAACTGCATTTATGGCTTCTAAAGGTTTATTTGTTGCTTTAATTCTTGGGTTAATCAATGGTTATGTGTATCAATGGTTTATTAATCATAAGATTTCCATTAAAATGCCTGATACTGTACCACCAGCAGTTTCTAAAAGTTTTAGTGCCATTATTCCTGGCTTGGTAATCATTAGTTTTTGGCTAATTGTCTTTGGTTTATTGGATACTTTCTATTTACCAAGCATGCATGAACTTGCAGCCGTTGTGTTAGGTAAACCACTAGGATTATTAGGTAATAATACATTTGGTGTGATGATTTTGGTTGGATTAAATAGTTTATTCTGGTTTGTAGGTATTCATGGAGGTAATTTAGTAAATAAGATTATGGAACCATTATGGTTAGCAAATTTGGATGAGAACCGTATAGCCCATCAAGCTGGTGAGCAATTGCACCATATTTTTACGACTGTATTTATGGATAATTTTGTCTATCTTGGTGGCGGAGGAGCAACTATTGGTTTAGTTATTGCTTTAGCATATCTTGCTCGCAAAAAGAAAGCGAGTCAGCAAGCAAAAGCATTAACACCAATTACCTTAACTCCAGGTCTATTTAATATCAATGAACCAGCGATGTTTGGCATTCCAATTGTTTTAAATATTTTATTGTTAGTACCATTTATTTTGGCACCAATGATTAATCTACTTATTTCATATTTTGCAATGGCCTCAGGATTAGTTGCTCTAACCTATACTTCACCAGGTTGGACAGTACCACCAATTATCAGTGGTGTGTTAGCGACAGGCGATATTAAAGCTTCAATATTGCAATTGGTTTGTGTAATTATTGATATTTTGATCTATTTACCATTCATTACAATGATTGAGAAAAACTTCCAAAAAGAAGAAAAGATTTAGTGAGGTGTCAAAAAATTCATGGTTAAACGATTAATTAGTGCTGATACATCTGAAATTTTAAAGATGAGTAGACAGGAGTTGAAAAAGAGTATTCAAGCGAGTGAAGGTCGAGTGGTATTGTCAGAAAATGTTGCTGGACGTGAATCTTTTATTGGAGATATTACCAATGCAGAAATTGCTAAAGCCTTTGGTGCTGATTTAATTTTGCTAAATGGAGTAGATGTTTTTGAACCAACTATTTTTGGACTAGATGTTGATAGTGAAAATGTAGTGAATCGTCTGCATGAATTAGTCGGTTGTCCAATCGGCGTTAATTTAGAACCAGTTGATTTAAATATGGCTATGTTAGAAGAGCGTTTAGCAATTCCTTTAGGACGCCAAGCAAATCAGGAAACTTTCGAAAGAATTAATCAATTAAATTTTGATTTTGTTTGTTTGACTGGCAATCCTGGAACAGGGGTATCTAATCGTTCGATTATTCAAGCAATCAAGTTGGCTAAACAATATTTTGATGGGCTAATTATTGCTGGAAAAATGCATGGGGCTGGTTCTGATGAAGCGGTAGTAGATTTAGCCAGTGTAACAGCCTTCATTGATGCAGGAGCTGATGTGATTTTGGTACCTGCTGTAGGGACAGTACCAGGCTTTGATATGGAAGATTTAAAAGCAGTAGTGCGTTTGGCGCATCAAGAAAATGTGTTAGTCATGTCAACAATTGGTACGAGCCAAGAGAGTTCAGCTATTGCTACCATTCAAAATATTGCGCTGCAAAATAAAATTGCTGGTGTGGATATTCAACATATTGGTGATGCTGGTTATGGTGGCGTAGCGCCTGTAGAGAATATTTATGAGATGAGCAAAGTGTTACGTGGTATGCGTCACACTGTTTCACGGATGGCTCGATCAATTAAGCGCTAATAATAATTATATATAGAAGAGGTGACAGTATGGCAAAAGAAACAATTATGTTGTGCTGTGCAGCAGGAATGTCAACAAGTTTATTAGTAACTAAAATGCAAGAGGCAGCTGTAGCAGCCGGTAAGGATGCAGAAATTTTCGCAGTATCAGCTAGCGAAG
>DYWZ01000099.1 GCA_020742395.1 Enterococcus columbae
ATAACCAATAGGCAATGACACTTTCTTTATCACCGTAAATAAATTGCTGATAATGCTTATTTTCTTTATTAATTTGAGGTAAATCCTTGATTCACCACCAAGATTTATACTCATCAGGGTAATGATCAAAATCAAACCAATCCTAGCAAATACTGTGTGGATTTTGAGCAGCTCCATTATGTTTACCATAAGCTCCATCATAATTAAAATATTGACTATGCCTTCCTACATGGCTAAAAACACCATCTAAAATAATATGCATCTCGTTATCATGAAGTGTTTGCACTAGTTCGTTAAAATCTTCTAACGTTCCAAGCATATTATCAATCTGAAAATAATTTGCTGTATCATAGCGATGATTACTCCAAGCTTCAAAAATAGGATTTAAATACAATGCATTGACACCTAATTCTTTTAAACAAGGAATTTTTTGCGTAATCCCTTTTAAATTTCCACCATAAAAATCCCACCGCTCAATCTCACCATCGATATTTTTATATACATCGGATCATCTTCATATGAACCATAAATAAAACTATTGGATTTTGAAGCAGAAAGCAATGGTGGCGTATTACCGTTATAAAATCGATCAGGAAATATTTGATAAAAAATACTATTTCGATACCATTTAGGAGCAGGATTAGCTGACTCATAACAAGTTAATTGGTAGTCCCAAACAGCATGTACACAATCATAGGTTACATCAACGCCACCCCATTCATCTGTACCATAATAAATCAATTTTACCATTCCTTGTTCAAGATAGATAATCTCAAAACAATAGAAATATAAGCCCGCGCCTTCTTCAAGTTGAAATTCCGCGTGATATCGATTAGGTGCCAAATATTCCATAGCAATTTGATGGTTCTGATGACCATCTTTATAAATAGACAAACTCACTCTTTAGACCTGTTCGCAAACAACATCTATCCAAAAATCAACTTTTGAACCTATTTTCACGGCAACAAAAGGTTGTTTATATTTACTAGACCATGCATTATAGTAAATATCCAATCTTAATTCCTCTTTTCTTTATGCAAATCAACAGGAGCAATTTGCCAGATATTATCTGCATATCTTTGTACAGTATAATCAGCTGAAAAAATACCAGATTTCGCCGTATTAATTAAACTCATTTTTTGCCATTTTTCCCGATTTAAATAATCTTGGCTTAATTTTGCTTGCACTTCACAGTAAGGAGTAAAATCTTTTAATAAGAAAAATTCGTCATTATATTTAAGTAATGAATCAAAAATTTCTTGACCTTCACGTTGAATATTAGGAAGGGTTCCATCTACAAAAGCATTTAAAACCCGTCTAATAACCGGATCTTGATCATAGATAGCTTGTGCAGAATAGTTACCTTGTTCATAGTAGCGATAAACTTCTTCTGTTAGACCAAAAGTATAAATATTTTCATCACCCACAGCTGCTCTGATTTCAACGTTGGCACCATCCATTGTGGCCATCGTAACAGCCCCATTTGCCATTAACTTCATATTATTTGTACCAGAAGCTTCTTTAGTTGCTAAAGAAATTTGTTCACTGACATCAGCTGCTGGAATAATTTTCTCAGCAAGACTGACATTGTAGTTTTCTAAGAAGACAACTTTCATACGGTCATTAATCGTTGCATCTTGATTAATCAAATTAGCTACTTCATTGATTGCCTTGATAATTGATTTTGCGTAAGTATAACTTGGAGCAGCTTTGGCACTATATTTTTTGAAAAATAAAATGAATTTCAAAAAAACAAGTAATTGTTTTCATACAAAGTATAATCATTTAATTTGTTGCAAACATTCCATGTGTAATTGTTGCATCAGACTATTTAATACTTGCCGTTGCTCAATTGCCGTCAAGCTATCAAAAGCAGCCAATAATATCGCATCCTCTTTAGCCACTGGCACATCTTCTTCAATTAGAACATCTGAACGAATAATCAACCGATCTTCAAATTTTTCAATCAAACCAAATTGTTCTGCTGATTCAACAAAAATTGAATGTCGAATACGCCGACGTCCTTTTTTTATTTTTTCAATTAAAACTTCAATTTGGTCTAAGTAATAATTCACATCTACATCACCTAATAATACATACATCTGACGATGATTTTCCAAGTGATTTTGCGTTGCACAGGCATTAAAATAGGTCGCAATATTTGTTTGTTCTGGATGATTATATAGGATGTGCCAACTAAAATATGGCGTTTGAAAAGTTTGAAACCAAACACCTTGCTCTGAATTAAGCAAATAAAACTCACCTGCAGCTATTTTTTTCATTTTTGAGGCAAGTTGCATCAAAAACTGTGGCGTCAAACTAGCATTCTTAATAACTTCAGGTAATTCGTAATAATCTGTTAAAATTTTCCCACCAAAAGTATAACGACGATTTTGACGAACAACTAATCCAGCTTCAATTAATTTATCAAGTTTTTTATCAAAAAGACTTTCGTCAGCAAATTGTTTTTTCAAATCTCGTAAAATAACCGATTCATTATTTAACAAATACGCAACCAATTGATTGAAAAAAGAACTTTCGATAATCGACTGTATCTCTTGATAGTTTTCACCATATAAATAATACATTTTTACTAAAGCTGTTTTCTACAGCTCCTCCTTTCTTACAAATTCTAAAGAAAATCCATGAAAAAAATTGTCAGATCTAAAACGAATGCGTAATATTGCATTACAGTTGACAAATAATTTTCATGGACAATGTCTAATTTAAATCTTAATACGCTTATGCTTGAAAAGCAGCTGTAATTTGAGGAACAACTTGTTTCTTACGTGAAACAACACCTTTTAGTAATGCACGTTGGTTCACTAATTTCACATCAAAAGCAGCTTCAATCTTTTCTTTTGGTTCACCCACAACTAAAATTTCTGAATCACTGTCTAAAATATTAGTTACAACAAGCACAAACAAATCATAATCGTTTGCTTCATTTGCAGATTGCATTGCTGCCGTTAACTCATCTTGACGTGCAAATACAGCTGCTAAATCCACAGTATTTACTTGAGCAATTCGTACATTTTTATCAGCCATTGGGAAACTTTTAGCATCTAAGTCAATTAACTCATCAGCTGACTTATTACCTAGATTAGTTCCTGCTTTTAGCATTTCCAAACCGTAAACTTCTAAGTCAACATCCGCAATAACTGCCAATTCTTTAGCAGCAGCGATATCTTCTGAAGTACAAGTTGGTGATTTAAATAATAAAGTATCTGAAACAATAGCAGATAACATAATCCCAGCGATTGCTTTAGGTACTTCTACATTTGCTTCTTTGTAAAGTTTTAAAATGATTGTTGATGTACAACCAACTGGTTCCGCACGATAATATAATGGATTCGCTGTTTGGAAATTAGCAATTCGATGATGATCAACAACTGCTAAAACTTCCACTGATTCAATATCAGATACACTTTGTTGGAATTCATTATGGTCGACTAACATCACTTGATTTGTTTCATCGGCTACACTTGTTACAACACGTGGGGCAGTCAACCCAAAATGTTTTAATGCAAAAGCTGTTTCTTCGTTTGGCTCACCTAAGGCTACCGCTTCTACGTCCTTACCTAATTCTTTTTGTAAATACGCAAAGGCGATTGCTGCGCCGATTGCATCAGTATCGGGATTTTGATGTCCGAAAACTAAAATTTTTGACATATCATTCGCTCCTATTCATAATGTTTACCAACTCAATCATAACAAAAAACGAGAAAGAATCAATATCTAATGATTGCTTTCTCGATTTTTTATTAATTTTCTAGATATTTTTTATAATTATCGACGTGTAATAATTTTTTAGCATTTTCAACACGTTCTTTTTCTGGTGGATTTATTCCTTCTAATGGATAGTCTAAACCAAGTTTTTCCCATTTGAATTTACCCATTGTGTGATAAGGCAAAACTTCGACTTTCTCAACATTTTCAAGCGTTTGAATAAATGCATCTAGTCGAATCAATAAATCATCATAATCCGTTCTTTCAGGTACTAAAACATGACGAATCCATACTGGCTGTTTCACATCAGATAAGTATTTAGCCATTTCTAAAATATTTTCATTGCCCAAACTTGTTAATTGCTTATGACCTTCATTATCAATATGTTTAATATCAAATAAAATTAAATCAGTATACGTTAACAATTCATTGAATTTACTAAAGAAAGGTTCCTCTTTTGTGAAAGGTTTGCCACAAGTATCTAAAGTCGTATGTATGCCTTGTTCTTTAGCTTTTTTAAATAAATCAATTAAGAAATCAAGCTGTAATAAAGGTTCTCCACCACTAACTGTAATACCGCCATCTTTTCCCCAGTACGCACGATACTTTAATGCTTCTTGTAAGACATCATCTGCTGAACGTTCTTTAGATGTATCGGTTTTCATCATCCAAGTATCAGGATTATGACAGAATTGACAACGCATCTTGCATCCTTGTGTAAAAATGACGAAGCGTACGCCAGGACCATCCACGGTACCAAAATTTTCTGTTGAGTGAATCATACCAAGTGCTGAATTTGACATAGTTTTTTCTTCTCCAATCTGCATCATTTTACTTAAAAATTACTTCTATATTGAACAATATTCAATAGTTAATGAGAAAACTTTTAAGTAAAAAAGGATGACAATTGCTTGTCATCCTCTCATTACATTCAAACGATTATAGTCTGTCGTGTGAAGTTCTTGAAATAACGTCTGCTTGTTGTTCAGGAGTTAAATCACGGAACTTAACGGCATAACCAGATACACGAATAGTCAAGTTTGGATATTTTTCTGGATGAGCTTGTGCATCTAGTAATAATTCATTTGTAAATACGTTTACGTTTAAGTGGTAGCCACCTTTGTCGAAGTAACCATCTAACACATTACGTAAGTTGTTAATACGTGTTTCATCATCTTTACCTAAACCATTAGGGTTGATTGTTTGTGTATTAGAGATTCCATCAAGTGCATTACGGTAGTTCAAACGAGCTGTTGAGTTTAATGAAGCTAATAAACCGTTCTTTTCACCCAAGAATTTACCATCTTGATATGAAGGGTTTGCACCTGGTGCTAATGGTTTACCTGCACGACGTCCGTCTGGTGTATTACCAGTAGCTTTACCATAAACTACGTTAGATGTAATTGTTAACAATGACGTAGTTGGTGTTGAGTTACGGTAAGTATGTTGACGTTTAATTTGAGTCATGAAGTATTCTAAGATCCAGTTTGCCATTGCATCGGCTTCTTCATTGTCGTTACCATAAGTTGGGAATTCGTTTTGTGGTACATAGTCAATAGCCATACCATCTTCATCACGAATTACTTTTACATTACCATGTTTGATAGCCATGATTGAGTCAGTTGCGTGAGAGATACCCGCAATACCTGTTGCAAAAGTACGACGTAAGTTAGAATCCATAAATGCTAATTGCGGTGCTTCATAAGCATATTTGTCATGCATATAATGAATTACATTTAATGTATTTACATATAATTCAGCTAACCAATCTAAGATATCTTTGTAGCGTTCCATAAATTCATGGAAGTCTAAAGTATCACCTGTCATTGGACGGAACTTAGGTGCAACTTGCATCTTAGTCTTTTCATCAACCCCACCGTTAATCGCATAAAGGACAGCTTTAGCAAGGTTTGCACGAGCACCAAAGAATTGCATATCTTTACCCATTACTGTTGCAGATACACAACATGCAATCGCACAGTCATCAGAACCCCAGTTAGCACGTAATAAATCATCATTTTCAAATTGGATTGAAGAACTTTGTTTAGCGATTTTAGCTGCATAAGTTCTGAATCCTTCTGGTAAACGTGAAGAATAAAGTACAGTTAAGTTTGGTTCTGGAGAAGGTCCCATATTTGTTAAAGTGTGTAAGATACGGAAATCATTCTTAGTAACTAATGAACGACCATCTAAGCCCATACCAGCGATTGATAAAGTAGCCCAAATTGGATAACCAGAGAATAATTGGTTGTATTCAGGTGTACGAGCAAATTTAACCATACGTAATTTCATAATTAAGTGGTCAATTAATTCTTGTGCTTCAAATTCAGTAATTACACCGTTTTCTAAGTCACGTTGAATATAGATATCTAAGAAAGCAGAGATACGTCCAATAGACATTGCTGCACCGTTTTGAGATTTAATCGCACCAAGATAACCAAAGTATAACCATTGGATAGCTTCTTGTGCATTTTCAGCTGGACGAGAAATATCAAATCCATATGAAGCTGCCATTTTCTTCAAGTCATTTAATGCACGATATTGTTCTGCAATTTCTTCACGTAAACGGATAACATCGTCAGTCATTACTTTGTTACCAGTTAAATCATGATCTTTTTTCTTTTGTTCCATTAAGAAATCAATACCATATAAAGCTACACGACGATAATCTCCAATAATACGGCCGCGCCCGTAAGCATCTGGTAGACCAGTAATGATTTTGTTTTTACGTGCTAAACGCATTTCATCAGTATAAGCATCGAAGACACCTTGGTTGTGTGTTTTACGCCATTCTGTGAAAATTTTTGTCATTTCAGGATCTTCTTCATAACCATTTGAAGTTAATGCAGTATTTGCCATACGAATACCACCAAAAGGCATGAAGGCTTGTTTCAATGGTACATCTGTTTGTAAACCTACGATTTTTTCTTCTTCTTTGATTAAATAGCCAGGACCATGTGATGTAATTGTTGCTGGAATATTGTTATCCATGTCATATACACCGTTTTGTTGGTGTTGAATTTCAAACAATTCTTGAAGTTTTGTCCAAAGTTTTTCTGTACTTGGAGCAGCTGGTTCTAAGAAGCTATCATCACCACGATATTCAGTGTAGTTTTGTTGGATGAAAGCACGAGTATTTACTTCATGTTTCCAATCGCTTCCTTTAAAGCCCTTCCAAGCAGATTCATTAAAAGTTTCTAATTTGTTTGTAACTGATGTCATTATCAGGTCCTCCTTAATACTTATAAAAAGTATGTAACAGTTTTTACATGTTCAGTATAACACATACTTTGGATTTTGCAAGCCCATTCATAAATTTTTTTTTTAACAAAAAACTAAAAATAATAGTTCTTATCTCGCTAACCATTGATATGACAAGGTTTTCATTTTGTGAAGTATGTAATTATTTTTTTGTGTATTTTTTTATAAATTTAGCACAGAAGAAAAATCTGTTTTGATACAGTTTTCTTCTGTGCTAGGTGTTTTGAAACAGTTTTCTTTATTCAGTTGGCTGCTCTTTTATTTGTGCGCTATCAATTATCTGATAAACACTAATCACTTGACCCCCATCAGTTTCATCAAACATCATTGAACCATTTGAAGTACGCTCAGCAATTGGCACGGTAGCACTTACTAATTGATAACTTTGACCCTTTTGATTCATCATTTCATAAGTCTGTTCTTCACCATCTGCCATAAATACTACGCGATGTGGATTTTTCTTTAACTCTCTAAAAATCATCAATCCACGTTTAGCTCGAGTCATCGATGGTAACTCTTGAGCTAACATCCGTTTTACAGCCGATCGTTGAGAAACTAATAGAATAGGTGTATCACCATTTGCATAAACCAACAATCCATTGACAACATAGTCATTCTCTTTTAGATTAATTGATTTAACGCCTGCCGCTTTAGGTCCTGAAATCGGCACCTGATCTAAGCTAAAACGTAAAGCATAAGCTTGATTAGTCACTACAAATACATCTTGGAGCTCTTGCTCTTCAGTTAAATATACATTAACCACTTCATCATCATCTTTTAAACTCATCATGGTCGCAAATCGCGTCTTATACGTACGCCACGGAGCAAAATCAGCCATTTTCACCTGTTTAATCAATCCTTGTTTGGACATCAAAACAAAAGTCGCAACCGTGGATAATTCTTTATAACTGAAGGCTGCAATAATATTTTCATCAACAGATAGTTTTAAAATGGTCTGTGAAATATGTTCGCCAATTTCTTTCCATTTTAAGTCAGGTAATTCATGAATCGGACGATAGATGACATTTCCTTTATTCGTTACTAGTAAAATATGGTCTAATGTATTTAACTGTTGACACATGATTAGGTAATCAGTCTCTTTCATCGCTAACTCTTCAAAGTTTGAAGCAGCGTATGAACGTAAACTACTGCGTTTAACATAACCTTCCTTAGTTACAGTTACCATTACATCTTCAGAAGCAATAAGAACTTCAGTTTCAATCTTAATTTCTTCAATTTCTTCTTGTATCTTCGTTAATCGTTCATTGCCATATTTTTTCTTAATGTTTTTCAACTCTTGTTTAATAACTTGCAGCAATTCATCTTCATTAGCAATGATTTTTTGTAAGGTAGCAATTTCTAATGCTAACTCCTCTGCTTCTTTTTGTAATTGTGTAATATCCGTATTAGTTAAACGATATAATTGTAAGTTAACAATCGCCTCAGCTTGTTCAGCTGTAAACTGATGTTGAATAATCAAATTATTTTTAGCATCTTTTTTATCTTTACTTGCTCGAATAGTTTGAATTACTTCATCTAAAATTGACAAAGCCTTCATCAAACCATCAACAATGTGTTGTCTTGTTTGGGCTTTTTTCAATTCAAATTGGCTACGTTTTAGCACGACTTCTTTTCGATGCTGAATATAACTACTTAAAATATGTTTTAAGCCAACTTGTTGTGGACGCTTTTGATCGATTGCCACCATATTAAAGTTATAGTTAATCTGTAATTCCGTATTTTTAAACAAGTAATTTAAGATACCTTCTGCATTGGCATCTTTTTTTAATTCAACAACAATTTGCAGTCCCGTACGATCACTTTCATCACGGACTTCAGCAATCCCATCGATTTTTTTGTTAATGCGAATTTCATCAATTTTTCGGACTAAATTGGCTTTATTGACTTCATAAGGAATTTCATTTATAACTATTTGTTGTTTATTTCCTTTGATATTTTCAATAAATGTCTTAGAACGCAATATCACCTTACCACGACCAGTTTCATAGGCTTGTGCTAACTCTTTTGTGCCTTGCAATATCCCACCTGTTGGAAAATCTGGACCTGGAATATATTTCATTAATTGACTTAAGCTAGCATTTGGATGATCAATCAAATAAATTGTACCATCAATCACTTCAGCTAAATTATGTGGCGGAATTTCCGTTGCATACCCCGCTGAAATCCCTGTTGATCCATTAACTAACAAATTAGGAAATTTGGCGGGTAAAACAGTAGGTTCTTTTTCTGAATCATCAAAGTTCCAGACTAACTCGACTGTTTCTTTTTCGATATCTTTTAATAATTCACCACTTAACTCAGACAATCTAGCTTCGGTATAACGCATCGCTGCTGGTGGATCCCCATCCATACTTCCGTTATTACCATGCATTTCAATCAGAATCTCTCGCAATTTCCAATCCTGACTCATTCTGACCATGGCTTCATAAATACTAATATCACCATGTGGATGGAAAAATCCCATGATATTACCAACTGATTTTGCCGACTTACGGAAGGCTTTTTCAAAAGTATTGCCATCTTTGTTCATTGCAAATAATATTCTACGTTGAACCGGTTTTAAGCCATCTCGAATATCCGGCAAAGCACGTTCTTGAATAATATATTTAGAATATCGACCAAAGCGATCACCCATGACATCTTCAAGGGTTAGTTCTTCAATATTTTTTTCTTGTTCCAATCAAATTCCTCCTACAAATCAAAGATACTGATTTCTTCATATTCAGTTGGCTCATTATCTTGAGTGGTAGTTGTCGGTTCTTCGACTGTTCTGCGCTCTAAAATGCTACCTTCTTCTTCTAAAGTAAATTGAACATGATTTTCAATCCATTTACGTCTAGGTTCAACCTTGCTACCCATCAAAGTAGTCACTCGACGTTCCGCTTGGGCTGCATCGTCAATACGTACACGAATAAGCGTACGAGTTTCCGGATTCATGGTGGTTTCCCAGAGCTGCTCTGCATTCATTTCACCTAGACCTTTATAACGTTGCAACATATAGCCTTTACCGACTTTTTTGATTTTACTACTTAATTCCTCATCAGTCCAAGCATATTCAACGACTGCTTTTTTGCCTGTTCCCTTAGAAACTTTATACAATGGCGGTAAAGCAATATAAACCTTTCCCGCTTCAATTAATGGTTTCATATAGCGATAGAAAAAGGTCAATAATAACACTTGAATATGTGCACCATCCGTATCCGCATCGGTCATAATGATAATCTTATCGTAATTGCAATCTTCTACTGAAAATTCAGGACCTACTCCAGCACCAATAGTATAAATCATTGTATTGATTTCTTCATTTTTCAAAATTTCTTGCATATTAGCTTTTTCAGTATTAATGACTTTCCCACGTAAAGGTAAAATCGCTTGGAATTTACGATCACGACCTTGTTTAGCCGAGCCACCCGCTGAATCACCTTCCACAAGATACAATTCATTTTTCTTAGCATTTTTTGATTGAGCAGGCGTCAATTTTCCAGATAATAACGATTCGCCTTTTTTCTTCTTTTTACCCGTACGACTTTCTTCTCGAGCTTTTCGTGCTGCTTCTCTAGCCTCTCTAGCTTTGATTGCCTTGCGGACAAGCATCTGGCTCATTTCATTATTTTCTAAAAGGAAAAAGCTTAATTGTTCAGATAACGTTGCATCTACTGCAGTCCGAGCTGCTGAAGTGCCTAATTTTTCTTTTGTTTGACCTTCAAATTGAAGGAGATTTTCCACTACTTTAACCGATAATACAGCAGCTAAACCTTCTCTAAAATCACTACCTTCAAGATTTTTATCCTTATCTTTCAGTAAGTTTACCTTACGAGCAAATTCATTAAATGATTTAGTCAAAGCTGTTTTAAAGCCAACTTCATGAGTACCACCATCTTTAGTACGAACGTTGTTAACAAATGATAGTAGATTTTCTGAATAGCCATCATTATATTGAAAAGCGACTTCTAATTCAATCCCGTCTTTTTCACCAGAAAAATAGATCACTGGAGTCAACGTATCTTTTTCTTCATTTAGATAAGCAACAAATTCTTTAATACCTTCTTCATAATGAAAGACTTCTTGAACAACTTCTTCGCCTCTTAAATCGGTCAAGGTAATTTTTACATTGCGAAGTAAAAATGCAGATTCTCTTAAACGTTCTGCTAATGTCTCATACGAAAACTGAGTCGTCGAAAAGATTTTTCCATCAGGTTTAAAATGAACCGTTGTACCATTTTCTTCTTTAGTCTTACCCAATGATTTCAACGTCGTTACAGGTTTTCCACCATCTTCAAACATCTGTTGATATTTTTGACCGTCTCTAACAATGGTTACATCTAAATGACTGGATAACGCATTAACAACACTCGCACCCACACCATGTAACCCACCAGAGGTTTTGTAACCACCTTGACCAAATTTACCACCGGCATGTAAGACAGTAAAAATGACTTCAGCAGTTGGAATACCTGACGCATGCATCCCAACGGGCATTCCGCGTCCAAAGTCTTGAACCGTGATACTATTGTCTTTTTCAATCGTTACATTAATTTTATCGCCAAAACCGGCTAATACTTCGTCAACTGCATTATCTACAATTTCATAGACTAGATGGTGTAAGCCTCGTCCATCTGTTGAACCGATATACATCCCTGGACGTTTTCTTACCGCTTCAAGTCCTTCTAACACCTGAATGGATTGATCATTATATTCATTGGTTTGTTTTGCCAAAATGAACGCTCCTTTTTACATACTCTTCATGAATAAGAAACACTTTGAAAGCATCATTTTTTTCAAAGTGTTTCTAACACTAAACGCTATTTTATCATAATTTATTGAAACAATGTCAAATTTTTTATAATCTAAATAAACTAGTCAAGTTCTATTAAACGCTGATATTCGATTTTAATACAGCGATCCATCACAATATCATACCGTTTAGCTTTTTGTAAAATAGCTACAGCTTCTTCGTTTTCAATACCTAATTGTGCCCAAAAAACTTTCGCATTTGTCTGAACGAATTCTTCTGCAATAGCGGGTAAAAACTCACTTCTTCTAAAGATATTCACAATATCAATTGTTTCTGGCACCTCTTTTAAAGAAGCATAGACTTGTTCGCCTAGTATTTTTTGCCCCGCTAATTTTGGATTAATCGGGATTATTTTATAACCTTTCGCTTGCATAAATGCACTAATTCGATGACTCGTTCTATCTTCCTTATCACTTAAACCGATTATAGCTATCGTCTGACTATCTTTTAAATAGCTAATTAATTTTTCATCTGATAATTCCATCACAAACAACTCCTATTCTATAAGTATTCGCTTTATTATACCATATTTATAAAGATCACTTTTGAAAGAATAATTGTTGTTCGTTATGTTTCGTGATACAATCTATATAGTTTTTATTTAAAGGTGGATTTTATGTTAAAATACTTTTTATTTATTATCGCATATCTACTAGGTTCCATTCCATCAGGTGTATGGATTGGCAAATTATTTTATCAAACAGATATTCGTCAACATGGTAGTGGAAATACTGGAACAACCAATACTTTTAGAGTACTCGGTAAAAAAGCAGGAATTGCAGTTTTATTTATTGATATCTTAAAGGGAACCTTAGCCACTTGTTTACCAGTCATTTTTCATATTGAAAATATCAATCCGTTATGGTATGGGGTAGCAGCAATTCTTGGGCATACCTTCCCTATTTTTGCTGGTTTTAAAGGTGGAAAAGCAGTCGCAACTAGTGCTGGGATGTTACTGGGGTATCAACCAATCTTTTTTATCTATTCTTGTTTGATTTTTATTATTTGTTTATATTTTACTAGTATGGTTAGCCTTTCAAGTATGATCGCTGCTGTGTTAATTACTCTTTCAACTATTTTTTTACCAAATATTTGTCCATTTATTTTACCTAATCACAATTGGTTATTGACCGGTATAGCAATTGCCGTAAGTGCCTTTATTTTTTATCGACATAAAGAAAATATTCAACGAATTTTAGCTGGTAATGAAAATACCGTACCTTTTGGTTTACGTAAAAAAAATAATAAAAAATAAAAGAAACATCCGCTCACTTAATTACGAGCGGATGTTTCTTTTATTTAACAGTAATAACATACTGATAAGTTTTTTCTTGATTTTCTGCCAATTCTTCTATGCCATACTTTTCAGTTAATTGACCATTAGTTGTCACGATATCCGCAACACTTGCCCATGGTTCGATACAAACAAAATCAGAAGCTATAGGATAGGTAGACCATAAGCCCACAAAAGGTAAATCCTTATAAGAAACAATGACTTTCCGTGTATCTTTTTTACTTTGAAGAGTAATTTGCACTTCATCAGTAGTTGTTTCAAATACTAAGGCATCATTTTTAAACAAATCATGAGTTAACGGATAGACCGACTGACTAACTTCTTTTAATGCATTAGTTAAATCTAAACAATTATCAACCAGAGGTATTTGTTGTAAAAATTTTCCTTTTTCAAAAACAAGTTCATAATCTTCAAAACTTAAACGAGAATCAATGGGTGCATTAAAGGCAGGATGACCACCAATGCCATAGTACATCGTTTTTCGATCACAATTTACGACTTTATACTCAACAACCAAAGATTCTTCTACTAATCGATACGATACATATAGTTCAAATGAAAATGGAAACTGTTGTCTTGTATTTTCATCAGCTTTTAAACAAAAAGTAATAGCCTCTGCTTGTTGATCAACTACGTCAAATTTACGATCGCGCGCAAATCCATGACGAGTTAACGTAAAACTTTCTTGATTATATTGATAAGTATTCTCTTTTAGCGCACCAACAATCGGAAAAAGAATGGGTGCATGTTTGCCCCAATGATTTGGATCAGCTTGCCAAAGATATTCTGTCTGATTTTGTAGATGAAATAAACTTTGTAATTCAGCACCCTTAGCTATAAATTCAGCCTTGAGATACTGATTTTGAATTGTATACATAAAATCCCTCTTATCAAATAAATTATTTGTTTAACTCTTCTTTAAAACGATGATTGATAATTCGCAAATAAGTTCCTTTCATTCCTAAAGAACGCGATTCAATAATCCCTGCCGATTCAAGTTTACGCAATGCATTCACAATAACTGAACGCGTGATCCCAATTTCATCCGCAATACTAGAAGCTGTTAAACGGCCTTCATCGCCTTCTAAAGCATTAAAGATTGCTTGCACTGCTTTTAATTCTGAATAGGACAAAGTATTAATAGCCATTTGAACAGCTGTTGCACTGCGAATATCTTCTTCAATATTGCGAGATTTTTGGTATAAAATCTGCATCCCGACTACTGTTGCACTATATTCGGCTAAAACTAAATCATCTTCATTAAAAGTATCATCCAGTTTAGATAAAATAATGGTTCCTAAACGCTCACCTGCACCAAAAATAGGAATAATCGTAGTTAAACCTTCTAGATATAATTCTCTAAATTCAATAGGAAAGGCCGTTAAATCGTCTGTAACTGGAATATTGGCCACCGTTTTTTCAATTTGGTCAACCATATCGGTATATTGTTTTGGAAATTGCTTTTCCGTCAACATCTTTTTAACCCGATCATTATTGACATCATGTTTTTCGTTTACTCCCAACAACGTACCTTCACTGCTGATAATATAAGTAATCGTATCTAAAATATCACCTAAAATCATCGCCATACGATTATAAGGTAGACTACTTGTATTAATTAATGTATTTTTTTGTTGAAGTAATTCATTAATCTGGCGTGTTTTTTGTAATAAAGTCGTCATTTCATTTACTCCTAACTCCATTTTATAAAATGAAACGGCTCATATCCTCATCTTGAGCAATATCATCTAATTTTTCAGCTACATAGCTTTCGGTTATGGTAATTTCGCCCATTTGCATATCAGAGGCTTCAAATAATAAATCCTCAAGTAATCTTTCTAAAATCGTATGCAAACGTCTTGCACCAATATTATCGGTGTCACGATTGACTTGATAGGCAATTTGAGCAATTTTTTCAATCGCTTCTTTAGTAAAGGTTACTTGAATATTTTCAGTAGCCAATAAAGCAATATATTGTTTAACTAAAGCATTATTAGGTTCAGTTAAAATCTTCACAAAATCTTCAGTTGATAAATCATCTAATTCTACTCGAATAGGAAAACGGCCTTGTAATTCAGGAATCAAATCACTTGGTTTTGATAAATGAAAGGCGCCTGAAGCAATAAACAAAATATGATCTGTTTGGATTGGACCGTATTTAGTATTTACTTGTGACCCTTCAACAATCGGTAAAATATCTCTTTGAACGCCTTCACGGGAAACTTCTCCTGATTGTTTTGATTTTGAGGTAATCTTATCAATTTCATCAATAAAAATAATTCCGGAAGTTTCTGCTAATTTTAGCGCTTCTGAATGAATATCTGCATCATTTACTAATTTAGATGATTCTTCATTGATTAATAATTCTCTCGCTTCTTTAACCGTTAGTGTTCGTGAAATTTTCTTTCTTGGCTTTAAAGCACCTAAAGTTTCCTGTAAATCAATGCCCATTTGTTCCAAACCATTATTTAAACTTGGCATTTGCACTTTTGGTTCATCAATTTCAATGGTTACTTCTTTTTGATCAAGATAGCCTTTTTCTAACTGTTCATAGACTGCTTGACGCGTGCTTCTAATTTCATCAGTTAACTCTTCTTTGACCTCATCTTGGGCTTGTCCTTGCATTCCCTGGAACATTGACATCATTTGTTCATACGGATTAGTGGATTTCTTTTGTTCTTTTTTAATCCCAGGTACCAATGCCTTCACTAAACGACGATTGGCTTTCTTCTCTGCCTGTACACGTACACGTGCATATTGTTGTTTTTTAACAATTTGAATGCCATTTTCTACTAAATCACGAACCATTGATTCAACATCACGACCGACGTAACCAACTTCTGTAAACTTAGTTGCTTCCACTTTAATAAATGGCGCTTGTACAATACTTGCTAAACGTCTAGCAATCTCTGTCTTACCAACCCCTGTTGGTCCAATCATTAAGATATTCTTAGGGGTTACATCCTGTTGCATTTTTTCATCTAATTGCATACGACGATATCTATTTCTTAGAGCTACTGCTACTGAGCGTTTAGCTTTGGTTTGACCAATAATGTATTTATCTAATTCAGAGACGATCTCTCTAGGTGTTTGTACTTGATTTAACACATTCAATCCTCCTAAAACTCTTCTACGATAATATTGTGGTTCGTAAAGACACAAATATCTGCCGCAATCGTTAAGGCATTTTTAGCAATCTCACTTGCTGATAAATTCGCATCACCATACTGTTTCATGGCTCTTGCTGCTGCCATCGCATAATTGCCTCCCGAACCGATAGCTAAAATCCCATCATCTGGCGCAATCACTTCACCGGTACCAGAGACTAATAGCATTTCTTTGTCATTCATGACAATTAACATCGCTTCCAATTTTTGCATAGATTGTTGGGTCCGCCATTCTTGAGCTAATTCCACCGCGGCTCTTTGCAGATTACCATTGAACTCATTTAATTTTCCTTCGAATTTTTCTTCTAGAGTAAAAGCATCAGCCACGCTACCAGCAAAGCCAACTACTACTTGACCATTATAAATTCTTCTTACCTTGCGTGCAGTAGCTTTCATAACAATCTTTTCACCCAAAGTTACTTGACCATCACCAGCCATCGCAAATTTTCCATCTTTTTCAATCGCACAAATTGTTGTTGAATGAAATTGTGACTCAACCATTGATTCTCCTCCTCAAATGATTCTTGCTATATTAAACTGTTTCATTTTACAGAATTTTCTAACTGCTTATACAATTTACACTTTATCATAGCTTATCTAAAAATACAATCAATTGTCAGAATTTTCTTTTTCACAGCTACAATAATAGAAATGTTATCATATTTTAGCAAAATTGTTAGATTATTTAGTTAAAAACTTAATAAAATATTTATCATTTTACAAAAAAACTGTGTACTTTTTAGTTAGTCAACATTTAACCTAATTGTTTTAAGCCTTGGTTAAATTTCAGTGTGACAACTTAGTAAAAAGTACACAGTCAATTTTTTATATTCATTCACAAACTGACATATAAATTATTTTACATGCAATTGATATTGATTTTTCAACTCATCTAAAGCTCTTAAGGCACGATTGGCCAAAGTTTCATAGCGTAATTTCTTATCTTTAATTCGTTCTGGTAATTCAGGTAGTAACCCAAAATTAGCATTCATCGGTTGGAAATGTTTGCCTTCTGCATGCGTAATGTAATACGCCATACTACCAATCGCCGTCTCTCTAGGAAATTCAATTAGTTCTTCGCCCTTAGCTAAACGAGCGGCATTCATCCCCGCAATTAGTCCACTAGCTGCACTTTCTACATAGCCTTCTACTCCCGTCATTTGACCAGCAAAGAAAATTCGCTCATCTTTTCGTGATTGATAGGTTGGTAACAACAATTCAGGGGAATTCATAAAGCTATTACGATGCATCACACCATAGCGAACAAATTCAGCATTTTCTAAACCTGGAATCATTTGAAATACTCGTTTTTGTTCGCCCCATTTTAGATGCGTTTGGAAGCCGACGATATTATATAGTGAAGCGGCTGCATTATCTTGACGCAATTGAATAACAGCATATGGACGTTTACCCGTTTTAGGATCTTCTAAACCGACTGGCTTCATTGGGCCAAATAACATCGTTTTTTCTCCACGAGCCGCCATTACTTCAATTGGCATACAACCTTCAAAGTATTTTTCTTTCTCAAATTCCTTTAATGGTGCGACTTCAGCACTAATTAAAGCTTCACGGAAAGCTTCAAACTCTTCTTTAGTCATTGGACAATTTAGATAGGCTGCTTCACCTTTATCATAACGTGATTTTAAATATACTTTATCAAAGTTGATTGAAGATTTTTCAATAATTGGTGCGGCTGCATCATAAAAATAAAAGCCATCTGAACCATTGAAATCTTTAATTGTTTTGGATAATCCCTCTGAAGTAAGTGGGCCTGTTGCTACAACTGTAATCCCTTCTGGAAATGTGGTTACCTCTTCTTCAATCACGGTTACTAAAGGATGATTCTTCACTTTTTCTGTGACCATTGCTGAAAAAGTCTCACGGTCAACCGCTAAAGCGCCCCCCGCCGGCACGCTGGTTGCATCAGCAGAAGCTAAAATCACCGAATTTAAACGGCGCATTTCTTCTTTTAATACGCCTACTGCATTTTGCAAGCTATTTCCACGTAATGAATTAGAACAAACTAATTCGGCAAACTGCGAAGTATGATGGGCAGGGGTTGATTTTTTCGGACGCATCTCATACAATCTCACCTCAACACCAGCTTGGGCGATTTGCCAAGCGGCTTCACTACCGGCAAGACCGGCACCTATTACATTTACAAAACTCATTCTTTTCTCCAATCTATTTACTTTTGCACGGCTTCTTCATAATCACCATTTGGACAAACTACTTGTTTACCACCTTTAACCTTTTTCTCGACTAAATAGTGGTTGCATTTTGGACAATCGCGACCAATTGGTTTATCCCATGAAACAAAATCACAATCAGGATAATGATTACAGCCATAGAAGACACGATTTTTCTTAGATTTTCTTTCGATAATCTGTCCTTGATGACATTTAGGACAAGTAACGCCAATCTCTTTAACAATCGGCTTAGTATTGCGACATTCCGGAAAATTACTGCATGCATAAAATTTACCATATTTGCCTAGCTTAATTACCATCGGATGACCACAAACATCGCAGTCAAAGCCAGCTGGTTCATCTTTAATCTGTACTTTCTCAATCTTTTCTTCAGCCGTAGCTAATTCTTTGGCAAAAGGCTGATAGAAGCTATCGATTACTTGCACCCAGTTTTCTTTGCCTTCTTCTACTAGGTCTAGACTATTTTCCATATCGGCAGTAAAGTGAATATCCACGATTTTAGGGAAAAAGTCCACGGTTAGTGTATTCACAATCTCCCCTAATTCAGTTGGCTCAAACCGCTTTTGCGCTAGCTTCACATAATAACGACGCTGAATAGTATCTAAAGTCGGTGCATAAGTTGATGGCCGACCGACGCCATTTTCTTCTAAAGTTCGAATTAAGGTTGCTTCACTAAAGCGCGCTGGTGGTTGCGTAAAATGTTGTTTTGGTTCAACATCTACAGATTGCACTATCTCACCTTCAACTAGCTCAGGCAATAAATTCTCTTTTTCTTCTTTTCCATCGTCACGACCTTCGATATACACTTTCATGAATCCTTGGAATTTCACCTTGGAGCCATTGGCAATAAAAGTCACCCCATTTTGTTCTAAAGAAACCTTCATTGTATCCAAAATAGCCGGCGTCATTTGACTAGCCACAAAACGTGACCAAATTAAACGATAGAGCTTCATTTGGTCTTTATCTAAATACTGCTCGATACTTTCAGGTGTGCGTAAGGTACTAGTTGGTCGGATCGCTTCGTGGGCATCCTGTGCCCCTTGCGCATTAACAACTTTTTTACTATCATGAGCAGCATATTCCTGTCCAAACACTTCTTCGATATAGGCTGCTGCCTCCTGCTTAGCCGTATCTGCAATTCGTTTGGAGTCTGTACGCATGTAAGTAATTAAACCAACTGTTCCTTGTTTACCTAACGAAATTCCCTCATAAAGTTGTTGCGCCACCATCATCGTTTTACGTGTTCTAAAGTTTAATTTTCTTGCAGCCTCTTGTTGTAAGCTACTTGTCGTAAATGGTGCTGCTGGATTACGCTTGCGTTCTTTTTTCTCAACTTTTGTTACTTGATATTCATCAGAGTTTACTTTTTGTAAAACAGCTTGGACATCCTCAGCGTTAGCTAGCTTGACCTTCTCGCCAGCTACACCCCAAAAACTTGCTTTGAATTTTTGACGACCTTTTTTAAAATTCCCATCAATACTCCAATATTCTTCTGGTTCAAATTGACGAATTTCATTTTCACGATCAATAATCATTTTTAAGGCAATCGATTGCACTCGACCAGCACTCAAGCCCTTCTTCACTTTTTTCCAAAGAATCGGACTAATGGAATAACCGACCAAGCGATCCAACACCCGTCTCGCTTGTTGGGCATCAACTAAATCTAAATTAATGCTTCTAGGCTCTTTAAATGCTGCCTTCACCGCATCTTTTGTAATTTCATTGAAAACAACACGATTTTTTTCTGACAACGATAATCCTAAAATATGCGCTAAATGCCAAGCGATTGCCTCTCCTTCTCTATCCGGGTCACTCGCTAGAAAAACTTTATCGGCACGTTTAGCCGCTGCTCTTAAGCTCTTAATCACATCGCCTTTTCCGCGAATCGAAATGTAATGTGGTTCATAATTATTTTCTACATCAATTCCCATTTTACTTTTAGGTAAATCTCTAACATGTCCCACGCTAGCGACTACTTTATAATTTTTTCCTAAATATTTTTCGATTGTTTTTGCTTTGGCTGGAGATTCTACGATTACCAAATATTTATACGCCATCGATTGTTGCTCCTTCCTGCAAATTTCTACTATATATATTATATATTTGCTACAATTGACAACATAAATCGTAACTCATAATAACTAGTCAATAAACGTTTGTCAAGAATCTTATGTTTGAAAAAAGAAAAATCACGTATTTCCTTAATTTCTTTTAATAGTCATTTAAACTGTTTTTCTAAAAAATATTTAACCTAAAACAAGTGCCGCTCACCTAGAGGTCGTGTTTTTTTAATAACTAAACTCTTCTAAAATATCCCACGCATTCATGACACACTTAGCACCTTCTTGTATTAATTTTAACCCACCATTGAATCGGCCACTTAATACATCGCCAGGAACAATAAAGACTTGCCTTCCTTCATCTAAAGCAATTTGAGCGGTAATCAATGAGCCGCTCTTTTCTTTAGCCTCAATGACACACACACCTTGGGATAGACTAGCAATAATCCGATTACGCAACGGAAAATGATAACGTTTTACCTGAGTCCCTTTTGGATATTCGCTAATAATTAATTGTTGACCTTTCATTCGTTCATAAGTTGAAAGCACTTCTTTGGGATAGCAAATATCTAAACCACAGCCAATTACTCCGATTGTATGCCCTTGATGATTCATCGCGGTCAAATGACTATGCACATCCACTCCTTTAGCCAACCCACTAGTGATACAAAAATCCTTCGCTACAAGTGGAGGAATCAAAGTTTCTAGTATTTGTAATGAATAATTACACGCCTGCCTTGAACCAACAAAAGCAATCTGGGGCTGATGAATAAGGGCAAGATTACCAATATAGTATAAAACTATTGGTGGCTGATAGCTTTGCTTTAATAAAAAAGGATAATCACTTGAAAAATAGGTAATATATTGTTGATCTTTTAATAAATCAGTCAATCGTTCAACGGTTAAATACTCCCAATATTGCCTGAATTTCTCCAGATTTCGTTGAATTTGTAAAATTGTTGCTATCCTTTCAGCTGGATAACTTATAGCATTTTCATCTAGTTTATCTTGAAAATAATCGATACAGCACCATTTTTTTTGGATACTTAAAGGTAGATAACTTAATTTTAAACATAATTGCTCCTGTGGGGTTAATTCACTAAACACAAAAAATCCCTCCTTTTATATATAAATACTACAAAAGGAGAGAATATTTTTTTAAATCATATCTTTTATTGGAGCAAAGGTTAACCGATGAATCGGTGTGATGCCTAATGTCTGTAAACCAGCTAAATGCTCCTTAGTACCGTAACCAGCATTTTTTGCAAAGCCATAGCCAGGGTATTTTTGATCATATGCTTGCATTAAACGATCACGATAAACTTTAGCAACAATACTAGCTGCCGCAATTGAAGCCGATTTTGCATCCCCTTTAATAATCCCTTCTTGGGCAATCGGGACTTCTAAACTCATTGCATCAATTAAAAGATAATCTGGTTCTACTGCTAATTGGCTCAAAGCTTTTTTCATCGCTTCTTTACTTGCTTGATAAATGTTTATTTGATCAATTCGTTGATTGTCTATTATCCCTATACCAATAGCTAAAGCTTTTTCTTTAATTTCATCATATAATTGCTCACGTTTCTTCTCTGAAAGCTGCTTAGAATCATTTAGGCCTAAAAGCTCTTCATCTGTTGGTAAAATGACCGCTGCAGCGACAACTGGCCCAGCTAAAGGACCACGCCCTACTTCATCTATCCCTGCAATCGCCTTATAGCCTTGCGCATAAGCTAAACGTTCATATTTCTTCATTTCTTGCGCTTTAAGCTGCAATTGCTCTTCTTTTTCAATCCGTTTGATACATTGCTTTACCGCCTGCTTGACACCTGCACGTTCATCTTTAGCAAACAACAATAAATCAGGATGATTGCGCTCATGAATGGTCATCAGCTTAGCTTTAATCGCTGCAATGGTTTGCTTTTCACTCATAGTCAACTTCCTCGATTCGATCTAAAGTAAAACGACCTAATTTTCCCTGGCGAATATCATGAATAATTCGTTCACAGGCACGATCATAATCATCTCTAAAACCTAGTCCTTGTGACAATTGCATAATTAATTCGCCACCTAGTAGACTTTCATCAGCAAAAGCATAACGGGTTTTAATATGTCCAGGATAATAGCGTGCAAAAAAGTCTAATCCATAAATGGTTAAATCATCTAAATGTAATAATTGATCTTTGATTGCACCCGTTAGCGCTAATTTCATACCGATGGCTTCATCATCAAACTTTGGCCACAAAATTCCCGGTGTATCTAATAATTCTAGTTCGTTGCCTAATTTTAACCATTGTTGTCCCTTCGTAACCCCAGGCTTATTCCCTGTTTGGGCAATTTTTTTACCAATTAAGCGATTCAACAAAGTAGACTTACCAACATTTGGAATTCCTAATATCATTGCCCGAATAGCTCTAGGTTTTAAGCCTCTTGATTTATCTCTAGCTATTTTTTCTTTTAGCGTGGCTTTCGCTAAAGGGACAATCTGTTTAATTCCCTGACTTTCCTGAGCATTAATTGCTAAGGCTGTAACTCCTTGATTTTTAAAATACTCAATCCATTGAGTTGTCTGTTTTGGATCAGCTAAATCAGCCTTGTTCAATAAAATGATTCTGGGCTTTTGCTGTAAGATTTGGTTTAATAAGGGATTTCTTGAAGATAAAGGCAGGCGCGCATCCACTAGCTCAAACACAATATCAACAAATTTTAGTTTCTCACTCACTTCGCGCTTGGCTTTGGCCATATGCCCAGGAAACCACTGAATCGTTGCCATATCTATCTATTCCTTTCTTTTTCTACTATTATAATATATTTACACACAATTGATAAAAAATGAATCTCTTGACATTATAACACGAGAATCGATATGAGCAACTATCAAGAAAAGATATCACATTCCTTGCATCATTTTACAGCCATCACGAATCTTTCATTTTTTCATACGGCAAGTATTACTCAAATTTTTTGTAGTTGAACAACTCGCTTTACATCGCTAAAAAATCTCGGTAAGTTTGCACCCCTACCGAGAAATTTAATAGTAAAAATTATAGTAATGATCTGTATAATGCAATAATTTCCTCTACGTTGGTATCACGAGGATTACCACCTGTGCAGACATCATTTAAGGCATCTTTAGCTAATTTATTTGGTACGATTTCATCAAGAGATTTGATATTATTAAAAAACAATTAAAAAACATCTTGAAAAAATAGCTGTTTTAGCTTAAAACGCTAAATGATAATGAAAACCCTTATCATTTAGGAGGTGATTGTTTGAAAAAATGGGGCGTTTTATTAGGCTTACTTCTATTATTGGGATTATCCCTTAGTATTGGTAGTCATCCATTGAAAATCTTATCTGACAATACGCTAACGACAACTGATAAACTATTGTTTTATTATACAAGAATTCCTAGAACGATTAGTTTGGTACTAGCTGGTGCAACTTTATGTGTCTGTGGCGCAATTTTACAGCACATCTTTCAAAACAAATTTGTCTCCATCTCAACCATTGGCATGATGGATAGTGCACGACTAGGAATTTTGTTAGTCATGCTATTTTTACCCAATAGCCCCCTATTGATTAGAGCTTTAACAGCATTTCTTTTTGCCTACTTGGGTGTCATGATTTTTTTACTTATTCAACAATTTGTACCTAGATACAATCCGTTCATTTTACCATTAACGGGCATAATGTTAGGGAATATTGTTGGCTCAATTGCCACTTATTTTGCTTACCAATTTCAATTAGTCCAGAATTTATCTTCCTGGCTACAAGGAAATTTTGCCTTAGTTTTCGCTGGTAATTATGAATTAATCTACCTCTGTATTCCGGTACTCATCATCCTTTATTTACTAGGCTTTAAAATAATGATTGCTGGTTTAGGAGAAGAATTAGCCAATAGTCTTGGCATCTCCTATCGACAATTGCAGTTAGTCGTTTGCGCTTTAATTGCGCTAGCCTGTTGTGCAGTCTTAATGATGGTTGGCTCTATTCCATTTATAGGGATTGTTATACCAAATATCGTCTCAATTATTTACGGTGATTATTTACAACACACTTTAATATTTAATGCTTTATTGGGTAGTATATTTTTACTGTTTTGTGATGTTTTATCAAGAATTATCATTTATCCGTATGAAATATCGGTTAGTGTTACTGCTGGCATTTTAGGTGGGGCTATTTTTATTTACATTTTATTTAGGAGAAGATTGGCATGATAAATCAAAGCAAAGTTTTTCGATTGCGTTTAATATTACTGATAAGTATCACATTGATTACCTTAGCCACTTATCTAGCCATTCATACGTATGGAAACTGGGAATTCGCCTTATTACTTAGAGGAAAAAAAGTCCTTGCCTTTATTTTGGTTGCTATTGCTCTTTCAACTAGCACGATAACTTTTCAAACCTTATCACATAGTCAATTACTGATTATGTGTCTGTTTTGTGTCATTTTATTTAGTTTTTTTATGAATAAAACAACTAACAATTTATATTTACTACTAATGACTGGGGTAATTAGTAGCACTTTTTTCTCAAGTATTAGTACCTTTTTACAAGTAATCATGGATCCTAATGAATACGACCTATTACAAGGAAAGTTATTTGCAAGCTTTGCCAAAGTACAAACAAATCATTTATTCATTGGTGCCATCCTGATTATTCTAGCTAGTCTGGTTCAATTTTATTTCGCACCGGAACTAGATATTTTACACCTAGGGAATGTTCAAGCTACCAGTTTAGGGATTAATCCATTATTTACTCAACGGATGCTCCTTTTTTCCGTAGCGCTTTCAACTGGGGTAGCCACTGCCTTGGTCGGTCCAACTATTTTTTTAGGATTTATTATTAGCACGCTATCTTACCAACTCTATGCCGGTTATCAACATAAATGGTTATTTATTTTTGGGATTTTTGTCGGTGTATTTGCCTTGGTAGGCGGACAACTATTAGTAGAACACGTATTTCAGTTAAAAACCACGATTAGCACTGTCATTCAATTTGTAGGTGGTTGTTTCTTCATTACAAAAATATTAATGGAAAGGAACTGGAGATGATTCAAATAAAAGACGTACACTATGCCTTATCTAAAAAAACAATTTTAGATCAGCTAACACAGGAATTCCCTCAAAACAAGCTCATTGCTTTGATTGGCCCAAATGGAGCTGGAAAAAGCAGTCTCTTATCTTTGCTTGGTCGACTACAAAAAGCAAGTAGTGGGGATATTTTCATCGATCAAACGGAAATTCAAAAATGGAATCATAAAAAACTAGCTCAAAAATTAGCTATCTTAAGGCAAACGAACCATTTACCTTTACAGATTACTGTTGAAGAACTCATTTCCTTTGGTCGCTATCCTTATAGCAGAAATAAATTTACCCAACAAGATAACACACATATTGAGCTTGCAATTGAGGCGATGCAATTAAAAGACATGAGAAAACAACCAATTAGTCAGCTCTCGGGTGGTCAATTACAGCGCGCGTTGATTGCTTTAGTCTTGGCACAGGATACACCCTATCTGTTACTGGATGAACCTTTAAATAACTTGGATTTATCCCATGCAAATCACTTTATGCATTATTTAAAAACTTTAGTACAACAATTCAATAAAACAATCATCATCGTTTTGCATGACATCAATTTTGCAGCTAATTTTGCTGATTATATTGTTGCCATGAAAGAGGGTAAAATTTTTACCCACGGTACCACTGAAACAATCATCCAAACCGAGATTTTAACACAAATTTTTGAATTTCCAATTACGATACATCAAATTCAAGATAAAAAATTTTGTCTATACTTTACTTGATTCTATTTTAGATATACGGAGGAAAAAAATGAAAAAAAACTCTTTAATTTCTATTTTATTACTATTTACAGTCTTTTTTGCAGGCTGTCAAAATACAGCCAAAACGAATCAAACAGCAGATAGCCAATCAACTACCCAACAAACAATTACAATTACAGATACTGATGGCAAACAAAAAATTCCATTGAATCCTAAAAAAGTAGTTGTTTTTGATGCAAATACTCTAGATACAATGAATCAGCTAGGTGTAGGTAACAAGGTTGTCGGTACCGCTACACAAAACTTACCTGATTACTTAAAAAAATTTCGCTCTGTTGAATCAGCAGGTGGCATCAAAGAACCTGATTTAGAAAAAATTAACGCCTTAAAACCGGATCTAATCATTATTTCTGGTCGCCAAGCTGACTTTAAAGAACAGTTAAGTAAGATTGCCCCAACTATTTATCTATCTGTTGATAACACAAAAACCTATTAATCAATCAAACAAAATATCCAAACAATTGGTAAAATTTTCAATAAAGAAAAACTAGCCGATAAAAAACTTGAACAATTAGATCAAAAAATTACAAAATTAAAAAACAAAGTAAGCCAATTAAACGAAAAAGCACTATTTGTTTTATACAATGAAGGATCGCTATCAGCTTTTGGGAATGGCTCACGCTTTGGTGTAGTATTTGATACCTTTGGCTTTACCTCAGCTGATGACAACATCCAAGCTTCCTTACACGGCCAAAGCGTTTCCTATGAATATGTCCTAAAAACGAATCCTGATATTATATTTGTCATGGATCGAACCAAAGCTATTGGTGGAGATACTACTTCACAAGCAGTCAATGACAATGATTTAGTCAAACAAACCAAAGCTGGTCAAACTAATAAGATAATTAATCTCAATCCACAAGTCTAGTATCTAGCTGGTTCTGGCTTACAGGCGCTGGATATTATGATTGAAGACGTCAGCAAAGCACTTTAACATACCCGGTTTTTCATAATTAAAAATGTCCAGCTCAACAAAATTGGGCTGGACAAATTATTAGTCAATAATCTTACTAAATTGAAAGTATTTTTAATCTGCAAAAATTAGTTCGACATCAATGGTATCATCATCAAGCAAATCTAAAACTACTTCACTTAAAATTTGTGTCATGACTTGTTCCATCACTAAATCGACCATCAGCTGATATTTACTAAACTGATCCTCACCAAATTCCTCATCAAAGTCCAGATTATTCGCTTCTTCAAGTTCAACAAAAATAGCTGATGAAATGGTTGATTGTAATTCATCAATAAACTCTTGAAAACGCTCTTCAGTCTGAATAGCTCGTGCAAAGGTAATGCAGCGTTCACTTGTTGTCATTTCCTTATTGATTTTCTTGTAGTTTAATAGTAAATTTGCATTTTTGGCAAGCTTCTCTAAATAATCATTCATATAATTAAAAACATAATTCATCACGATTTCTTCATCAATCGTTAACATGGTCGCTGCCATAAACAATGCTGACTCAATTTTTGCAAAAATCAATTCTACAATCTTAGGATAATCATTTGCTGGTGTTTCCGATAATATTTCTACTAAAAATTCAGAGTCTAGACTACAAACAACATCCACACTCATCTGTTTTAAAAAGTTTTTGGTTTTATTTTCTTCATAGATCTCAGCAAATCGCGGATGCTTTTCAATTGAACCCTTTGCTTCCTTTTCTAATTGAGTTAAGCGATTTTGAGCTGCTAAATCTTCACATAAATCTTCAAGACTATAAAAATCTAACTTTTCATTTAAAATAAAATCATATGGAATACGTTGAACTTCCATCATTGATTGCAGCCAAAGCATCAATACAGGATCTTCACTGTCAAATGCTTGATAATCAACTAATCGCAGCATCGCCATTTTATAACGCCCATTTTGAGCATTTGCTAATATCCGTTGCATCGATTTTTCAATTGTTGGATTTTTTAAAGGCTTTTTCCCAGATATAGAAGAAAATACGCTCTGAAGCTTGTCAAAAGTATGCTTCACCGGATCTTTAACCTTTTTTTCATAAACCATTTCATATTGAAAGGGAGAGTATTGATAAAAGGCGCTCAATTGTTTTTTTAATTCATTTAATGTATCTTCTAGATCATCATATTCAGACCAAAATGATAAAATATGCACCTTTTCCTCATCTGTTAATGAAAATATCCATTTTACGAATGCTTGATAATAAAAATCTTCTAAATTTTTGTTAACCATCGCTGACCCTCTTTCGCAATTAATCTATCACAGAATCATTATACACTTATTTCGATAGGATAGAAAATTTAAATGTGTCTAACTTTTTAAAACATATTTTCTCTTTAAATTCAATTTGTAAATCGATTGATTAATTCTTATAATAAATACGAAACA
>DYWZ01000100.1 GCA_020742395.1 Enterococcus columbae
GGGCTTTGCAAGTGACCGATCTTCGTCTCGGCCACCCTTGCACGCTCAGCAGCCTGTTTGACAAAAAGCGTCAATTGAAAAAGAAAATAAAAACAGGAGAGAAAGTCATCGAAAAAATAACTTCCTCTCCCATCGACTTAATTGCCAACAACACTAGTTGACAAAGAGCCTCTTTTTCGTTCTTTTATAGCTCTTTTTCGTTTTAGGCTTTATTCCATCATGGTTAACCTAGGCTGCTTACAATTCACCGCGTTCACGATACCAGTTGTCTGGTTGCCAAATCCATTCAAATCCATCTTCGGCTAATAATTGGAATGCAGCATCAGGCCCCATTGTGCCGGCAGAATAGGTTGGCATTTCAGAGGTTGTATCACTATCCCAAGCCTGGCGAATTTGATCGACAATTTTCCATGATTGGGCCACTTCTTGCCAGTGAGTGAAGTTCGTACCATCACCATTTAAGCAGTCTAAAATTAATTTTTCATAGGCTTCTGGGGTGTTGGCGATAATTTCTGCGCTATTACGATAGTCTAATTTTACCGGTAATAAATTGAAGTTATTGCCCACTTTTTTTCCATTTAATGATAAAGAGAAGCCTTCTGTTGGTTGAATATAAATCGTTAAAACATTTGGTTCAGGTTTTTGAATGTTTTGTTTTTCTTCATCAAAAGAATGCGAGAATAAATTAATCGGCACTGATTTGAAAACAATATTAATCCGTGTGCCTTTTTCAGTCATGCGTTTACCTGTGCGCACATAAAACGGTACACCTGACCAACGGAAATTATCAATATAAAAACGACCAGCGACAAAGGTTTCAGTTCGTGAGTGAGGATTAACGTTTTCTTCCTCTTTATAACCCTGATACTTCCGACCGGCAATTTTTCCTTCGACATATTGCGCACGGACGAAGTTTTTCGCTACTTCTTCTTCGTCATAAAGGCGAATGGCTCTCAAGGCCTTGATTTTTTCTGAACGAATTTCGGCTTCATTAAAGGCAGCCGGCGGATCCATCGCTAATAAAGCCAATACTTGTAAAATATGGTTTTGCACCATATCCTTCAAAGCCCCACTTTGATCATAATAGCCGCCACGTTCTTCAACTCCTAGATTTTCCGCTAAGTTGATTTGAACATTATCGATATAGCGATTATTCCACATCGCTTCAAAAAGCATATTGGCAAAACGGACTGCTGAAATACTTTGAATCATTTCTTTACCTAAATAATGGTCAATTCGATAAATTTCTGATTCATCAAAAACATGAGCAATTTCATCATTTAATGCTTGGGCAGTAGTAAAATCTGTTCCAAAAGGTTTTTCGATAATAACGCGATGATATCCTTTTGAATCAAGTAACCCTTGTGATTGTAAATGATTAACGATTGTACCAAAGAAAGTAGGAGACATCGCAAGATAAAATAGACGATTACCTTGTAGATCGTACGCTTGATCTAATTCTTCAGCTAAGTTTTTCAATGTTTCATAATGGTTCGTGTCGTTGACATCATGTGATTGATAATAAAAATGTGAAGCAAAGTTCACCGCTTGTTCTTCACTGCAAGCTAAATTTGCAATCGAAGCTAAAATTACCTCACGATATTTTTCATTTGACCAAGGACGTCTAGCTGTACCAATCACAGCAAATTGTTCATTTAACGCCCCCTTTTGATATAAACGGAATAAAGATGGATAAAGCTTACGTTGGGCCAAATCCCCAGTCCCACCAAAAATCGTAATCAAAACCTTCTTTTCTTGCACAAAAACCACTCCTTATTTGTAGGTTATCAAGCAAGTGGCTTGATAACGTTTAGAATTAAGCTAGGTGCTGAGCATTTAAGTTTAAGCAATACATCAAACAGACGAAAAAAGTGCAATAAATTTCAATCCCTTTTTTGACTGCAGTGTATGCCGAAAATCTACTCAACAATAAGCTGTTAAAATTGAGCTATCTGCTCTTAATATAGTAGATTATTTCATCGAACTGTCAATTTTCAAGCATTCATGCTAGGTAAATCATTCAACTAAATCAACAAAAATAGTGCTGGCAGCTTTATAACTGATTGCTATTTTTTTCGTTTCATTTTGAATAGTGATTGGACCTTCGTAGTCAGCAATCTCAACAATTTCATAGACTTCTTGAAGTTTTAAGTCTAATGAAACAAGATAATCTAGTAATTCTTTTTCATCTAATACGCGGGCAATTTTTACTTTTGCACCAAGGGGATAATCACTAAGTGTTTGTCTTTTTTGCTCATTGATCACTGCGGACTGTTGGGGAATCTTTCCACCATGAGGACAATATTCTGGAAATCCAAGATAGGCTTCTAATTTATTTGCTAATTCATCAGATGTAACGTGCTCTAAAACTTCGGCATCATCATGGACATCATTCCAAGAATAATGTAAATGTTCAACTAAAAAGACTTCCCATAAACGATGTCTACGCATTAAATCGCTAGCTTTTTGTGCACCAGCATGGGTAAGTTGCACCCCTTGATAGGGTGTATGTTTGACTAAATCTTCTTTTTCTAACTTTGAAATCATCTCGCTTACCGAAGCAGCAGAAACACCTAGACCGGCAACAATTTGCTTGTTACTAATCTTTATTTGGTCGCCACCAAGTTCTAAAATAAGCTTTAGATAATCTTCACGATTGGGTGTCATTGACATCCCTCCTCTTATGTACTCGATTTTATCAAAGAAAGGCAAAATTTACCATGCAAGTTTTAAAAAATGTTTTCCCTTGAGTCTTTTGTTTTTTCACTAAGAGAGAGTTAAGCATGAAAGAAGACGAAAGAATCCAGTTTTACGCTGAATTTTTCGTCTTCATTTAATTTTTTATTTCAAACTAAGCCCAGTCACCATTTCTAAAGATCGCTACACGGGAACCATCTTGACGAATGCCATCGATATCCATCTTGTCTGAACCAATCATAAAGTCTACGTGGGTATGACTGCGATTTAAGCCGGCAGCTTTTAATTCTTCTTCAGACATTTCAGTTCCGCCTTGGATGCTAAAGGCATAGGCAGAACCAAACGCTAAATGGTTTGAGGCATTTTCATCAAATAAGGTATTAAAGAAAGTAATGCCAGATTGAGAAATAGGCGAAGGATCGGGTACTAAAGCAACTTCACCTAAATGTTTGGCACCTTCATCAGTAGCTAAAAGATCGGCTAAGACTTCTTGCCCTTTATCTGCTTTGAAATCAACTACTTTACCATCTTTAAAGGTAAAATGCATCCCTTCAATAATGTTACCCGCATAACTTAATGGCTTAGTAGAAGCAACTGTTCCGTTAACATTATTAGCATCAGGAGCGGTAAAGACTTCTTCAGTTGGCATATTGGCCATAAATAATTCACCACGCACATTCTTGCTACTTGCAGCTTCCCATAAATGATTTTTAGGCAAACCAACTGTTAAATCAGTTCCGGGTGCGGTGTAATGTAAGGCAATGAATTGCTCATCATTCAACATTTTGGCTTTTGCTTGTAATTTTTCATCATGATTGGTCCAGGCTTGAATTGGATCATCTGCATAAATTCGGGTAGTTTTGAAGATTTGATCCCATAGTGCATCGACCGCTTCTATTGGATTTAATTCTGGGAACACTTTTTTAGCCCAAGATTCACCAGCAGCAGCCACAACAGTCCAACTAATTTTGTTGGCTTGAACGGCATTACTTAATGTTGCGAAAGCTTTACCATTAGCTTTATTAAAGGTAGCCAATCTTTGACTATCCACACCAGCTAGTGCAGATGGATCAGAGGAGACTACGCTAATCCGACTAGCTGCTTTGTCTAACCAGTAATCAGCTTCTTTTAATTTATATTCAGGAACCTCAGCTAAGCGAGTTTCATCAGCATGTAACATATATTCTTTTTGAATGGTTTCATCAGACCATTGTAAAAGGACTTCACTTGCGCCAGCTTCATAAGCTTTTTTAGTAATTAAACGGGCAAGGGGTGCTTGGTCAACGGCGATGCGTAAAACAACGGTATGACCTTTTTGGACATTAACACCTACTTTAACGATTAATTCGGCATATTTTTCTAATAATTGATCAAAATTTGCTAAAGTCATTTTTTTCACCTCGTAATCAGTTTTCGTATCAATCATGATAGCACATTATAATCGAAAAATATAGTTGTCTGCTTATTAGAAGGGATTTTTAAGCAATTGTCGGCAACATTTTTCTAATTATTTTTTCATTCAGGATTTTTTTGAAATTTTATTGCTAAAAATTAGCTCTACAACTGTAATATAACCAATTTTATATAAATTAAAGAAATTTTATAATCAATAGCTACAAAAGTGTTTTGCAATAGTAAAAAAACGTGGTAAAATAAATACATGGTGTTTTGAAAGCGATTTATGAAATGGAGGGATTTATATGGCTCGGAAGAAAACAATTACGAAAGAACAAATTTTAACAGCAACTTATGAGTTGGTTGCTAAAGAAGGTCTAGGAAAATTTACAGCAAGAAACATTGCGGCTAAAATGAAATGTTCAACACAACCTATCTATTTAGAATTTAAAAATATGTATGATTTACGTTCAGCTTTGATTGCTAAAATCTTTGAACATTTAGAAAAAGATGTATTCCCAAGAAAGCATACTGATGATGAAATTGTTGATTTTTGTTTAAACTATATTGATTTTGCGACAAAAGAAAATCATCTTTATCGGGCATTATTTATTGTTGGACATGGTGGGGAGCCAGTATTACAAGGTTTTTCCTTTGAATATTTTCAAAAATTAGTAGCAGCAGACTCAGAATACTCTAAATTACCAACTGGTGAAGTTGAAAATCTATTTGTTAGCTTACTAGTAGTAGCAAGTGGTATTTCTTCAATGATTTATTCTGGCGTAATTGCACCAAGTCAAGAACAAAAAATAAGTGTTTTAAAAGAAGTTTTAGCAACAATCAAACAAAAAGAATCAGCTTTTGATTTAAATTATATTGCGGCGTTTAATTAAAGATAATTGGCAAATTTTTTAATTGCTTTTCAAGACAAGTCCTAATAGGTGAAATGAATATCGGGTATAAAAAATAGTGATCCTTTTATTAGGACCACTATTTTTTCTTAGTTATTATCGATAACAGCTTGAGCTAGTTTTTTAGCAAAGTCTTCTAAACGTTCAATATCTTCGTCTTCTGCGTTTAATTCAACTTTGACACTGTCAGCTCCCTTAGTCGCTCCAGTGGCTAAAAAGGCTTGTTCAAAATCATCAACTGATTTACAGAAGTAATCATAGAATGTATCGCCAGAACCGCAGACACCAAAAATTTTGCCACTCAAATCTAATTCAGGCATACTGTCATATAAATCAACAATTTCATCTGGTAAATCGCCATCACCATAAGTATAAGTAGCGACAATACATAAATCGGCATCTTCAAAATCTTGGGCATCGACGTTTGAACATTCATCAATTTCTACATCAAAATCTAAATCTTCTAGCGTTTCGGCTACAATATCGGCAATTTCTTCAGTATTACCAGTTAAACTCGCATATACAATTTTTGCTAAAGGCATATCCTTCTCTCCTCATATTCTAATTTATCAATCAAAGCGTATAACAAAGCATTTGAAAAGTCAATTATCCAAACCAGTTGTTTCAGTGTTTTACTGCAATGTTTCGTTGGATTTATTTGTGGATGTCGTGGTGATTTTGAAAGAGTTTTGGAAAATAGGAAAACTTATGTTAAAATAAGCTGAATGAAGTTAAAGGAGATTGAAGCATGATAACTTTAAAATCTGAGCGTGAAATTGAAATGATGGCGCAATCGGGAGCATTATTAGCAGATGTTCATAAACATTTACGTACATTTATTAAACCAGGAATAACTAGCTGGGATATTGAAGAATTTGTTCGTGATCACATTGAAAAAAATGGTGGGATTGCTGCACAAATTGGTTTTGAAGGCTATAAATATGCAACGTGCTGCAGTATTAATGATGAAATATGTCACGGTTTTCCACGGAAAAAAGTTCTAAAAAGTGGAGATTTGATTAAAGTAGACATGTGTGTGGACTTAAAAGGCGCAATTTCTGATTCTTGCTGGTCTTATGCAGTTGGCGAAGTTTCACCAGAAGTAAAACGTTTGATGGAAGTAACTAAAAAAGCCATGTATCTTGGCATTGAACAAGCACAAGTGGGGAATAGAATTGGTGATATAGGTCATGCAATTCAGACTTATGTAGAAGGTGAAGGTTTTGGTGTAGTCCGTGATTTTATTGGTCACGGCATTGGTCCTACTATTCATGAAGCACCATCTGTACCACACTATGGTGAAGCTGGTAAAGGTCTTCGTCTAAAAGAAGGAATGGTTATCACGATTGAACCAATGGTAAATACCGGTACTTGGAAAATGAAGATGGATGATAATGGTTGGACTGCTCGGACTTTAGATGGTGGTTTGAGCTGCCAGTATGAACACAGTTTAGCAATTACTAAAGATGGTCCAAAAATTTTGACTTCACAAGGTATTGAAGGGACGTATTAGTAAAAATATATGAATAAAAAATATGAGTTAAAAACAGAAAGGTCGAATACATTGTGATGGGCTTAGGTAAGGGCAAGTATCGTCAACAAATTAAGAAGTTTATCGAATTAATGCAAACCCGGATCCAACAGTCTGAGATGGGTGTGACTTCTTCGGTTGTAGCTTATTATTTATTGCTTTCATTTTTTCCACTGTTAATTGCAATTGGCAATATTTTGCCGCTGTTGCACATTGATCAGGCACAAGTGTTAAGTATGATTAAGACGATGATTCCAAATCAAATTTATATTTTATTTGTACCAGCCATTAAAGCTTTACTAACCAATGGTTCTAAAGAGTTATTGTCCATTTCAGCAGTAGCGACATTATGGTCTGCTAGTAAGAGTATCAACGCTTTACAAATTGCAATGAATAAAGCCTATGGTGTGACAAGAACGACTAATTACTTTGTGATGCGTTTTATCTCGATGTTGATGTTAGTTTTGTTCTTTTGCGCTATTATCGGCGTGATGGTAGTGATTGGATTTGGCAAAGTTATTTTAGATGGTATTCAACCATTTTTAGGAATTCCTAATTCGATTATCACCACTTTTCAAACAGTCAAGTGGCCATTGACAGCTACGATTCTATTGACTATTTTGACATTGATTTATTGGATGGTCCCTAATGCTAAAATTGGGATTCGTTCAGCTTTTCCTGGGGCGGTTTTGGCTACGGTTGGCTGGTTAGCTTTGACGCAAGTTTTTGGGATATATATGAAATATTTTGCGACAAGTTTTAATGGGTATAAAATTATTGGGACGTTTATGGTTTTGATGATTTGGTTGAAATTTGCTGCGATGGTTATTGTATTTTGCGGTGTAGTTAATACAGTAATTGCCGAATATCGCAGTGGGGGAGATTTAAGACAGCGGCGCGATCCAATTGAATTATTAACGCAAAGGATTAAGGCCCGTCTTTTACATTCAAATGATGAGGAAAGCGAGTCGTTGTAATGGATTTTACTTTTAAATTTATTTTACATTTTCTAGCTACGATGATGATTTCAGTTCTTTTGACACCATTGGTTAAGTTATTGGCTTTTCAAATTGGTGCGGTTGATCAGCCAGGTGCTAGAAGAATTAACAAAAAAGCGATGCCGACCATTGGCGGTTTAGCCATATTCATTGCTTTTACGCTTGGTTGTTTTTTACAGTTTCATAATTATGCATTTATGCAGCGTGTTTGGGGCATTTTATTTGGCGCAGTCATCGTGGTCGTTACTGGTTTAATTGATGATGTCAAGGAGCTTTCGCCCGGACAAAAATCAATCGGCTTGCTGCTTGCCGCCTTGGAAATCTATTTTATTGCGGATTTACGTATGGACACCATCAGTATTCCGTTTTTAGGGATGTTCCATTTAGGCTGGTTTAGTTTGCCAATGACAGTGATTTGGATATTTGCGATTACCAACGCAGTCAATTTAATCGATGGGCTAGATGGTTTAGCTGCCGGGGTATCAATAATTGCTTTATCGACAATCGGTATTGTCAGTTTCTTCTTCTTACCAGATGCAATCGGTCCATTTATGGCGATGTTCATTTTCTTATTAGTTGCGGCTATTTTAGGCTTTTTCCCTTATAATTTTCATCCAGCAACCATTTTCCTTGGTGATACTGGTGCGCTGTTTCTCGGTTTTATGATTTCGGTTGTTTCTTTACAAGGCTTGAAGAATGTGACCTTTATCTCAGTATTAACGCCGATGTTTATTTTAGGTGTGCCGATTACGGATACCGTGTTTGCGATTATTCGTCGTAAATTTAATAAGCAGCCGATTTCTTCAGCGGATAAAATGCATTTGCATCATCGCTTACTATCACTAGGCTTTAGTCATCGGGGAGCGGTTCTAACCATTTATGGATTAGCTTTAACCTTTGCTTTTATTGCCTTGTTGATGAATTATGCAAGCAAACCAGCGATTGTTTTACTGGTCGTTTTCACTACGATTGGGTTAGAATTATTTATTGAATTGATTGGTTTGGTAGGTGAAAATCGCCAGCCTTTACTAAAAACCTTAAAATTTTTTGGTAATAGTGAATATCGTCATGAATATCTTTTAAGACGCTATGAAAAGAAAAAAGCTGAAAAAGAAAAACAATCAAAAAAATAAATCACTCAATTAGAGGATAAAGAGAGAAGCGAAAACTTCTTTTCTTTATCCTTTTGTTTTGATTTGTAAGTATAAAATAATATTTTTTTCATGATATAATAAGTGTTAGAATTTGTGTTGCAAAGAAAGTATGAGCCAGCTAGGTTTGGCAATAAGCTTGTAGTCGAAAAAGTGTTAAAAACCATGCACTTTTGTCGCCTGCTTCGACTTATTGCTCAAACCAGAACGCTTGTCTCATAGCCTTTGGTATAATCGGCATGAGCCAGCTAGGTACTCGACAAATAAGTCAAAGTGCTGTAAAAGTCTTAAACTATGGTGGATTTTTCCATCCCTTTGAAGCTTATTCGCTCGTGCCTGAGCGAGCTGTCTCATAGCCTTTGGTATAATCGGCATGTGATTGAGCTGATACTCGGTAAATAAGCCAAGTTGCTGAAAAAATCTTAAAATATGGAGGATTTTTCCATCCACTTGGAACTTATTTATTCGTATCAAATCGCTCAACACATAGCCTTTGGATAATCGGCATCAATCGAGCTGCTATTCGGTAAATAAGCAACTACCCCCAAAAAGTGTTAAAAGTTGTACACTTTTTGTGTCTAGTTAGACTTATTTACTCATAGCAAACCGCTCGCTTGATAGCCTTTGGATTGGGGGAGTGATGGTGGAAGCGAGACATTTAAAAATTAGCGATTCTGAATGGGAGGTTTTGCGAGTGTTATGGGCGAATCCTCAGAGTGATTCTAAAACGGTTTGTGAGATTCTAGGTTAATCTAAGGAATGGCAAAGTTCGACAATTAAAACTTTACTTGGTCGTTTGGTAAAAAAAGAAGCGTTGGCGACGACCAAAAAAGGCAATAAGTTTTACTATTCTCCGCTTGTTTCTGAAGATGAGGTAATTGTTAGTGCGACAGAGACTTTGTTTTCACATATTTGTGCGAAAAAAATTGGTCAAACCTTAGCCGAGATGATTGAGCAAGCTTCCTTGACTGCGGATGATTATCAATTAATTCAAGAAGTTTTGTCAAAAAAAGAAACGGTCTCAACAATAAAATGTAATTGTATTCCTGGTCAGTGTAACTGTAAGGAACATCAAAATAAAACGATTTAGAATATAGAACATTTACTTTGCGTATCGTGTTCGCATGATTACTAAGAAAGGATGAAAAAAATGGAATTGAAGAAATTAGAGGTGCCTACTTCATCAATTACTGAAGTGAAAAAATCGCCAATGGATGTTTTCCAACAGGCAAGAGATAGTGGAACGGGTGTCTATATTTTTAACCGTGAAAAAATTGCCGGAGTGATGTTAACCCAGCAGCAATATGAAGATTTGTTAAATGAATTAGCTGCCCTAAGAGAACAACTAAAGGTGGAGGATGAGCCTTTAGTCATTTCGCCAGCTTTAGAAGGCCTAGAACAATTTGCTGAAACCATTCGTCAATCTTTAGTTACTGGTGCGAGTATTTCAGCTAAAAATCTCGATGAGCGCATGGTTGCATTTGGCTTTATTACCAAAAAAACTGGTTTTGGTGGCGTGGTTGAAATGCTGAATGAATTAAAAGAAACTGGTAAGCTGATTTATCATCTACGCAAAAAAGCAAATGATAAAAGTATTATTGCTGAAGTCATCGGTGAGCCGGATAATCAAACCCAGCTGTTTGATAAAATTATTGTCCGTAAAATTTATCTAGACAGTAAAGAGCGTTAAGTAAAGTGTAGTTTGGTTAGTGATTACTTTGGTTGGCTCATCCAGCAGCTGAAAGTTGACTTTTTTGGCCGACATGCATACAATCAAAGAAGAATTACGTTGTTATTGAACGTATCATTTTAGATTAGGAGAGAAAATATGACACAATACCCACAGCTAGATTTAGCAAATCAAAAAGGCCCTAAAGCCTTAGTTAAAACAAATCGCGGAGACATTGAAATTCAATTATTTCCTGAAATTGCTCCCAAAACAGTAAAAAATTTCGTTGAATTATCTAAAAAAGGCTATTATGATGGAGTGATTTTCCATCGAGTGATTCCTGATTTTATGATTCAAGGAGGCGATCCAACCGGTACAGGTATGGGTGGTGAAAGTATTTATGGCGAAAAATTTGAAGATGAATTTAGTCCTTTAGCCTTCAATATTCGTGGAGCTTTATCAATGGCAAATGCAGGCCCAAATACTAATGGTAGTCAATTCTTTATCGTTAACAATGCCAATGTACCAGCTCAAATGATTGAGCAAATGAAAGCAGCTAACTATCCTGCAGAAATTATTGAAGCTTACCAAAAAGGTGGGACACCATGGTTAGATTTCCGTCATACTGTTTTTGGTCAAGTATTGTCAGGAATGGATGTTGTCGATGAGATTGCCAATGTTCAAAGAGGACCACAAGATCGTCCAGTTTATGATGTAGTGATTGAAACAATCGCTATTAGTGAATAATTCTAGATAAGACATAGTTTAGCCAACTTACAAGCTAATATCTACTATCCTTACTTCTTAGCTTTTTAGCTTAGGTCTGTGGTAGTGGGTATTAGCTTTTTGTGATATAATGATTCAGCTACAATTGTTAAAATGAACAAATTTAATTAAAAGGATGTGTGGATGTTGGAATATAAGATTGGTCAAATTCTAGAAGGGACAATTACTGGGATTCAGCCATATGGCGCCTTTGCTTCACTTGATGAGCAAACCCAAGGACTGATCCATGTATCAGAAATTCAATCAGGATTTACTAAAAATATTCATGATGTATTGAAAATTGGAGATAAAGTTCAAGTACAAATTATTGATATTGATGAATATACGAAAAAAATCAGCTTATCAAGACGAACCTTGGAAAAGCAATTTGTGCATCATCATTATCGTAAAAAACGCTATTTTACCAATAAAAACAAAAAAATTGGCTTTAAAAAAATCGATCAAGAACTACCAAAATGGATTGAAGAAGCCTTAAATCAGCTGACTAACGAAGAAAAATGAAGCTAGTCGGTTAGCTGCTTCGATCAATTTTCATCGAAATTCAAAAATAAAATGTAAATTTTCTGAAATGTGTGATAGAATAGTAGCGTTAGTTGCCAACTGTACTAGAGTAATGAACTAATGCTTTTTGCCCAAAGCTATATGGGTAAGTCACTTATTTTTTGAATTTCAATCGAGGTGTCTATTTTGGAAAATAAACAAATCGCAGCTACGGTCATTTTAAACAAAGCGGATGGGAGCAAACGTTTCTTAATGCATCAAACTTCTGAACAAAGCACATTAATTGTTGCCAACGTTGATGAAGAAAAGACAGGATTGGCCAATGTTTTACAAGTGCTAAAGGAAAAGGTTGCAATTGATGTCTATCAATTACAGCTTGTGGAACTAACGAATGGAATTATTAAAGATAAACGTATGCCTATTTTTGTTTTTGAAATGAATGAAAACCAAGAAATGAATGTAGCGTTACCAACAGGCTTTACGTGGCAAGATCCTCAATACTTTATGGATCGTATTGCTAAATTTGAAGTCAAAGGGATGCCACTTTTTTAAAAAAGTTTCAAAAAAGGCATTGACAGTTGGATATACACTTGCTATTATATAAAAGTCGCTGTGAGCGATACAAATACAAACAACAACGAAAAAATATTTTGAAAAAAGTTCTTGACTTTTGAAAGTTCAAGGAGTATGATATAAGAGTTGTTGAAACAAAACAAAGTAGACCTTTGAAAACTGAACAAAAAAGCAAACCAATATGTGTAAGGCGCTTCTATTATATAGAAGCAAAAACAACATGCAAGCAATAGCTAGCAAATCAATTTTTTGAGCTTAACAATCAAGATGATTGTATCAACTTTTTTATGAGAGTTTGATCCTGGCTCAGGACGAACGCTGGCGGCGTGCCTAATACATGCAAGTCGAACGCACTTTCTTTCACCGTAGCTTGCTACACCGAAAGAAAGTGAGTGGCGAACGGGTGAGTAACACGTGGGTAACCTGCCCATCAGCGGGGGATAACACTTGGAAACAGGTGCTAATACCGCATAATATTACTTTTCGCATGAAAGGTAATTGAAAGGCGCAAATGCGTCACTGATGGATGGACCCGCGGTGCATT
>DYWZ01000101.1 GCA_020742395.1 Enterococcus columbae
AGTACTTTGCCTTAGACTTCCTTCAGATTCCACCTCGCAGTGGACACCCTTGTCCTCAGCTCATGGTTCCGACTACTACGGCCCATAGCGGACTCTCACCGCCTAGCTAATACCCATGCCGGGCGCACATAACGAAAAAGATGAGACTAGATTTTTAGCCTCATCTTTTTTATATGCTTTTTTTAGAACTCAATTTACTTTTTCTTTACTATTAAAATGAGCTGTTCCTTTTCCCCAGTAAAATCCTTGTTGTAAAATAACTGGATTCCCAGCAAATTTTTTAGCTAATTGCCGATTTGAAATTCCTTCAATAACAAAGGTAAGATGATGTTTTTTTGCAAAAGCTAACTACGCATTAACAAATCTTATCATCAGTTCATAATCTTCATCCTTAAAAAGTAATAGCGATAATTTGATTCGACTAACAACCTTTAGCTGTCTCTTAATGAATGCATAGCTATTACTACCCGCACACACATCATCAATCGCCAATTCAAACCCCATTTCCTTGAGACGTTGGATTTCTCTATCTAAATAATCAAGACTATGAATCGTTTCGCGGCGTTCCGTAATCTCAATGGCCACGTGATCGTGATATGCTTCGCGAATCTCTGCTAAAAATTGCCAAATACTTTCAAATTTCATTTGACATGGTTCTAAATTAATATATATTTTGCGATTTTGTTGCTCGTTTAAAGCATTTTTTAATGATTTACGGCTCGCCTTAATCCATGCATCGTTACCCTCTTGTGTTGTGAGACTGTGCAAGAAATTAATTCCTGGAAATTCGCCATTATTATTTCGAATAAGCATTTCATAAGTGTCAATTTCAGCATTCATCGCTTGATCAACACTAAGGATTAGCTGAAATATATTGTACATTTTTATCCCTAACTTTTAATAATTGCTATTTATTTTACGTTCTGAACTAGTCTTTCAAGGACGTTGGTGATGCTGATCAGTAACAATCCATCCCCGGCCATTGTTCTTTACACCATATAACATTTTATCAGCTCGCTTCAGGGTCGTGTCAAGTAATTCATCATTCAAACGATCAGTTAAACTGCATGAAAAGCTAATTGTTAATTTCATTCCCTCCTTAGTAACAATCGATTTATTATTAAAGAATTTTTCAATTGACTGTAGTAATTGATAAACCTCTTCTAGTGAATGGTTAGAAACTACAATAGTGAATTCTTCACCCCCGAAGCGATATACATAACCATGCTTGGGAAATGCGGAATGAATTTGTTCGCGAAAAACTGTTGAGAAATAATTTAACACTTCATTACCAACAAAGTGACCGTATGTATCATTTATCTTCTTAAAGTGATCAATATCTAATGCTCCGATTACGATATTATGGATTTCACTATTATTAGCTAATCGATTAATTTCTTGACTAAGCGCTCGGTAGTTAAGTAACCCTGTCAAATCGTCACGTTCACTTTCTTTTTCAAGAAGTTTTATTTTTTGCTCATTTTTCTTCTCACTATAAAAACGTTGCTCTTCAAACATCGCAATAACGAATAATCCTAACGTGGCTGCGGCAACACTTACAGGTGAAAAGCTATGGTTAATCCCCAGCGATACTAACTCAACTATTCCTAGCGATACAATGGCATAAAAATAACTAATTCTTTTAGAAATACTGCGCCACCGCGTTAAAACCAAACAAATTGTCGTAAAAACAATCGATTCAATGATCCAATACCACCAGTCCTTTAGCGGTAAAATCCCCATTAAGTATTCCACGACATTCACAAATAACGGGGTTAGAGCTAATAATACCCATTATATTTTATATACTTTATTATCACTACTTCAACCTATGTGGCTTACCGGACAAATGGTCATCGCGGGTATTTTTTCTGGGATTATGCTGAAGGATTTCGTGAACTTAATTTTTTAGTAATCATTTTGCTATTTGCTTTAGGAATGATTGGGGTATTCTGCATTACAATGGGATATATCCAAGCTCAAAGGACTCGTGGACTAACTACAAAATGGCCCATGTTCGACATTAACAAAAGTCATTTACAACGCCAACGAGCTGAATCATTCATGACTAAGCAGTTTGGTGATTTTGAGATGCGAATAAATACGCGCAATTTTGCTGTTAAGCCTGAACAAAATCTAGCCAAGAATAAACTGCGCGATATTATTAACAAGCCCATAGGAGATGATAAAGATGGTTTCTAACATTTTCTATGAAGCATTTCAAACTAACTCCCCATGGATGATCTCTCTTATAATAATCAATTTAATTTTATGTATATATCCTATTTTAGGAGCGATGTTCTGGTTCTTTGGTGCAATATCATATGTTCTATTTCGCCAAAAAGAAGAATTACCACCAAAAGCTGAAATTACCACCGAACCTTTTGTCACGATTATGATTCCAGCTCATAACGAAGAAATAGTAATAAAAAGCACTTTAGAGTATTTATTAACCCAATTGAATTACCATAATTATGAAGTGCTGGTAATGGATGACGGAAGCGATGATCGCACCCCTGAGATTCTTCGCTCAATGCAAGCAAAACATTCTCGTCTCAGAGTTATTAGAATCGAACAAAATCAAGGAAAGGCCCATGCATTTAATATTGGGCTTTTCTTTGCTAAGGGTGAATATATTTTGAGCAATGATGCTGATACTATCCCTGAAACTGATGCACTGATAAAGTATATGCAATATTTCACAAGTACTAACGGGATTAACTATGCTGCTATTACTGCTAATATGGACGTTTATAATCGTTCCTCATTATGGGGTAAATCTCAAACGGTTGAATTTTCCAGTATTGTTGGCATAATCAAACGAAGTCAAACTGCCATTAATAACACGATGTATGCATACAGCGGTGCAAATACCATGTATCGACGCGATTTTCTTATTAATGTTGGTGGTTTCCGCCAAGATCGGGCGACTGAGGATATTAGCATTGCCTGGGACCATACCTTTATTAATGTTACTCCGAAGTTTGCTCCAGATATCGTTTTCCATATGAATGTTCCTGAAACGTTTCACGATTTATATCGGCAACGTAAGCGATGGGCCCAAGGTGGGACAGAAGTTTGGCTTTCTAATTTTCTGAAGGTTTTTCGCCATCCGTGGCAATATCGGTTTGTCATCCCCATGCTAACAGACACAACCTTATCGATTATTTGGTCTTTCTTTTTTTGGATAACAAGTATCATTTTCATTATTACAATGTTGTATTTTGCAATAATTGGTAACTACGAACGGATTTGGCACGGCATTGTTATGAGTATGATCTTTGTCAACTTTCAATTAATAGCCGGTCTTTTTCAAGTACTGGCGGCATTGATTCTTGATTTTAATGGATCTAAGTTACGCTATTTAATGTTTTCGCCACTTTATCTCTTATTTACCTGGATCGTTAATCCTTTAACAATCGTTACTACATTTCATAAAGCGATAAAAACTGTTACCGGCCATGGAAGTGGTAAATGGGTTAGTCCTGAAAGAAAGGTAGTTGATAATGATGGCAAATTTTGAAAATTTTCTTTGGTGGATATTCATTATCTTTACCCTAACTTGTGGCGGCTTTTGTATTGAGGCTCACTATCGATATAAAAATAAAGACGGGATTGATAATGAGCACAAATTTTCAAATAAATATAAGTATTTTGGCCAACCTGTTTATGACAAACAAAATAAAATTCATGGTTATGAACTTTTATTACGGGAATACAATCATCATACTAATAAATGGCAATTACCACGAAACGTTGTGGACTTCCCCCTCAGTAAAATTGTTTCTACAATCCAAGAAATCAATCCACAGTTAAAAGATATCGCAAACTTATCGTTAAATATGACCGTCAGCCAAATTACCGATTTTCGCGCTGAGTATTTCTTTACTTGGGTCTTAGGAACGACAAATATTAAGCAACTAGTCATTGAATTAGATGCTAATGATATTAGACGTGCCAATATTTTTAAACGTAAAGAAATATTATATATACTAAGAAAAATCAAACGACTTCAAATTAAAGTTACTATTGAAAATGTTGATTCTTCTAAAAAAACATACAATTTGTTACAGCAGTATTTGCCATATATTGACTATTTAAAATTTAATATTCATTCTTTTAATAAGTCAGCAAATCACTGGATAGATGTTACACTCGCACAGTGGCAACGAAGAAGCGCCATTTTTAACATTGAAATGATTGTCGGTAAAATTGAAGATGCT
>DYWZ01000102.1 GCA_020742395.1 Enterococcus columbae
AATTCATCAAGCGAATTATTTTCAACACTTTGCATAATACATTGAGAAATAATACTTAACCCGAAGATAGAAAGGATTAAGAAAATAATTTCTAAGTTACCATTATCTTCTTTAATTTGGTTACAACGAACACCCATTTTATAATTCCAATAAATTCCATAAATGCCACAAGTAATAATTGTAAATAATAATACCATGATACCAGAAGTTGGATTCTTTTCATTTTCACGATTTAGATAAATGATTTCATCATTTAATTTTACAATCCAATATAGTTGATAAATACCGCAAGTAATAATTGAGAAAATAATTGACAATACAATATTTCTTTTTGTAGTAAACATTTTTAAACTCCTTTAAATAGTATTCCTTACACCTGTAATTTTATTTTACTATAATATGGATTAAAATTCATCTGTCTAAAGGACTAATCGGTTAGTATTTTAAGTAAAAAGTTTACATAGATTGTTACAATTAGTAAAGGCTTCTTAAAGGACAGCAACATTTCGTTGTCTAATGATTAAGTCCCTTTTGTTTAGTTGGAATTTGGATATTTGTTGAAAATAATAATTGATGGGCTACTTCTTCAGGTGATAACGTTGAACGTGTTACTAACCATTTTTTAATCATACCAATAGCACCAAATGTTGCATAAGCAAAGTACAATTCCAATTCAGCTGTAGAAGCATGCGGATAGTTTTGAGCAAAGCGATGTAAAGAGATGGCTTTAACATCGGTAAGTAATTGTTCGATAAAATCGTCGCTATGTTGTTTTTCTAAAGCCAGTGCTTGCAAAATCGGATCTTCTTTTAATAATGTAAGCAAGTCGACTAGTGCAGATTCAATATAATCAGGAGCTACGGTGATTTTTTCTAATACATTTTGAATATATTCTTGTTGGATTTTTTCGTATAAGTCATTGGGATTACTGTAATAGTTATAAAAAGTTCCACGATTGATATCTGCTTGTTCAGCAATAGCTTTGATAGTGATTTTTGATAAATCGTTTTCATGTAACAAAGCAAAAAAAGACTCCTTAATTACTTGCTTGGTGTGTTGTTGTCTACGATTATTGATAGTACCACTCATTGGCTACTCACTCCTAAAAATAGATTTTATTTGAACAAAAACTGGAAAAGTGTTGTTTCTATAACGGATTTAGCAAAATTGATTATTGTTTATTCTCTTCAAGGCTAGTATACTAAACAGCGTGTTAAGAAATCAACACTATGTTCATTTTTTGACGCTGTGTCTAGATGATTCTTTAGAAAAAAAGTTGTAAAATGAAAGTGTGAAAATAGTGTTGGATAAAGAATCAACTAAAAAAGGAGGGACGTTCATCAGTTAAATTGGTGGACGGAAATGATGGAATATATCGAAGTAAAAAATGAATCAAAAAAATATAAAATGGGTGAAACAGAAATCATCGCTAACAATAAAATATCTTTTTCGGTAAAAAAAGGTGAATTAGCTTTGATTTTAGGCCCGAGTGGTGCAGGAAAATCCACCGTTTTAAATATTTTAGGTGGGATGGATACACCCGATGAAGGCGCAATCTTTATTGATGGTATCGATATTGCACAATTCAATGAAAAACAATTAACTGCTTATCGCCGGACGGATGTAGGTTTTGTTTTTCAGTTTTATAATCTAGTGCCTAACTTAACGGCAAAAGAAAATGTTGAATTAGCTACAGAATTAGCTAAAGATGCCATGGATCCGATAGAAGTGCTAAATATGGTTGGGCTAGGTCACCGCTTAAATAATTTTCCTGCTCAATTATCTGGTGGTGAACAACAAAGAGTATCTATTGCTCGAGCTTTAGCCAAAAATCCTAAGCTCTTACTATGTGATGAACCAACTGGCGCGCTAGATTTTGAGACGGGGAAACATGTTTTGAAATTATTACAAAATGCCAGTCGTAATCATGGAAATACTGTTTTAATTATTACCCACAATTCTGCTTTGGCACCAATTGCTGACCGAGTGATTTATATCAACGATGCGAAAGTTAAAAAGATTGTTGAAAATCCACAACCAATGTCAATTGATGAGCTTGTTTGGTAGAAAGGGGTGGCTTTGATGAAACAATCAACTTATTTAAAAGCTAGCTTACGTGAGTTGAAACAATCTAAAGGACGCTTCTTGTCGATTATGCTGATTATCTTTTTAGGTGTTTTCTTATTTGTTGGTGTAAAGGCAGCAGCACCTAGTTTACAGTATTCAGCCAATCAACAGCTCAAAAAGCAACAGCTAGCTGATATTCAATTGATTTCAACTGGTGGCTTGACCAAAGATGATTTAAATCTTTTAAAGAAACAGTCAGATGTCCTTGTTGAGGAAGGTTATATCCTTTATTATGCTGATAAAGAAAAAAATCAAGTTTTTGAATTGTTATCTTATAACCCTGAAGATCAACTGAATCGCTTGCAAGTTGTAGCTGGTCATTTGCCTAAACAAGCAAATGAACTTGTTTTAGATGAGCGCGCCAAAAAGAGTGGCTATAAAATTGGTGATCAAATTAGTCTTGACTTACCAAGTGATTTGAAACAGCAAGATTATAAAATTGTAGGTTTTGTTAAAAGTCCGCTATTTGTTGCAGCTAGTGAAAGAGGAAGTGCCCCAGTCGGCAATGGTTCGGTAGATTATTTTATCTATTTACCAGTTGAGAATTTTAAAGGTGATATTTATAGCACATTGTATTTACAAGACAAGAAGTTAAATAATCTTGCGGTTTATACTAAGGATTATCAACAAAAAATAGATAAACGAGTTAAACAGCTTGAAACGATACTCCGTCCTAGAATAAAGCAACGTGCTGATGAAATAAAAGAGCAAGCACAACAGCCACTAACTAAGGCCAAAGCGCAAATCGACCAAGCAAAGCAACAGATTGCAGCTGGTAAGGCTCAGCTAGAACAAGCACAGCAACAAGTGCAAAAACAATTAGCACAAATTCAATTATTGCCTGATAGTTCACAAAAACAAGCACTTCTTACCCAAATACAAGCAAGTGAAAATGAACTAAATCAAAAGCAAACAAATTTAAATAATCAGTTGACGACTCTTTCAGCGCAAGAACAAACTTTAGCTAAGCAACAAGCTAAAATTGATGCGTTAAAAGCGCCTAAGTATTTATTTTATACTAAAGATGAAAATGCAGGTGTGAAAAGTTATATTGATTTAACTACTCAAATTGCTGGAATTGCCAATGTTTTTCCAGTCTTTTTCTTCTTTATTGCAGCTTTGATTACTTTTAGTACAATGACTAGAATGGTTGAAGAAAATCGTCGTGAAATTGGCATTTTAAAAGCTTTAGGTTATTCTAAGTTGGCCATTTCTAAAAAATATATTTTGTATGCTAGTTTAGCAACTATCATTGGGATCATCTTAGGAACGATTGCTGGTAGCAACAGTCTACCTTTAGTGATTAATATGTTTTTGAAATCAACCTATAGTTTTGATCATTTGCAATTAACTTATGACTGGGTTGCAATTACTCAAGCAACCATCGCTTGTTTCTTTGCTTCTTTAGGGGCTGTTTTCATTGTCTTAGTTCAAGAATTACGGACTAAACCGGCGATGTTATTACTCCCTAAAGCACCTAAACCAGGGAAACGGATTTTGCTAGAATACATTACACCAATTTGGTCAAAATTAAGTTTTAATCAAAAAGTAAGTTATCGAAACATTTTCCGCTATAAGTCCAGAATGATCATGGCTATTATAGGGATTGCTGGTTGCACAGGTCTAATGGTAGCTGGGGTGGGTCTGAAAAACTCATTGGAGTCTGTAATTGATAAACAATTTGGTCCGATTATACATTATCAAGGATTAGTTGCATTAAACGAGCATCAAGAAGATCATTCAGCTTTTCAATCCGTCGAACAAGTACTTGCTAAATATCAGCAGGTAAAAAGCACAGGAAAAGTTTATTTACAGCCAATGGAAGTGAAACATTTAAATCAAGCAAGTCAATCTGTACCAATGTTGATTTTTAATAATCAAAAAGAACAACGGCAGTTTTTAACTTTAAATTCTCTCGATCAACAAGAGCAGTTATCATTACCCGAAAATGGTGTGATCATTACGCAACCGTTGGCTAAATCGATGCATTTAGCTAATGGTGATCAATTAAAATTGACGAATAATGATGGTCAAGAATTTACAGTGAAAGTTGCTGCTGTAGCAAATTACTATGTCGGTAATTATCTCATTGGTTCTAAACAATTTTATGAAAAATACTTTGCTACTGATTATCAAGCCAATGCCTTGCTATTAAAAACAAAAGTAATGAGTAAACAACAAGAAAAACAATTATCAAAAGCTTTGTTGGCAACGAATGATGTAAGTAATGTGACATTAATTACAGGTCAAATTCATTTGCAAAAACAAATGACCGAAAATCTAGATATTGTTGTCATTATCTTTGTCGTTTTATCAGGGATGTTAGCTTTAGTCGTTTTATATAATTTAACTAACATCAATATTTCCGAACGGATTCGTGAACTATCAACGATTAAGGTCTTAGGCTTTTTTAATCGTGAAGTAACCATGTATATTGTTCGTGAAAATATCATCTTTACATTGCTAGGCATCATCGTTGGTTATGGTATAGGTTATATTTTGACTGGATTTATTTTAAATCAAATCTCTATGAATCAAGTCGTTTTTCCGATTGTGATTTTGCCAATAGCCTATCTATTAGCTGCCGGTATGACGATTATTTTTACAGTTATAGTAATGGTGATTACTCATTTCCGTTTACAACACATCAATATGATTGATGCATTAAAATCAAATGAATAATGTTGTTTCAAGGTTAATTCCCTTTTCCATATAAAAATATAGCCAAAACCCATGACTGTTAGTTGACATGCAGTCATGGGTTTTGGCATCTTATTGATTACTTGATGAAAAATAATTTTCCAAGCCAGTAACAACCGCTTTAGCGACCTTATTTTGATAACTTGAGGTTAAAAATGTTTGTAAATCACTATCATTATTCATATAACCTAATTCTAATAATAGCGAAGGTTGAGTTGTTTCACGAATTACCTCAAAATCACCATATTCGATACCACGATTTTCTAGTGGCAGTAATGAACTAAGTTGTTGGTTGATACTTTCTGCTAAATCTTCATATGTATTATAGTAATAATAGGTCGTTACACCGCTAACTGAATTGGCATAGTCAGTGGAGTCAAAATGGAAGCTTATAAAGGCATCGGCTTGATTTGCCATTGCTTTTTCAGTAATACTATCAAGACTTTCTGTTTGATCGGTATCTCTAGTCATGATTACCGTGGCACCAGCGGCTTCCAAGGCTTTTTTCACAGCTTTAGCGATACTTAAAGTAACATCTTTTTCGTAATATGCTTCATTATTGCTCATCGCTCCGACATCATCACCACCATGACCTGGATTTAATACAATCACTGCTTGACTAAGACTTGTCGGTTTATCATGAATCGTTTGATTAAATAAAGTAGCCTCATTTTTGCTAACATAGCCAGTTGTTTGATTATTAGTCGTGATATGGTAATAATCGCCAACTTGATCTAAAAAGGTAACCATTTCGCCAACGTTGACAGTACCTAGTTGTGTACTTGTATCATCCGCTTGTGCATACAATGTCGCCCCTTGCGGAGAAATTTTCACAAAGGATTTTGTCTGGGCATTTTGTGCCTTAGTTTTCGTTGAAGTATGATTTATTTGGGTGTGTTCACTTGAAAATTGTCCAGGAATACTATCTAAAATAATAGCTGATAGCTTTGTACGATAATGTATGATTAAAAAAATGAGCAAACACAGAAGTAATAATTTTTTGAATCTGAATTGGCGTTTTTTTAACTTTCCTTTTTTAGGAGGTCTTTTTTTATTTTTCTTCGTTTTAGGCATGTTAAAGATACTCTTAAAAATATTTTCCTTTCTAAATCATTTTATATCATTCAGTATATCAAACTTTTAATGAAATACTAACTGGTAGTCAAGATACTTAATCTAGCTTAATTGAAACTTAAAGTAGATAACAAACAAATGCAATTTATTAAAAGAAGTTGACAATTGAACCAACATGCTTGTAATTTTTCATTTTTTTTCATAAAATGAAAGGTATCGTAAAGGCTGATGGAGGATAATATGAAAAAATTTGCCTTATATCTTAGTATACTCGTGCTAGCTTTTGCTAGTGGTATGTTTTTGGAAAATATATTTGCTAGTGATAGATTTCAAGCAGATACAGAAGAAAAGGTCCAATCGAGTACTGATTTATCTTCTACTACTAAGGCGTCTGTTACTAATCAGACGACTGAAAAAAGTTATACTAGCAAGGTTAATCAAAAAAACATTCAGCAGTCAGTTACTGACGATTCATCTACCGAAAGTACGACTGATTCAACTACCAAAAGCTTAGAACAATCGATCTCATCTGAGTACACAAAGAGCACAGAAAAAACAAAGGAAACCAAAGAATCGACTGAAACTAAACAGATAAAAGATGCTAAAAATAAAGAAGCAACAACGAAAAATAGTTCGACTAAAAAGACGCAAAATGAAAATAAAGTAGCTAAATCAAATAATCAACGCACACAAACGTCAAAAACATCTGTTACTCAAAAGCAAAATACTGCTAAACAACAGGCAATTCAACCAGCACCCAAAGCTGAATTAAAAGCGTTACAGACGATTGAATTACAAGTCCAATCAACTAGTCCTGCTAGTTCGTCTTTATTATATCGTGATTTAACGCCTACTTTAAATCACAAACAAGCTGTGAATCATTTATATCTGCAACCTAATGCAACGATTTATCAAAGTCCAAGTACTGCCGCTGAGGTTGTAGCTGGTTTTCAAAAATATCGTGGTTATACAGCGATTTCTAGAAAGTCAGTAGAAAATGAAATGGGTATTTGGTATCAGATAGCTTTTCCAGATACAACGATTGGCTGGGTTCAAGAAAAGCAAACTAAAAATCGTAATCAAGATTATTATTTTTATACTACCGGTGGGCCACACCCTAACTTAGCGATGGTTGAAAATCTTTCAATTGAAGTAAGTATCACTAAGAAGAGAGTATATGTGAAAGCTAACAATCAAGTAATCTATACGATGTTATGTCAAACAGCTAGAGATGGCTATGAGACACCAACGGGTAATTATCAAGTAAATGATTATCGAGCGACTAGCTTTTGGTCTACTTTTGGTGGAGCCGATTATGCTGTTGGTTGGAAAGATGGTGGTTTATATCTTTTCCATAGTGTAGACAAAGCTAGCAATGAAGGACCTTATGTTAAGAGTCAAGGTCTAAAATTAGGGGTAACACAAGTGGGCACTTCACACGGTTGTATCCAATTAGCGATTGAAGATGCTAAATGGTTTTATCAACAATTACCAGTAGGTACGCCCGTTAGTGTATTTTAAATAAGCATCGAAAAGCACACTCAATGAAAGTTTATACTGTATAAAAACTTTTAATGGGCGTGCTTTTTTATTCTCAGATAAACAATGTAAAATTGTATATCTTTTGAGAAATTATGTACTAAAATGAGAATTGATTACGAAAGAATATTTTTTTGAAAACGCTATTCTGATAGGTGGGGTTATGTGATTTGGTACATAATATTCAGAATAGTTAGCAATAAAATATATTTTAAAGAGGGGATTTACTATGAGTTTATTTCAAAGATTAGAAGTTAAAATGAATCAATTACATGAGCAGTTAGCGATTGAACTTCAATTAAAAGGCTCTGAGTTGTACTACAGTTTTTCAAGATTAACTAATATTTATACTTACAATAATGGCATTATAGATGCTAAAACAAGTAAAAATTGGATTGAAAAATTTTCTTTGTTGCCTTTATCAGAATGGTCATTTTTCGCTTAGAATTTAACTAGTAAGGCTGATCAAGAACATAATCATTGGAATGTTGTTTACACATTAACCGATGGTACCGTTTTAGAGTATGATGGAGGTTATCCATTTCCTAAAAATTGGCCTAGATTTCAAGAATTATTAGAAGAATTAATTCCTGCTATTGTGGAATCTTATGGTGAACAAATTGAGCGGATTAATTTTAAAATCTCAAACTTCGCACTTAAATAAGTGCTTAAATACCTTGATAAATCAATAAAACTTGATATAAATCAATTATTATATTTCTATGCTCGGTTATACTGGATATAGTAAAGGAGGTAGAAATCATGCAAAAATGGTTATCACATTATCGGAATTGGTTGACAGCAATAACTGGTGTTCTTATTATACTTGCTTTTTCATCCAAATGGGTTTTTAGTAGTGAGCAGGGCTCAGCTTATCTACTGTTTGTAGCTTCATTAGTTGGCGGTTTACCAATTTTTGTTCAAGCCTATCAAGC
>DYWZ01000103.1 GCA_020742395.1 Enterococcus columbae
ACGCTCAGCAGCCTATTTGACAAAAAGCGTCAATTGAAAAAGAAAATAAAAACAGGAGAGAAAGTCATCGAAAAAATAACTTCCTCTCCCATCGACTTAATTGCCAACAACACTAGTTGACAAAGAGCCAAGGTATAATCGCTCGTAAAATTTATATCTAGTATTCTCTAGTAATTATTTTTTCTTGAAAGCATCTTTCATCTTATCAAAGAAACCTTCACCTTGTTGTTCAGTCACTTTATGGCCACTTGCTTCAGCAAATTTACGTAGTGCCGCTTTTTGCTCTTCATTTAAATTCTTCGGTGTAATAATCTTCACTTTAACATGTTGATCACCATTACCGCCGTCACGAAGACGTGGTGCACCTTTTCCTCTTAAACGGAAATTCGTACCTGTCTGCGTACCAGCAGGAATTTTTAATTTTACATTACCATGAACAGTCGGTACGTTGATTTCATCACCTAAAGCTGCTTGGACAAAGTTTAATGGTAATTCATAATAGATCTCAGCACCATCACGATCAAAGATATCACTTTGTTCTACTCGGAAAATGACATATAAGTCACCATATGGACCACCATTGTAACCAGCTTCACCCTGATTTGCCAAACGCATTTGTTGACCATCTTCAACACCAGCAGGAACATTTACCTTAACTGTATGTGCTTTCTTTTCACGACCAGTACCATGACAAGTCGTACATGGATCTTTGATAATTTTACCGGTACCGTTACATTGATCACAAGTTGAACGAGTCATCACACGTCCTAGTGGCGTTTGTCTTTCAACGTTGACTACACCTGAACCATGACATTTGCTACAGGTTTCAGGATGGGTACCTGGCTTGGCTCCACTCCCACCACAAGTATGACATAGTTCCTCACGATTATATTTAATATTTTTTTCAACACCAAAAATAGCTTCCTCAAAGCTTAATTGAATGACATATTGTAGATCTGAACCTTGTCTTGGCGCATTAGGGTTACTAGAACGTGTCCCCCCACCGCCAAAGAAAGATTCAAAAATATCCTCAAAGCCACCAAAACCGCCAGAGAAACCACCGCCAAAGCCACCAAAACCGCCAGCACCAAAGTTTGGATCATTAGCAGCATGTCCATATTGATCATAAGCAGCTCGTTTTTGTGGATCACTTAAAACTTCATACGCTTCAGAAACCTCTTTAAATTTTTCTTCAGCCTCTGCTTCTTTATTAATATCTGGATGGTATTTTTTCGATAGCTTGCGATAAGCCTTTTTGATTTCATCATCAGAAGCCCCTTTATTTACACCAAGAACCTCATAATAATCTCTTTTATCAGCCATGGGCTTACCTCCTAAAATATTTACTCACACTTTGGTATTCTATCATATTTCTATATAAGATACACCCTAAATTTTTCTATCGAAAAGGCCAAAGCAGCTACACTTTGGCCTCTTTAATAGCATTAATGATTATTTATCGTCATCCAATTCTTCAAAATCAGCATCTACGACATCATCTGCGCCACTTTGTGCGGCATTTGGATCTTGTTGGGCTGCTTGTTGGGCTGCTTGCTCATATAATTTAACCGTTAAGTTTTGAACGATTTCATTTAGAGCATCACGTTTTGCTTTCATTTCTTCAATATTATTTGCTTCAACCGCAGCTTTTAATTCGTCACGAGTAGTTTCAGCTTTCTTCACTTCTTCTGCATCTACTTTACCTTCTAGCTCTTTCAACGTTTTGTCAACAGTGAATAATAAAGTATCTACATCGTTGCGTAAATCAGCTTCTTCTTTACGCGCTTTATCCGCTTCAGCATTTGCTTCTGCATCCTTCACCATACGTTCAATTTCTTCATCAGTTAAACCAGAAGAAGATTTAATCGTGATTTTTTGTTCTTTTTGCGTTCCTAAATCTTTAGCAGAAACATTTACAATACCATTCTTATCGATATCAAATGTTACTTCAATTTGAGGAATACCACGAGGTGCAGGTGGAATATCCGTTAATTGGAATCTTCCTAATGTCTTGTTATCAGCAGCCATTGGACGTTCACCTTGTAATACGTGAATATCTACAGCAGGTTGGTTATCTGCAGCTGTTGAGAACACTTGTGATTTACTTGTTGGGATAGTTGTATTACGATCAATTAATTTAGTAAATACACCACCCATTGTTTCAATTCCTAATGATAGAGGCGTTACGTCTAATAAGACGATATCTTTTACATCACCTGTGATAACCCCACCTTGGATAGCAGCACCCATTGCTACTACTTCATCTGGGTTAACAGATTTATTAGGTTCTTTACCAGTTTCTTTACGAACTGCTTCTACAACTGCTGGAATACGTGTTGAACCACCAACTAAAATTACTTCATCAATATCGGCTTGGGTTAAACCAGCATCTTTTAATGCTTGACGTACAGGAACTTTTGTACGTTCTACTAAATCAACGGTCAACTCATCGAATTTAGCACGAGTTAAAGTCATTTCTAAATGTAAAGGGCCAGCCGCACCAGCAGTAATAAATGGTAAGCTGATTTGTGTACTTGTTACACCTGATAAATCTTTTTTAGCTTTTTCAGCAGCATCTTTTAGACGTTGTAAAGCCATTTTATCAGTTGAAAGATCAATACCATTTTCTTTTTTGAATTCAGCAACTAAGTAGTCGATAATCTTGTTATCAAAATCATCCCCACCTAGATGGTTATCACCGGCAGTAGATAACACATCAAAGACACCGTCACCTAATTCAAGGATAGATACGTCAAAAGTACCTCCACCAAGGTCAAATACTAAAATCTTTTCATCTTTATCTGTTTTATCCAAACCATATGCTAAAGCCGCTGCCGTTGGTTCATTAACAATACGTTCAACTTCTAAACCAGCAATTTTACCAGCATCTTTAGTAGCTTGACGTTGCGCATCATTAAAGTAAGCAGGAACAGTGATCACTGCTTTATCTACTTTTTCACCTAGATAATCTTCAGCAAAACCTTTGATGTATTGTAAAATCATCGCTGAAATTTCTTGTGGAGTATATTGTTTACCTTCAATATCCACTTTATAACCTGCTTCACCCATATGACGTTTAATTGATGAAATAGTATTTGGATTAGTAACTGCTTGACGTTTAGCAACTTCACCAACTTGAATTTCACCATTTTTGAAAGATACAACAGATGGTGTTGTACGATTTCCTTCTGGATTAGTAATAATCTTCGCTTCGCCACCTTCTAAGACAGCAACAGCTGAGTTTGTTGTCCCAAGGTCGATACCAATAATTTTACTCATATTAAATTCGCTCCTTTATTTATTCTTATTCTATAATAACTCATCTTCGCATTATTGAGAAACAATAACCATTGTCGGTCTCAAAATACGGTCATGCAGCTTATATCCTTTTTGCAATACTTCTACAATAGTATCTGCTGGAAACTCATCAGACGCAGGAATAGTTTGAACTGCTTGATGTAATGTTGGATCAAAAGTTTGACCTTTAGCAGGAATTTCTTCGATTCCTTCTTCCTTAAAAGCATTACGTAAACTTTCTAAGACCATCTCTACACCTTTTTTCAAGCTAGCAGCTTGTTCATCATGGACTTCGATTGCCATTGCACGCTCTAAATTATCAACTGAAGTCAATAATTTTTTAGCCAAATCCTGTGAACGATACTTTTGTAACTGCTCTCGCTCATTTCGATTACGGGTAGTAATATTCGCAATTTCAGCTGAGGCTCTCAAAAATTTGTCTTCCATTTCATCTAATTTTTCTTGGAGGACTTCAACTTCACTTTTGACCACTTCTTCTTCAACAACATCAGCAGTAGCCTCTTCAACTACTTCATCTGTTGCTTCATCAATGATTTCTTCAGTCTTTTTTTCATTTTCTGACAATTGCGTTACGTCCTTTCTATCTAGTATTTACTATCAGTGACGATCAAGCGATCGATAATAGTCAGCTAATTTTTCACTTAGTTCTTGACGAAAAGCATCAATTAAACCAAATAGTTTTGCATATTGCATATTGGCTGGTCCTAATAAAGCAATCGTCCCTTCCCCATGACCATCTATTTGGTATGTCGCCTGAATCAAGCTCATATTCTGAAATAAGTCATGACCAATCTCTGTACCAATTCGTATTTGAATTGCTTTGTCAGTTGGTACTATTAAACGATTTAATCCATCCATATCACTCATTAAGGTATACATTGACTTAAACTGTTCTAGATCTTGATTAGGTTCAAAATCTAAAAGGTTCATTCGTCCACTCACATAGATTTTCTCTTCAAAAAGTTGATTTAACATACCATCGAACAGATCCAAAATTCCTTCTGTACTTTGATAATACTTATGTAAAGTCATTGGAATTTCTGTACGTAGACGATGATAGACTGTGAGTAAATCCTCATTGACCAAACGTTCATTGATGATATTCACCATTTTTTCCAAATCTTGACTTTGAACAGACTGAGGAATTGCAAAAATTCGACTCTGTACATTACCTTTATCAATCACAATAATAGCAACCACCTGTTGACTATTTAAAGGTACAATTCTGAAATCAGTCAAGCGTCGATTTTTAACATCAGGACCTAATGAAAAAGCGGTATAGCTAGTCAAAGCAGACAAGATATCTGCTGATTCTTGGATGATTTCGTTAATTTCACGAAAATCACGACGCAAGCTTTGACGAATTTTTGTTTGGTCTGCTTCATCAACTGAAGTTGGTTTTAGCAAATGATCAACATAATAGCGATAACCTGCCATCGAAGGAACCCTTCCCGATGATGAATGAGTTTTAACTAGTAAGCCATAATCTTCTAGAGTCTTCATTTCATTCCGAATAGTAGCTGAACTAGCTTCTATTCCATCATTCATCAACTTCTTAGAACCCACAGGTTGGCTATTTGTTGTATAATTTTGGATGATTAATCGCAAAATAGCATTTTGCCTTTCTGTTAACATTTGCTCACCCCATTTTGCCTTTCTGTTAACATTTGCTCATCCCTTATTAGCACTCTTATATCTTAAGTGCTAATACAATTATAAATATAGCATATTTACCCAGAAAGTCAAGAATTTCACACAAAAAATTAGCACTCTATCAACTAGAGTGCTAATTTAATATTTCCTTAACAATTAAGCCACTGCATACCAGGCAATTCCTTCATCTTGCCAACCGATTGAAACCAAATGATTTTTCTCAGCAAGAGAAGTAGTAAAATGATGAGAATCAGAAGATTGTGCATTTGGATTAAATAGTCGATAAACCGGTACACTTTCCGCTGAATACCAAGCAATCCCTTCATTTTGCCAACCATTTGCAGATAACATTAATGCTTCGGATTCATTGTTTGTATAATGATGCATTCCGTTGTTTGAATTATACAATCGATAAACCGGAATACCATTATTTGGCGTTATAAAAGCTTGACCTTCATCTTGCCAACCGTAACTAATTAATAATCTTGATTCAGCAAAATCAAGGGTATAGTGATGCAATCCGCTATTAGGATTATAGACACGATAAACAACTGAAGTACCATTTGTTTATCGTGTACTTGATTGATCAGTCAAAATCCGACGGGCATAATCTGGTTTAAACCATTGCATATCCACAACTTTTACAACATCACCAGGTTCAGGGGCATGAATATATTTATTGTTGCCTAAATAGATTGCATCGTGATAACTTTGGCCTTTTATCCCCCAAAATAAAATATCCCCAGGTTGTAATTGATTTAAAGAAACCTCAATTCCCATCCGTTCCTGATTTGTTGTTGGCGAAGAAATCGTAACGCCAACAGCTTGTTGGTAAACAAATTGAATTAAACCAGAGCAGTCGAAACCTGATGGCGTCTTTCCTCCCCAGACATAAGGAACATTTTGATATTTTAGCGCTTCAACGATAATCGCCTATTGCTTAGTAGTTAATGTTTGACCAGTTGTAAAATCGCTTAGGTTATATACACGTGAACTTGCCGCATGTGAACTTTTCGGACTAATAAAAAAAATAAATAGAGCTAAAACTAGAATCAGAATATATTTTAGACTTTGTTTCTTCATTGGAATCCCTCAATTATTTCATAACTTAAATATTATTTTTCATCAATTAAAAATTTTTCAAATACATCATTACCAACAAATAATCCTTTTTGAGTGAGCCGGATAGACTCGCCTATAGTATAACTGATATAGCCTTGTTCAACAAGTTCCGGCAAAATTTTACCATAAACATCCGTGAATTTTTTTTGAAATTTATCTTCAAACCTAGCGATAGACACACCTTCTGATTTTCTTAAACCTAAAAACATTTCTTCTTCCATTTGTTCTCGAATAGATAAAATTTCTTCTGATAAAATAGGCAATTGATTAGTTTGTAAAGGTTTTAGATAATGCTGGATAGGGCCATAATTACGATAACGAACATTATCAACATAACCACTCGCACCGGCACCAAAACCAAAGTAATGTTCATTATCCCAATAGATTAAATTATGCTTTGAAGTAAAACCAGGTTTGGCAAAATTGCTTACTTCATACTGATAGTAGCCAGCTTGTTTCATGGTATCAATAGCTAATTGAAACATTGCCGCTTCTTCATCTTGACTCGGTAAAATAAGATTGCCTTTTCTTACCCAGTTCATAAACATTGTTTTATTCTCTAAAATTAAAGAATACATTGAATAATGAGGTAATTGATAACTAAGTGCACGTTTCAAGGTATCTTCAAAATCTTCGAGTGTTTGGCCAGGTAATGCATAAATCAGATCAATACTTACATTATTAAAATTATTTTTAGCTAAAAATGCTAAAGTTTCTTCAACATCTTCAGCAGTATGTTTACGTCCAATCTTTTTAAGCAAGCGATTATTAAAAGTCTGTACACCCATAGAAAGCCGATTAACTCCATACTTTTGTAATACCCACAGCTTTTCTTCGGTTAAATCACCAGGATTGGCTTCCATAGTAAATTCTTGAACATTAGATAAATCAATATTTTTAATTATATTTGATAACAAATAATCTAATTGATCAACTGACAAGGAAGACGGCGTACCCCCACCAATATAAATTGTTGGTATTTCAACATCTGGATAGCGTTTTAGCCATAATTGCATTTCGAGAACTAACATTTGTAAATATTGATCTACCGGTTGACCTTCAATAAAAACTTTATTGAAATCACAGTAATAACAAATATGCTCACAAAAGGGAATATGTATATATACCGCAATTTTTTTTGTACTCATTTAGCTCCCACTTTCAAATTTTTTATTTAATTTCTCTTAACTATGTTACAATAGATAAAAACAACGGGAGAATAAACTTATGGAAGAAAATATTTTATTTAATTTAGGTAATCGATTAGCAGATAGTAAAGATGAAAAAGAATTAATTCGCATGGCACAATACGATGCTGGAAATAAACCGAATGACTTCACCCAAACTCAACTACCTGATAATTACTTGATTGTTAAATTCCCCGAAAGTGATCATTTTACTTTATTTAAACTTAATGACTAACGGTAATAATTAGTGAAATACTGACGTGTATCTTCTTCATCTTGTTTTAATTGGGCAATGAGCGCTTGGGCACCTGAAAATTTAATCTGTTTACGTAACAAATGATGCCAACGTACAGCCACACATTCACCATAAATTTCTTGATGAAAATCTAAAATATAGACTTCAACCGTCAGTTTTCGTCCTTCCCCAAAAGTATCATTATGACCAATGGAACCCATCGCTTGATACCAAACATCGCCAACTTTTAATTCACAAACATATACGCCTTCCATTGGTAATCTCACCGCAGGATCAAATTGAATATTTGCTGTTGGAAAACCAAGTGTTCTTCCTCTGGCATCTCCATGCATAACAGTCCCTTCAAAAGTATAGGTATAACCTAACCACTTATTGACTAACTGCATCTCTCCTTTAGATAATAATTGACGAATGGCTGTTGAACTGATTTTTTGATTGTTATCAGCTAATTGATCTACCTTGACTACAGTAAAGCGATTTTTAGCTAGTTCAACTAGTGTTTCCATATCCGCACTTGCTTGATGACCAAAAGTATAATCAAATCCCGCAACTACTACTTTAGCATTTAAACCGACTAAATATTGGTCAACAAATTCTTCAGGACTCAATTTTGAAAAAGCGGAAGTAAAATCTACAATATATAAATACTCCACACCAAGACGTTCAAAATGTTCGGCTTTTTGTTCAATACTCGTCAGATATTTCATCGATTCCTTATGAACCTTTTGAAAAACAATGGATGGATGTTGATTAAAAGTCATGACTGCAAGTTTCAAGTTTTTTTGCTTGGCAATTTGTTTGCCTTGTTCGATAACTGCTTGATGACCTAAATGTACGCCATCAAAAAAACCTAGTACTAGTACCACGTCTTCATTAGTAATTTGTTGCTTATCATAGGGATGTCTTAGTTCAATGATTTCCATGTTCATCTTCCTTCAAATTTGTTTGTAACACTTTTTTAGGTTTTAAAAGCGTTGAATCCGTCTCATGTGGTTCATAAATACTTAAAACCTGATTGTTATAAAAAAGAGCTAGTGGCCGATCCGGTTGTTGTTTAAATCCTAATTGCTGAAACGTTAGTCGCATACCATTACAGATTTTTTTTGCCAATGATAAATCGACATCAATTCTTGGAAAGTCTTTTACACCATATTCAATCGGTAATAAAATTTCTGAAAAGCGATTTTGATCGTAAAATTGAGCTACTTGACTTAAAGTATAGGCTTGCTCTTTAGAAAAACCACCACTTGCCGTACGTGTCAAATCAGACATATGTGCCGCATAGCCTAAAGCTTTTCCAGTATCGACAGCCAGCGTTCTAACATAAGTTCCCTTACTGCACACAACACTAAATCGCCAGCTAATGTTTTTTTTCTCTTCATCATACTTTACATCACTAATGCGTTTGAATTGATAAATAGTTACTTTACGCTCTGGCCGTTTGACAGTTTCATTATTGCGAGCATATTCATACAAACGTTTACCATTCACTTTTACTGCCGAATACATTGGTGGAATCTGTATAATTGGCCCTTCCATTTTTTGCATCGCTTGATCAATTTCTTCCACGCTTAAAGGTCTAGTTACTGGTGTCTGCTCAATTATTTCTCCGCTAGCATCTTCTGTTGTGGTCGCAAATCCTAAAGTTATTTCCCCTTCATAACGTTTGCCAGAATCTGTTAAAAATTCAATAACTTTAGTCCCTTTACCAATGAAAATTGGCAAAACACCATCCACATCAGGATCTAAGGTACCACCATGACCTATTTTTTTTGTATGTAAAATTTTTCTTAATTTAAAAACACAATCATGACTCGTCATGCCGCGTTCCTTCCATAATGGTAAAATGCCATTCACAAGTTCACACCTCATTTACTCTAGTAACCTATTTATTATAACTTAAAAACAAAAAACTGAAAAGAAGTCACTTAATTAAACATAATTTTAGATAAAAAAACTTGCTTTATACGTGTCCCTTCACGGTCCAGCGAATAAAGCAAGTTATTTTGATTAATCTTTATTTAGATTACGTAGCATTTCATCAATTTTGTTACCATAATCTACTGATTCATCATAGCTAAAGAACAGTTCTGGCGTTTTGTATAAAGTCAAAACATGTCCTAACTCACGACGAATTAAACCTGTTGCTTTTTCCAAGCCGGTTTGCGCTTTTTGACGGTCA
>DYWZ01000104.1 GCA_020742395.1 Enterococcus columbae
ATCAATTTGGTTAATGAATATCAGCGCTTAGCAAATGAAAAAGGAATTGTGCTAGATAATGCTAAACCAATTACCATGGGTATGTGGATTGGTGGTGACCGTGATGGTAATCCTTATGTTACTGCTGAAACATTACGTTTAAGTGCCATTACTCAGGGTGAAGTGATTCTAAATTATTATATGCAAAAAATTCAGCAATTATATTTTGCTTTTTCAATTTCTACTTCACAAGCGCAAGTGAGTGAAGCGGTTTGTCAAATGGCTGAAAAATCAAAAGATCAATCGATTTTTCGTGAAAAAGAATTGTATCGTAAAGCGTTCAGCTACATTGAAGAACGCCTGCAAAATACCTTGCTTTACCTATTAGAAGGAAAAACAGTTGATCCAAGATATAAAACTGTTCAAGAATTTCAAGCTGATTTATTAGCTATTAAAGAATCCTTGTTAGCCAATCATGGTGAAGCATTAATTAAAGGAGATTTTCAAGAGTTATTACAAGCAACAGAATTATTTGGCTTTTATTTAGCAAGCATAGATATGCGCCAAGATTCTAGCGTTTTAGAAGCATGTGTTTCTGAATTACTGGCTAGTGCTAACATCGAGAAAGATTATAGTTTACTTTCAGAAGAAGAAAAAATTCAGTTACTTTTAAATCAACTAGAAAAAGATCCTCGAATATTATCAGCAACAAATGTTGAAAAATCGCCTTTATTACAAAAAGAATTAGCTATTTTTACAATGGCTCGTCAGTTAAAAGATCAAATGGGCGAAGAAATAATCAAACAACACATCATTTCACATTCAGAAAGTGTTTCTGATTTATTGGAATTAGCGATTATGTTAAAAGAAGTAGGATTATTAGACGAAAATCAGTCACGTATCCAAATCGTCCCATTATTTGAAACCATTGAAGATTTAGATCAAGCCAAGCCGATTATGGAGTATTATTTACAATTACCAATTGTAAAAAGATGGCTTCAGCATAATCGGAACTACCAAGAAATTATGTTGGGTTATTCCGATAGTAATAAAGATGGTGGTTATTTAGCATCTGGTTGGACATTATACAAAGCCCAAAATGAATTGACCAATCTTGGAGAAAGCTTAGGAGTTAAAATTACTTTCTTCCATGGTAGAGGGGGAACTGTTGGCCGTGGGGGTGGTTCTTCTTATGATGCAATCACTTCTCAACCGTTTAACTCGATTAAAGATCGGATTCGTCTAACCGAACAAGGTGAGGTAATTGGTAATAAGTATGGGAACAAAGACGCTGCTTATTACAACTTAGAAATGCTTATCTCAGCAACACTTGGTCGAATGGTTACTCAGCGTGTAACTGATGAAGAACAATTAAAACATTATCGGGTAGTGATGGATCAAATAGCAACGAATAGTTATCATTTCTATCGACGATTAGTTTTTGAACATCCTAAATTTTATGATTACTTCTTTGCTGCAAGTCCTATTCGGGAAGTTTCAAGTTTAAATATTGGTTCTAGACCAGCTGCTAGAAAAACAATTACTGATATCGGTGGCTTAAGAGCCATTCCATGGGTATTTTCTTGGTCGCAAAATCGGGTGATGTTACCGGGCTGGTATGGGGTTGGTTCAAGTTTTAAAGCCTTTATTGAAGAAGATGAGAGCAATTTAGCCTTGTTACAACAAATGTATCAAACCTGGCCATTTTTCCATTCCTTATTGTCAAATGTTGATATGGTTTTATCTAAATCCAATATGTATATTGCTCGTCAATATGCTCGTTTGTGTACAGATCCACAGGAAAAAGAAGTATACGATCTATTATTAACTGAATGGGAAAAAACCAGAGAAGTCATTTTGGCAATTGAAGGTCAACAAGAATTACTTGCAGATAATCCATATTTACGTGCAAGTTTAGATTATCGTCTACCATATTTCAATGTGTTGAATTATGTACAAATTGAATTGATCAGACGCTTGCGTAGCGGGGAACATAGTGAAAATACTGAAAAATTAATTCATATCACTATTAATGGGATTGCTACTGGTTTACGTAATTCGGGTTGATAAATAAAATACTAATCGATTAGTAGTAATAGTAAAAGGAGGAATTATACATGGTTATAATTCAGAGGAAAATCTGAGTGTAGGATTGCGAGTCATTGATACCTAAAATTTTTAAAAAGGATTGAGGAGAATGATGAAGCAATCGTTTCAAAAAAATATTTTCTTATTAGGTTGTACGGAATTTTTTTCATTTTTTGGCATTACTTCTTTTTGGCTTTTATTTTTAAGTCAACAAGGAATGAGTCTGTGGCAAATTGGTCTTTTGGAAAGTCTTTTTCATCTAACTAGTTTGCTTTCAGAGGTGCCATCGGGAGTGTTAGCAGACCGATTTAGCTACAAAAGTAACCTATTCTTAGGAAGAATGGTGAGTATCTTTTCTGCGTTACTATTAATTTTTGCTCATGATAATTTTTATATGTATGCATTAGGAATGATATTTAGTGCTTGGAGTTACAATTTTGATTCTGGTACTAGTCAAGCGTTGCTATATCAAACAGCAAAAGATGCTAATCAAGAAAGTCACTATTTAAAATTGACAAGTATATTAAATGCAATTTTAGAGGCGAGCCGTACCATTGGGATGGTTTTAGCTGCCTTTTTTGTACATGTTGGGTTGATTTATACTTACTATATTCAGATAATATTGTCGACAATTGCAATTGCTTGTATCTTTTATTTAAAAGAACCAACAACTACAAAAGAGCCGACACAAAATCAGAATAGTTGGCAAATTTTACAAATGGTTTATTTATTCTTTAGAGAACAACCCAAATTGTTTACGCAACTTTTGATGGTTCAACTAACGCTCACTTTAATCTCAATGTATTATTTTTACTATCAAAATGAATTACCAAATCTTCAATCGTGGCAGATTAGTGGGATAATGTTATTATCAAGTGCAGTAAATTTATTAGCGATATACCTGGCTAATTTAATTGGTCAGAGGTATTCCAATCGTTTGATTTTAAGTTTTATTACATTTTGTTCAGGCAGTTTATTTATTTGTACATTTATGAAAAATTCATGGATGTATGCACTGATTTTTTTGCTATCGGATGGTTTGGTAGTCATATTTTATCCACTTTTTGAAGCTGAGCTACAAAAGCGATTTGTTTCAGAGATACGTGCGACCATGCTTAGTGTATATACGATGATCGGCAGCTTAGCGATGATTTTGCTCTTTCCGTTGATAGGTGCTATAATCGATTCGATTGGTTTTACAAAATGTTTTATGTGCTTAGGTATGCTATTAATTATCTTGAGTTTACCGATAAAACAGTATAAATAATAATAAAAAATGCGAAGATGATTAATCTTCGCATTTTTTACTCACTATAACTAAAACTAATATTTTTAACTTTAATATCTTTTTTAGCTAATTGTGTAGTTAAATCAGCTTTAAAACCATAGGAAATTTCATTAAAACTATTAATGACGGAAATAGTGGTATAGTCATCTAATGAAGTCTTTATGGTTTTTTCAAAGGTTTTAAACAGAGTCGTTTTCATTTTGTCATTCATTTCATTAGTAAATAATTGACTTGTTGGAATAGATTTCATCATTAAGAAATCTGCATGATTTTTATCGGTTTTTGTTAAAATCATCTCTCTTGGTCCTTGAATAGTAATGTCTGCACTTATATGAAAAAGATGATTGTCTTTTGTTTCAGCAGCTGCATTTGGGATAACGTAATTAAATGTAATATCTTCTTGATTAGCTGCTTTAAGTAAACGGTGATTAGAATAGGAGATCATTCCTACAATACAAATCGCGATTAATAGGATACATGTTCCCACAATAGCGATACCTTTTAAGATATCTTTTAAAATTAAATCCTTATAGTTCATGATATTTAATTCCTTTCTAAAACTATACTCCTTTATTATAACAAGAAAGTTATCTAAATGATAGCAAAAAAGACAAACCTTAATTATCTATCAAGGTTTGTCTTAAATTTAGTCTTAATTAAATGTTTAAAACTTTATTTAGGAAATCTTTGGTTCGTTCATTTTGTGGATTTTCAAAGATTTCTTTTGGTGTAGCATCTTCTAAAATTTTTCCACCATCAGTGAACAATACGCGGTCAGCAACTTCTTTGGCAAAGCCCATTTCATGAGTTACGATGACCATTGTCATTCCTTGTTTAGCTAAATCTTTCATTACATTTAAAACATCTCCAACCATTTCTGGATCAAGCGCAGAAGTTGGTTCATCAAAAAGCATAATATCTGGATTCATGGCTAATGCACGAGCAATAGCAACGCGTTGTTTTTGTCCACCTGATAAGCTATCTGGTTTGTCATCTTTTTTATCAGCAAGACCTACCATATCTAATAGGCGGATGGCATTTTTCTCTGCTTCGTCGCGTGTTTCACCTTTTAAATCCATTGGAGCTAAAACGATATTTTCCAACACAGAAAGGTGAGGGAATAGGTTAAAGTGTTGGAACACCATACCGATGTGTTGACGAACAAGATTGATATTTGTATTTTTATCCATCAAATGTGCCCCATCAATAACGATATCACCACTAGTTGGTTCTTCTAAGCGATTAAGACAGCGTAAAAATGTAGATTTACCTGAACCGGATGGTCCGATAATACAAACAACTTCACCTTCGTTGATTGAAATAGAAATATCATTTAAGACGGTATTGTTACCAAATTTTTTCACTAAATTTTGAACAGATATTTTTTCAGCCATGAATTATTTCACCTTCTTTTCTAAGACTTTCGCTAGTTTAGTTAATGCTGTAATAACAATTAGATACATAATCGCAATGATGAAGTAGACATCGGCACTTTGTAATGTTCGTGCTACAATGATTTTACCAGTTTGTAGTAATTCCACCACACCGATTACTGAAATTAATGTAGTATCTTTTAAAGAGATAACAAATTGGTTGACAAATGAAGGTAACATAATCTTCACTGCTTGAGGCAAGATAATTTTTTGCATTGTACGGCCATAAGATAGGCCTAAACTTCTTGCAGCTTCCGTTTGACCAATCGGTACAGCATTAATACCACCGCGCACAATTTCCGCTAGATACGCACTTGCATTTAGAGTCAGTGTAATAATACCAGCTGTAAAATCAGGAATTGTAAAACCAATTAATTGTGGTAAACCAAAGAAGATAAAGAAGGCTAAAACCATCATAGGAATTCCACGGATAACATCTACATAGATTGAAGCAATCACGCGTAGCGCTTTGATATGTGATACTGAGCATAGACCTAAAAGTACTCCTAAAACCAACGCAAAGGCAAAAGAAATTAATGCTAGTACCATTGTTTTCCATAAGCCAGATAACAAGATTTTGTAATTATTTTTCAAAATACCTAACAAGCTAGTTTCATCTTTGGCTGCGGCTTTTTTGTCATCAGTTGAACCATCTTTAATATATTTGCCAACAATCTTATCATACTCACCAGTTCGTTTCATTTCAGCTAATGCTTCATTAAACATTGCAACTAGCTCTGGATTTTGGCCTTTTTTCACAGCAAAGCCATAACTACCGCCAACTTCACGTTTGATTGGTGTCGCTAATGCTTGACCTTGAGCGATAGCGTAACCGATAACTGGATAATCATCCATTAATGCATCGACAGCCCCAACCTTCACCGCTTCATATAATTGATCAGCAGTATCAAATTGTTTAACAGTATAGCCATATTTATCTTGGTTAGCTACAATAAAATCAGCACTTTCAGTACCGACTTTTACCGCAACTTTTTTCCCTTTTAAGTCTTTATAAGATTTAATTTTATCATTTCCTTTTTTCACGGCTAACTGAATGCCACTTTGGAAATATGGAGTAGAGAAGTCGAAACTATTTTTACGTTCATCAGTAATAGTCATTCCAGCAATCATCGCATCTGCTTGATTATTTTCAACAGCTTGTACGGCAGCAGAAAAACCAATGAATTTCATTTCAATGTTAAAACCTTGCATTTCAGCTGCTTTTTGTAGTAATTCAACGTCAATTCCGACATATTCATTATTACTATTTTGGAATTCAAATGGGGCGAAGGCAGAATCACTGGCGATGACATATTTGTCTTTTTTAGGCGTGATTTTTTTCATTTGGCTACTATCACTAGTGGCATCTGTTTGACCAGAAGAAATATATTTATCAAGGATAGCTTGGTATTGTCCATTAGCTTTTAGTTTCTTTAAACCAGCATTGAATTTTTTTAATAATTCTTGGTTTTGGCCTTTCTTCACAGCAAAGCCATAAGAGCTACCTTTTTCTGGTTGACCAACAAGTTTTAATGGTTCACCTTTGGTAACAGCATAACCGATAACCGGATAATCATCGAAAATGGCATCAGCAGTACCATTTTTTAATGCACCATAAACACCAGTAGCATCATCGTACGTTTTGATTTTATAACCGTATTTATCTTGGTTTTTTTCAAGAAAGTTTGCACTTTCAGTCGATACCTTAGCGGCAACGGTTTTCCCTTTTAAATCTTTATAGCCTTTGATTGTTTGATCATCTTTGGCAACAGCCATTTGGATACCACTATCAAAGTAAGGTGTGGAGAAGTCAAAACTTTTTTTACGTTCGTCTGTAATACTCATACCGGCAATCATGCCATCAATTTGATCAGATTGCACTGCTTGAATAGACGTATCAAAACCTAAAGGACGCAAATTCACTTTAAAGCCTTGATCTTTGGCAATCGCATTTATTAAATCTATATCAATACCCACATATTGATTTTGATCATTTTGAAATTCAAAGGGAGCAAATGTAATATCAGTCCCAATTTCGTAAGTTTTTTCATCAGCAAGTACTTCTTTATTGCCATAAACAAACAATCCTAAAAGTATTGCAATGAATGATAACAGAGTAAATCTCTTTTTCGTCAAAATAAATCCTCCCTAAAAATTAAAATTTAAGAAGATTATATATCAAAATTTTCATCTTTTGCAATAAATTAAATTTAAAATA
>DYWZ01000105.1 GCA_020742395.1 Enterococcus columbae
GAATATTCAACATAAACACTCATATCATCACTAGCACCACAAGGACTTGCACAAGTATTATATTGGATTTCTTGGATAACTAATTCAGGGTTATTTTCTAAAAAGTAGTTGACTTGATTAGTTAGTTCTTCCTTAGTTTTGGCGCTAATTGTTTCAACTCTTAAATTATGTGCAGATTGTTTAATCATAATTGACCTTCTTTCTGTTTACTTTACTTGGTGTAAATGTATAACGATAGCCTTTGCGTTTATCGTCAATGGTTTCAACGATTAAGCCACCAGTGATGGGATGCAACTTCAATCTAATTACAAATCGTGGTGAGCGTAGTTCATTCAAGTAATTACTGTTCATTGATACGGCTGAAAGTCTTAATAATGAGCTAGCCACATTGCAAGCCACTTTACGACCGTATCTTCTTTCAATATCCTTAATAAATTCAATGCTATTAAAATTATCTAGTCTTTCTTTCTTGTATGTCATTGTATTAACTCTTTCTAATTGTTAGCCACCTCTATTGGCGTAGGGGTGGTTTTTTGCCTTGGCGGATTTTGAGTTTAATTCAAATACAAACAAGACACCTATAAATAATTGTGTGACGGCTCTTAATCCTACAGCCACAAGGGGTTGGACATAAAAGACACCAAGACACCACTTTTTTAACTTTCTCTATTCTGTACTCTTATACGCTCTATATTGTTCCACACTGTTTCACATAATATTTATATATTTTTATATAAAATAGGTGTCTTAGTGTCTTATAAAGTATTATAAATATTGATATACCAACGTTTGTAAGCAAGACACCTTTAATAAAAATGGTGTCTTGTTGCGTCCTTTAGTGTTTCTTTCTAAACCCTCTAACTTGTTTACCGTTGATATATTTCTTTTGATTGCCCTTATAATTAAAAACATTTTCCATTAAGTAGCGAATCTTTTTATCTTTGTATAGTGAAAGTTTAAGCAATAATTCATGGGTTGGAATAAAATCGGCATTGTGAAAGTCATTTTCTAAAGTATCCGCCAATTCTTCCTCCGCACCGTCCACATATTCAAAGTTTTTACGGTGGTTCTCTAATAATGCTTCTTGACCTTTAGTTAAGATAAAAGGGTCTTTAGCATTCTTGTAAAGCCATACTGCTTCACCCCAAATTTGCTTAACATATTCAGGGTTTAAATCAGTAACAGGGCTTAATTTTTGTAAATTCTTATGTGCCATTAGCGGCATGAAGCGCCTTGTACCAGTTTTGTCTTTTAAATAGGTTTCGTTGTTGGTAGTTCTAGCAAAAATAAATTTCTTAGTAAATTCTCTAGTATGTTTTGCATATGAAGGGCGGTATTTAAAATGTTTATCTGTTAAAAACTTCTTAATCTCTTCAAAACTAGCTTTGCTTGAAGCGGTCATTTCATCATCATTAACAATAAACATTCCAATTAAATTACCTATATCATCCTTATCAGTAAACGAATTAAATTGATCTGTATAAAGACCCATTGGCGCGGTTTTCTGCAAGATCGTAGTTTTTCCTACGCCCTGACCACCTACTAAATCGAGTGAAAAATCTATTTTTGTTAGTGGCTTATAAACTTTAGCCACACCACCCATAAACCATAATCGAGTGATTAGCGTGGTGGTTTCGTCTTTTCGAACTCCAAGAAAGGTGGGGAAAAAGTCATCCAAGCGGCGCTTTTTATCCCATTTGTTATAAGCCTCATTCATGTAATTAAGCATAGGATTGAAAGCATTACGCCTTGATACTACATTTATAGCGCTGTCTATTCTGTTTTTGTCAAAAAATACATGGTCATAATCTTCTTGGCTTTCAATATAGTTAGCAATTTCATCATCATAAGCATCTATAAAATTGCCTTTTTTAATATGAAGCCCGCTTATGTCTTTAGTAATTTCGTTTTCTTCTGAAAATTCGTTATATTGAAAAGCTCCTTTGAATAAAGGGTCATTTTCTAAGATAGCCACAACATTTTTAATACTATTTCTCTTTATGTTATTATGAGAATCAAGAATAAAAAGAGAACGCAATAATGATACTTTTCTATTATCTTTTTCTTGCTGTTGCTTTAATGCTTTCACTTTCTTGGGGTCTAGTTCTAATTCTTGACCTTGTTTTTTTAGAACTTCACCAAGTGTTAACATATTTTTAGCTTCTTTCTTTTTTACCATTCATTTGTGATCCTTTCTGTTAATTCCTTTCTGTTAAACATTTAAGATTAATCTACCTGCACAATTAATATTGCTTAGTCCTTAACTACGCCCATAGTTACGGGCTTTTTATTTTGCTTTTGGGATGGCATCTCATGGGACGCAAGCCACGCTGTTATGCTTTGTTTTCCATAGAGCTTGCGACCGTCAATGTTTGCCACTGGCATCCCTAAAGAAGCCCAATATGTGATAGTTGAATCAGCAACGCCAAAATATTTGGCGATTTCTTTGCGGTTTAAGTAAGGCTTGCTTGAAGTGGTGGCTTGCTTGATTGCATCCTTCACAACGTTAAGCACATAGGTTTTGATTTCTGTTTCTTGGTTTTCATCTAGTTTGAACTCCATAATTAACGCTCCTTAATTGCCATAGCCTTTCCAATGTTTTGATGATATACGTAATTAACAGGCTTTGATGGGTCTAAATACATGCTGAATCCTGCGCCTTGTGATTTAGGATAGGCTGAAAGCTTAAATTTTAAATTAGGGTCAAAGTCGGCAATTAATACATCATCATTAGTAATTTCAATAGGATTTTTATTGCTACCATGTTTAAGAAGTTGGCATCCCACGATGTGAGAATCTTCTTTAAAGTCATAAAGTACGGCAAGGGTGTTTTCATTGCACCATCCTGCAAATTTCCCATCTTGATCTTCAAAGAGTTTGTAACAACTGTTACCCAATCTAATAACATCATCATTGTTTACGATATATTCCATTGTGTTAGTTCTCCTTATCTTCATAACGTTCAAACCATTCTTATCTTGGGTCATTTTTTCATCACGTTTATCAAATTCCATAATTAACGCTCCTTTTCAATAAATTTAGCTTGATCTTCAAGGCTACCGCCTAGCTCTAAAATACTTTTACTTAGGTATTTAAGTGTTTTCTTGGTGGTCAAGGGGTCAGACGGGTCTTCTTCTTTGAGTTTGTCTATTTCATCGTTTATTGCATTAAAAAGTGGGTAAAGCTGTTCTGCAATTCTGTTCATTTCATATAAAGCTTGGTGCAATTTAATTTCATCGTTCACGGTTTAAGCCTCCTTCCTAGTGGTGGGATGCACTCTAGTAGATAATTCATATTCATTAATTAACCAGTCATTTAACTTTTTGAACGTCTTTGAATTAACGTTGCGGTGGTCATGCTTGAAAATATCTATCAAAGTCCAACGGCTTACACCAGTTGCTCTTTCTAGTCCCCTGATAGACATATTCAGTTCGCCACGTTTTCTCTTAATTGCGATTACTTGGTTTTCTGTTAGTTTCATTTTGTTTTGTCCTTTCTACCAATCTGGTAACATTATAATTCCCAAAACGGGAGAAAGTCAACATAAATATTCCCAATTCGGTAAAATAATGTTAAACTCATTTTGTAAAGAGGTGAAAACAATATGAACCGAATAAAAGAAGTAAGAAAGAAAAAAGGTTTGTCCTTGCAACAAGTAGCGGATGTTGTTGGTGTGGGGAACAATACTATTTCTAGGTATGAAACAGGTAAACGTGAACCAAAATTAGAGACATGGCAAGCTCTAGCAAACTTCTTCAATGTATCAGTACCATATTTACAAGGAATTGATGACAAACCTAATACAGGTTATTCAAAGGATTACATCTATAAACAGTTAGATGATGCTTACAAAGAACCATATACCAAAGATTATGAGATTGAACCACCGTTCACTAATCCTGTGTTATCTGCTAAAGAAGAAATTGAAAAATATTGTGAGCAAAATAAAATCAATATCCCACAAGATACTGATTTAGATTTTTGGAAAACTAATTTCAATTTTATTTTTAAAGATAAATCAGTTAATCGACTGTTAACCACTAAGGATAAATACAGCGATAACGATATTAAGGAATTAATTATTAATGCTATTTTCTTTGCTAGTTTAAGCCCAGAAACTAAACGAGTATTAAAGTTAAGAAACCACAATTCTTAATGCTGACATCGCAATTCTAAAGCCTAGTTCGTTCTAATTGGTTGTTAGTTGATTATCTTGCATCCCGCAGCGTTGGTAAAATACAGATCTCACATATTCAATTCATGTTAAGTATTTAAGATTAGTCTACCTGCACACATTCACTAATCGAGGTAAATAAACATGAACAATGATATTAAAGAATACACCACGCCCAGTGGTGAAAAGAGATACAAGTTTTTGATTTATGTGGGTAAAGATGAAACTACAGGGAACACCATTCAA
>DYWZ01000106.1 GCA_020742395.1 Enterococcus columbae
AGCATTACGTAATTAAATAAATAGATAGAAGAAAAATCGATGTTGATTGAGAGTTATTCATTTTACTTCGGTTTTTCTTTTTTTAATAAAAGAAAGCTGGATTTAATGCATAGACAGAATTAATTTAAATGAAAAAGTTTTATTAAATAATTAGGTAAAACGGGAAAATACAGTTAAAACAATAGCAATGATACGCCCGGAATGATATAATGCAATAGAGTGGTCTTTGAAGAGAATGGAGGAGACAGATATGGCTGATCAATTGAGTTTAGTAATTATTACAGGAATGAGTGGAGCGGGTAAAACAGTAGCCATTCAAAGTTTTGAAGATATGGGATATTTTTGTGTGGATAATATGCCACCAAGTTTAATTCCTAAATTTTGGGAATTGATTAAAGAATCTGGTAAAGTAACAAAGATTGCCTTAGTGGTCGATTTACGTTCACGTTCATTTTTCGATGAAATTCAAAATATGCTAGTTGAAATTGAAAATACCCATTTAATTGATACACAAATTCTATTCCTAGATGCTTCTGATACTGAATTAGTTTCACGTTATAAAGAAACTCGTCGTGTACATCCAATGGCGATGGATGGTTTAGTTACTGAAGGAATTAGAAAAGAACGAGCAATATTAGAAGATTTAAAAGTCAAAGCAACCTTAGTAATTGATACAACTACCTTAACCCCAAGACAATTAAGAGACAAAATTAATCAAGAGTTTAGAAATAGTCATGATACAGGTTTTAGAGTTGAGATGGTTTCATTTGGTTTTAAATATGGGTTACCGATTGATGCGGATATTGTAATGGATGTTCGTTTCTTACCAAATCCGCATTATATTCCTGAATTACGTCCATTAACCGGTTGTGATCAAGCGGTCTATGATTATGTTATGAGTTTTGATGAAACTGAGAAATTTTTCCAATCATTTAGTCAATTATTATTACAAATTTTACCTGGCTATGTAAAAGAAGGTAAAAGTAGTTTAACCATTGGCATTGGTTGTACCGGTGGCCAACATCGTTCAGTTGCTTTAACCCAACGTGTCGGTCAGTGTATTAAAGAGGCTAATTATCCTGTAAATATCACGCACCGCGATAAAGATAAACGTAAAGAGACGGTGAATCGTTCATGATGAAAACTTATCGAATTAGAAAGCCAAAAATCGTTGTGATGGGTGGCGGCACAGGATTACCTGTCGTTTTAAAAAGTTTGCGCAATCAAGGGGTAGATATTACGGCGATTGTTACAGTAGCTGATGATGGTGGAAGTAGTGGTGTTTTACGAGATTCAGTGAAACATATGGTGCCACCAGGTGATTTAAGAAATGTATTGGTTTCATTGTCTGATATGCCTAAACTATATGAAGATATTTTTCAGTATCGATTTAATAAAGATGATAAGTTTTTAGCCAATCATGCCTTAGGAAATTTGATTATTACCGCAATTGCTGAAATGCGTGGGAGTACTTATGAAGCGATAAGAATTTTAAATAAGATGATGCACGTAGAAGGAAATGTCTATCCCTCTTCTGAAGAACCTTTAGTCTTACATGCTACTTTTGAAGATGGTAGTCAGGCTATTGGTGAATCGAAAATTGCTTTAGAACGTAAAACAATTAAAGAGGTAACTGTGCATAGCCATCATGAAAATCAAGCGCCTAAAGCAAGTCGGAATGTTGTGCGAGCCATTATGGAAGCGGATATGATTGTTTTAGGTCCAGGCAGTTTGTATACAAGCATTTTACCTAATTTATTAATTCCAGAAATTACGCAAGCGATATTACAAACTTCAGCTGAGATTGTTTACATTTGTAATATTATGACTCAAAAAGGTGAAACCGAGCACTTTACTGATGCGCAACATATTAAAGTACTGCATCGACATTTAAAAACGAATTTTGTCGATACCATTTTAGTTAATATCGAAAAAGTACCAACTGATTATATGGACTATGAAAAATATGATGAATATCTAGTACAGGTTAAACATGATTTTAATGGTTTACGACAACAAGGCTGTCGGGTAGTGTCTAATGACTTCTTAGCGCTACATGATGGTGGGGTTTTCCATGATGGCGATAAAGTCGTAGATGAATTGTTAAGGATAGTATATGGTCCTAAATCATTAGAAAGGGAGCGATGAGGTGTCTTTTGCTGCGGAAGTAAAAAAAGAATTAACCACTTTAGAAGTTCATCGTGAACATGCCAAGGCGGAATTAGCAGCTTTAATTCGGATGAATGGTTCGTTAAGCATCGCCAATCAACAATTTGTCTTAAATGTGCAAACAGAAAATGCAGCTATTGCTCGTAGAATTTACAGCTTATTAAAAGATCATTATGATGTCCGAAGTGAATTATTGGTTCGGCGAAAAATGAAACTGAAAAAAAATAATGTTTATATTGTTCGTTTAAAACATGAAACGCAAACTGTGCTAAATGATTTAGGCATTATGGATGGTTTGATGTTTGATACGCATGTTTCAGATGAACTGATGGGAAATAGTCAAAAAATGCGTTCCTATTTACGAGGAGCATTTATGGCGTCTGGCTCAATCAATAATCCAGAAACCAGTCGCTATCATTTGGAAATATTTAATATTTATGAAGAACACAATCAAGATATCTGTAATATGTTAAATTATTTTGATTTAAATGCACGTACACTAGAACGTCGTAATGGGTTTATTACTTACCTGAAAGGTGCTGAAAAAATTGCGGATTTTCTGGTGTTGATTGGTGCAACCAATTCAATGCTAAAATTTGAAGATGTGCGCATTGTGCGCGATATGCGTAATTCTGTGAATCGTCTGGTGAATTGTGAAACCGCCAATTTAAATAAAACGATTGATGCGGCTTCTAAACAAATTGAAAATATTGAATACATTAAAGAAAAAGTTGGCATTAAAGCATTGCCTGAAAAATTACAAGAAATTGCTGAATTACGTTTACAGCATCCAGAAGTTAGTCTAAAAGAACTAGGCGAGATGGTGCCGTCGGGAGTTATTTCAAAATCAGGAATCAACCATCGTATTCGTAAAATCAATGATTTTGCTGAGAAATTACGTAAAGAAGCATAATAAAAAGCATATAGCTTTTGTCTAATGACAAAAGCTACATGCTTTTTTACGCAATTATTCATTAATATATGCGGTTAGCTCTTCAGTTGTAATATTTTCATCAAAAATGTGTTCATCTAGAATAATAGTAGGAACAAATATAATATTTGCTGCTTGCGCTTCTTTGACAATTGCTGATTTAACTTTTTCATGTTCTGCATTACGTTTTAGATGTAAAACATTTTCAGCATAATTTGCCACTTCTTCTAACGAAAGATTTCCCCATTCATCCTGATATTGGTAAATTAATTCAATACTTTCTAAAATACTAGCTGCATTGGTAGTGTCAACATACTGATGCATGACATTTCCGCGTTGCAAGCTTGGTTTTTCTTTATCAAATAATTTAATGACACGACGGATTTTTTCTTGTTTAACAGCTTGTTCAAGTACTTCTTTAGAATCCAAAAACCATTTTTTACAATAAGGACAACGTAAGTTCATAAATTCAAGACTAACTTTTGCTGCTTGTTCCGATCCGATGCTTAATCCGTTTACTGCATTCGTTTCGTTTGCTTTAATGACTGAAATATCCATTTTTATCACCTCATTGTTTAGTTTAGATGATTTAGAAAGAAATGCAAAATCATTTGTTTGGCAAAACGGCTATTATTCGTTATGATTAATAGAAACTAGCAAAAAAGTATGGATTTTTCAATTTTTGAAAAAATAAGTAAAAAAACTTACCTATTTCTTTTATTTTCATTTATAATAAAATATTGGACAGTCAACTTTTTTGACGCAAATCCCCCATGTCAAAAATTTGAACAAACACTGAGGTGTCATAGATTAATGAAGAAAAAAACAATGGACGGTAATACAGCCGCAGCCTATATTTCATATGCTTTTTCAGAAGTTGCAGCTATTTATCCAATTACGCCAAGTTCACCAATGGCGGAATTAGTAGATCAATGGTCGGCTGCGGGTAAGAAAAACTTATTTGGTCAACCTGTAAAAGTAATTGAAATGCAATCAGAGGCTGGTGCTGCTGGAGCGGTACATGGCTCTTTAAAAACGGGTGCCTTGACGACAACTTATACTGCCTCACAAGGGTTATTATTAATGATTCCCAACATGTATAAAATTGCCGGTGAACTTTTACCGACTGTTTTCCATGTAGCAAGTCGGGCGGTCACTACTAATGCTTTGAATATTTTTGGCGATCAAACCGATGTCATGGCAACTAGACAAACCGGTTATGTTATGCTTGCTGAAAGCAGTGTACAAGAAGTAATGGATTTAGCGGCCGTTGCCCATTTAGCCAGTTTAAAAGCAAGTTTACCAATCTTAAATTTCTTTGATGGTTTTAGAACTAGTCATGAATTACAAAAAATTGAAGTCATTGATTATGAAGCTTTGGCTAAACTTTTACCTTGGCCTGAACTAACTGCTTTTCGTAAACGGGCGATGAATCCAAATCATCCAACCGTTAGTGGTATGAATCAAAATCCGGATATTCACTTCCAACAAAGAGAAACTATCAATACATATTATGAACAAGTTCCTGGAATTATTCAGCATTACATGCAAGAGATTAATGCGCTAAGAGGAACTGATTATGACTTGGTCAATTATTATGGCGCACCTGATGCTACTGAGGTAATCGTAGTGATGGGATCGGCTGCGCAAGCAATTGAACAAACCGTTGATTATTTAAATAACCAAGGACGTAAAGTAGGGTTTATCAATATTCATCTATATAGACCATTTCCAAATGAAGTGTTCTTAGAAAAATTACCTGAAACAGTCCAATCTATCGCTGTTTTGGATCGAACAAAAGAACCCGGTGCAGGTGGCGAGCCATTATTTTTAGATGTGCAGTCAGCTTTATATGATGCACAAATTCGACCAAGTGTTATCGGTGGTCGCTATGGTTTAGGTTCAAAAGATGTGACGCCAGCTCAAATGTTAGCGGTCTTTAATGAATTGCAAAAACCAAAAAATCAGCAAAAACGCCGCTTTACAATAGGAATTACTGATGATGTTACCCATTTATCTTTAGAACAAGGTGAAGTACTTGATTTAACGCAACCTGGTACGTTCCAAGCCAAATTCTGGGGCTTTGGATCAGACGGTACAGTAGGAGCGAATAAATCTTCTATTAAAATTATTGGAGATAATACTGATAAATTTGTTCAAGGTTATTTTTACTATGATTCGAAAAAATCTGGTGGTTTAACGGTCTCTCACTTACGTTTTGGTGATGACCCCATTCGCTCAACTTATCTAGTTGAAAATGCTGATTTTATTGCTTGTCATACTCCGGCTTATGTACATAAGTATGAGTTAGTTCAAGGATTGAAAAAAGGTGGTACCTTCCTGTTAAATACCACTTGGAGCGATGAACAAATTCATCGTTTCTTACCAAAACATTTGAAAAAATATCTTGCAGAAAATGATATTCAATTTTACACCATTAATGCAGTAGGACTAGCTCAAGAAATTGGTTTACGTAATCGCATCAATACGATTATGCAAACAGCCTTTTTCAAATTAACGAATGTCATTCCTTTTGAACAAGCTTTGTCATTGCTAAAAGAACAAGCGCAAAAAACATATGGACATAAATCTGAAAAAATTGTGCAACTAAACCATCAAGCAATGGATCAAACCATCGATTTCTTACGTAAGGTAGAAGTGCCTAAGGAGTGGGCTGATTTAGATCCAACCCAAAAACGTTTAACGCGCGCATCTAAATTTGTCGAAGAAATTGTCGAACCAGTCAATGCTCAAAAAGGCGACCAGATTCCAGTTAGTGCCTTTGTGAATAATAATATGGTAGCCGGTGAGATGCCATTGGGGACGACCGCGGAAGAAAAACGTGGGATTGCTTTAGAAGTTCCTGAATGGATTAGTGATCGCTGTACAATGTGTAATGAATGTGCTTTTGTATGTCCACACGCAGCCATTCGGCCATTTCTTGCCGATGAAGAAGAAATGCAAGAAGCGCCAGAAGGCTATATTGTTCGCGATATGCGTGGAGCAGATGGCTTGAAATATCGGATTCAAGTATCAGTTGAAGATTGTACCGGTTGTGGACTATGTGTAGAAGCATGTCCAGCTAAAGGAAAAGCGCTAAAAATGCGTCCTTATGAAGAAATGAAAGCTGAAGCAATTAACTGGGCATTTTCAATGACTTTAAAACAAAAAGAAAATCCTACACATCCCGGAAGTATCATGCATAGTCAATTTAATAAACCTTTATTAGAATTCTCTGGTGCATGTTCTGGTTGTGGGGAAACTCCTTATGTTAAATTGTTAACGCAAATGTTTGGTGATCGAATGATGATTGCCAATGCCACCGGTTGTTCTTCAATTTGGGGAGCTGCTGCGCCAGTTACACCATATACCACTAACGATCAAGGACAAGGTCCAGCTTGGTCAAACTCATTGTTAGAAGATAATGCTGAATTTGGTTATGGAATGATGATTGCCAATCAAACGCGCCGTGAAGCGCTAGCTGATAAAATGAATGAAGTACTTCCATTGGTTTCTGATGAGCTTAAGGCTTTAATTAAAGACTGGCAAGCCCATCTAACAGTCAGTGAAGGTACGCAACAAAGAGCTAAAAAATTAAAAGCCGCTTTACAAGCAGAAGTGAGCCAAGTGCCATCTTTAGCTGAGTTGTTAAAAGAGGATGATTTATTTGTAAAACCTAGTCAATGGATGATTGGTGGCGATGGTTGGGCTTATGATATCGGCTTTGGTGGTATTGATCACGTGATCGCTACCGGTGCAGATGTTAATATGTTGATTTTGGATAATGAAGTTTATTCAAATACTGGTGGTCAAATCTCTAAAGCAACACCAGCTTCAGCAATCGTAAAATTTGCCGCTAGTGGTAAAAATGCTGCCAAGAAAGATTTAGGCATGATGGCGATGACTTATGGCAATGTTTATGTAGCGCAAATTGCTTCAGGGGCTAATGCCATTCAGACGATGAAAGCTTTTGAAGAGGCTGAGAAATTCCCTGGACCATCTATTATTATTGCGTATACTCCATGTATTGTACACGGCTTAGCCGGTGGGATGCGTCAATCGATTCAAGAAGCGAAAGACGCAGTAAGCTCAGGTTATTGGTCATTATATCGCTATAATCCTTCGTTAAAAGCGCAAGGGAAAACACCAATGACTTTGGATTATAAGAAACCTGATTTTGCAACGATGCCTGATTTTATGCGTACCCAAGTTCGGTTTGCTTCGTTAGAACGTGAACATCCTGAATATGCCAATGAATTATTTGAAAAAACAGTCAATGATGCCAAACGACGCTTTTACAATTATGCACGGATGGCAGGTCTAGAGGAAAAAATTCGTCAAAAATTAGAACCTGCTGTCGAAAAAGTTGATACTAACAATCAAGAAACTGTTACAATACAAGAAAAAGTAAGAACGCCTCGACAACGGGTAGTAGATCCTGAAAGAGAAGCCCGCAGATTAGCCCGTCGAGCAGAACGTAAAGCAAGACGTCAGGAAAAAGAAAATGAAGAATAAACAAATAAGGTGGAAATTTTCCACCTTTTTGTTGTTTTAATAGTAAAATTGTATTAAAAATTAGTAAAATACTGCAAGATATATAGGGAGTATGCTATACTAAAATGGTAGTATTGATTGAAAGAAGGTTGTTTTATGTTTTTTCAAAACGGTAATTTTTTCCAATTAGAGTATTGGAAGCAACTTTTTTCTGAAAATATCTTATCGTATGGATTTTTGATAAACATTTTAGATATTATAGTTGTTTGGTTTTTATTATATAAATTATTGCAATTAGTCAAAGGCACAAAGGCAATTCAGCTGTTAAAAGGTGTCTTAGTTTTTATAGTAATACGTTTTGCTGCTGAATTTTTAGGACTACATACGCTCTCTTGGTTGATGGATCAAGTAATTACTTATGGTGCGATTGCTGCCGTAGTAATTTTTCAGCCGGAAATTCGTCGAGGATTAGAACATCTTGGACGGACAAAGTTTTTTACTCCTCAAAATGTGCAAGAACGTGAGGAAGAACAGATTATTAAATCGCTAGATAAAGCAGTACAATACATGTCAAAACGAAAAATTGGGGCTTTAATTACTATTGAACGTAATACTGGTTTAGAAGAATATATCGAAACAGGTATTTCCCTTGATGCTGATATATCAGGAGAATTATTAACCAATATTTTTATTCCTAATACTCCGTTACATGATGGGGCAGTAATTATTCGAGATGGGAAAGTTGCCGTTGCTTGTGCATACTTACCATTATCAGATAGTGTTTTAATTCCTAAAGAATACGGTACACGTCATCGAGCTGCTGTAGGGGTATCTGAAGTAAGTGATGCTGTAACTATCGTTGTTTCTGAAGAGACTGGTGGGGTGAGTATTACCTTAAACAATCAGCTAATTACTGATTTAAGTAAAGAAGAATATTTAGAGATATTATCTAGCGAACTTACTTATGATAATCAAATGAAGAAAAAAAGGAATTTGTTTAGTCTCTTTTCAAAAGATGATTCCAAAAAACGTCGGAAAGGAGCAAAGTAAATGAATTTTATCCAAAAAGGTAAGTTGATGACCGCATTCTTTGCTTTTTTACTTACGATGATTTTATTTTATAATGCAAATAATCCGACAGTTCAAAGTAATTTACAAAAGTCAAATTATTCCTATTCCGAGACGATTAAATCGGTACCAATCGTATTTGATTATGATGATGAGAAATATTATATTCAAGGCTATGAACCAACTGTTAGCGTTAAATTAACCAGTGTCAATCGCGTGCAATTGTTAGCTGAAAGCAATGAAGATACGCGTACCTTCCGTGTGGTTGCACATTTAAAAAAATTAAAACCTGGAACGCATGAAGTTAGTTTGGAAGTTGAGAATTTGAAAAGTGGTGTAAAAGCTAAATTGACACCAAAGAAAACGTTGCTTACAATTGAGAATAAGCAATCTAAAACTTTCAACGTTGAAGCAGCAGTTGCCGAGAATAGTCTCAAATCAGGTGTTGAAATTGAGAGTGTAACGACGACACCTAAGCGAATAGTGGTAACTACCGGTGAAGAAACGATGAAAGAAATTAGTGCGGTGCGAGCAATTGTTACAAGCACTACTCCAATTGAAGAAAATTTGACTAAATCGGTTAAATTATTTGCGATTAACAAAAAAGGTGAACAGCTTGATGTAACCTTTTCGCAGCCTAAAGTTGAGGTCCATGTTAAACTAAAGCCACAAATAAAAGTATTACCAATTAAAATTAAGCAGACGGGTACTATGCCGGATACCGTAAGTGGTTATAGCTTTAGTGTAGCGCCTACACAAGTGACTTTGACTGGCTATCCGATTGAATTGGCTAAGTTAAATGAAATAGAATTGCCGGTAGATATCACTGGGATTGCAGAAAAGGTCTCGAAGGTATATAATATACCAATCGCCAGTCGTTATGAAAGTGATCAAAAGAATGTGACGGTAACTATCACACCGACATTAAAAGCATCAACAACTCAGTCAAATCAGGCGACAACGACGATTACGCCATCTAAGCAAAATAATAATAATCAGGTGGCAGAGAATAGTTCATCAACAAGTGAGAGTGCTTCAAAAAGTGAGGAAAAGACAGATACTACTGAATCCACAGTAGAATCTACCCCACCAAAAGAAGAAGGCAATACGGATAAAGAAAAAAGTTAATGAGTTAAGGGAGAATTAAATCATGGGAAAATATTTTGGTACAGACGGTGTAAGAGGAACGGCGAATGTTGAATTAACGCCAGAGCTAGCCTTTAAATTAGGACGCTGTGGTGGTTATGTCTTAAGCCAACATGAAGAAGGCAAACGTCGTCCTCGCGTATTAGTTGGACGGGATACACGAATTTCAGGTCAACTATTAGAAAGTGCCTTAATTGCAGGACTTTTATCTGTAGGAATTGAAGTATTTCAATTAGGAGTGATTACTACGCCTGGTGTAGCTTATTTAACTCGTATCCAACAAGCAAGTGCAGGGGTAATGATTTCAGCTTCACATAATCCAGCCGAAGATAATGGAATTAAATTCTTTGGAAATGATGGTTTCAAACTAGAAGATGCTCAAGAATTAGAAATTGAAGCCTTATTAGATGCTGAAGAAGACACTTTACCTCGTCCATCTGCTGAAGGCTTAGGAACTGTCGAGGAATTTCCAGAAGGCTTAATTAAATATGCTGCCTTTTTAACAGAAACCATTCCGGGAGATTTATCTGGCTTAACGGTTTGCTTGGATGCTGCCAATGGTGCAGCTGCGCCAATCGTTAATCGCTTGTTCGCAGATTTAGAAACTGATTTTTATACAATGGGCACATCACCTGATGGTTTAAATATTAATGCTGGGGTAGGTTCTACCCATCCAGAACAACTAGCAAGTTTTGTAGTCGAAAAACAAGCCGATGTTGGTCTTGCTTTTGATGGTGATGGTGATCGTGTCATTGCGGTTGATGAATTAGGCAATATCATCGATGGTGATAAGATTATGTATATCTGTGCAAAATATCTTGCTGAAAAACGTCGCCTAAAACAAAATACTGTTGTAACCACCGTTATGAGTAACTTAGGTTTTAGAAAAGCTATCGAAGCGATTGGTTTAAGTGATGTCATTACCCAAGTAGGCGATCGTTATGTAGTTGAAGAAATGAAGAAAAATGGTTATAACTTTGGTGGTGAGCAATCCGGTCATATGATTTTCTTAGACTTCAATACCACCGGAGATGGAATGCTTTCTGGTATTCAGTTGTTGAATATTATGAAAGAAACGGGTAGAAAATTATCTGAGCTTGCAAGTGAAGTGGCTATCTATCCGCAAAAATTAGTCAATTTACGCGTAACTGATAAAAACCTAGCCATGACTCATCCTGACGTTTTAGCGGTTATTGCTGAAGTAGAACAAGAAATGGGCGAGACAGGACGAGTATTAGTACGTCCTTCTGGAACTGAACCATTATTAAGAATTATGGCAGAAGCGCCAACTGATGAATTGGTTAATAATTATGTTGATAAGATTGCGCAAGTTGTCAAACAAAAAGTAGGCTTATTAGAAGAATAATTAAAATCCCTTAACAAGTTCAATACTTGTTAGGGGATTATTTTATGTTGAGCGATTAATTGGGTTTATATAAAAAATAGGCGAATAGTAATCTTGATCATCATCAGATTACTATTCGCCTGAATCAATATACCTTATTCAACGGTAACTGATTTTGCTAGGTTACGTGGTTTATCAACATCATATCCGCGTTGGATAGTAGCATTGTAGGCTAATAATTGAGTTGGCACCACTGAAACTAAACTAGATAATAAAGGATGTACAGTTGGTAAAACAATTTGATCAGATGGCTTAGCCAATTTTTCAGTAACAATGACTAAGGTTTTAGCTCCGCGACTTTCCACTTCTTTAATATTTCCACGTGTATGTGAACCAGTCACTTCTTCAGTAATGATTGCCATAACTGGTGTACCTTCTTCGATCAGTGCGATAGTACCATGTTTTAATTCACCGGCGGCAAAACCTTCAGCTTGTACATAAGAAATTTCTTTAAGTTTTAAAGCAGCTTCCACTGATACATAGTAGTCATTTGAACGACCAATGTAAAAAGCATTGTGTGTAGTTGCTAAAAATTCGTCAGCTAATTCTTTGATATGTTGTTTGTCGTTAATTAAGCTATCCATTGCGCTGGCAACGATTGATAATTCATGGAATACATCAAATTCTTTTGCCGCTTGAATTTGCTTATATTCTCCAACGGCTTTAGCTAAAATCGACATAACCGCAATTTGACCAGTATAAGCTTTAGTTGAGGCTACAGCGATTTCTGGTCCTGCATATAATAATAAAGTATGTTTCGCTTCACGTGATAATGTAGAACCAGCCACATTAGTAATTGTCAAGGCAGGATAGCCTAACTTATTAGTTGTTACTAAAACTTGACGGCTATCAGCAGTTTCGCCACTTTGACTTAAGTAGATGAAGAATGGTTTGGCTGATAACAAAGGCATATCATATGCAAATTCACTAGATAAATGCACTTCAACTGGAATGTTTGTTAATTTTTCAATTAATGTTTTAGCACTCCAACCGGCATTATTACTAGTTCCGCAAGCAACGATATAAATTCGGTCACTTTGAGCAAATTCAGCAACTAATGCTGGATCAATGTTTACTTGATGGTTGTCACCTTGATATTCTTGAACTAATCGGCGCATGACAGTTGGTTGTTCGTCGATTTCTTTTAACATATAGAATGGATAAGTTCCTTTTTCGATATCAGTAAGATCGACTTGAGTTTTGAAACTGTCACGAGTAACCACTTGACCGTCTTGTTTTTCAATTACAATACTATCTGCAGTAACAGTGACCATTTCACCGTCTTCGATTTCAACGAAGGTATCTGTTTGATCTAATACGGCTAATGCATCAGAACAAATCACATTAAAGTCGTCACCAAGACCAATTAATAATGGACTTTTGTTTTTAGCAACATAGATTGTTTGTAAATCAGTTAAATCAATTAAACCAAATGCATAAGAACCTTTGATGATACTTAGGGCTTTACGAAAAGCCTCTTTAGTAGAAAGATTTTCTTTCACTTTTAATTCTTCTACTAAGTGTACCGCGATTTCTGTATCTGTTTGACCTAAGAAGGTGTGTTCACTTAAGTAATTTTGTTGGATTTCTTCAAAGTTTTCAATTACTCCATTATGCACTAAGACTAATTGACCGCTTTGAGAAGTATGCGGATGGGCATTTTCTTCAGTTGGTTCACCGTGAGTCGCCCAACGTGTATGACCAATACCGATATTCCCAGTTACTTCGGCAGTTACTTTATCTTCTAGATTTTTAATTCGTCCAGGTGATTTGACCAAATGATGATGGGATTCATCAGCGACAAATAAGCCGGCTGAATCATAACCACGATATTCTAAGCGATGCAATCCATTTAAAATGACCCGTTCTGCTTGATTTTTTCCTACGATTCCGACGATTCCACACATAAAAATTAACCTACCTTTATTTTTTATTATTCTATCTAAATTGGTATAGATGTCTTTTGTTTTGTTTAGCTTTTAACAAAAGCTAATGCAATCATAATCTAAGCGTTAAAATATGTCAATAAAAAACTCAAAAAAATAATTGGTCTATATAATTGGTCTAGGCAGACTGTATTCTTTTCCTGTTTTCTGTTAGAATAGGGTTGTCATGATAATTTTGTGGAAAGTGTAAGGGATGAAAGGAGTGAATGATGAATGAACGAGACACAGACATTATCATTAGGTGAATTGAAAAAGTGCTTGGCCAAATTACAAGAGCGCTATCAATTAGATGATCAAACGCCTATCTTTTTAGATACAGGCTGGGTAACAAAACTGTTACAACAAATTTAAACAAATCTATGCAAATGTGCGTAGAAGTATAGTATAGATTTTTGAACAGAAAGCCCTGCGTATCTGGTGACAGGTGCGTACTAAAGGAGTTAAAACGGTGGAAATCCTAAAGCCTTATTGACTACAACGTAGCTAGAAATGGCAGGCGTGAAAGTTGCGAAAGCAGAAAAAATAATAAGGATAGTCTAAGTTGAAATAAAATCTAATTAGGTCTTATGAATGGATAAACGTGACACATAAGATACGTTAGGCACTAAGGACTGTAATAATGGAAGTTCCGTTACGAAAGCGCTAAGTCTTATTAATTAAGATATGCGAAACGTCTAACGACTAGCCTCTTGAGGAGGATGTACAACACAAGCGAATGGTGTTGGAAAAATTCCGTTCTCTAATATATTATTTAGAGAAAAACATATAGTCTACGCTCATGTGAAAGCATGAGAGGTCTACTCGCAAGAGAAAGACTGCTATAAAAGTTGCGTTTTATAGTGAATGAGAAAAATATATACAATTCTAAATGAATATTTATAAATCTCTTAACGAACGTTGTATTTGTTTTATTATTTACAATGTAAAATAAACGATTCTGACAAGAGGTGGTACGTATGGAATTAATGTCCATTGGTAAATTTGCTAAAAAAGTAGGAGTAAATGTAGCGACTTTGAGACGTATGGATGCAAGTGGTGAACTTAAACCGTACCATGTTTCAAAAGGTGGAACACGCTATTACTCTGTCGAACAATTAAAATATTTTGGTGATACTCAACAAAATGAAAAACTTGTTGTTGGGTATTGCAGAGTTAGCACACCAAGTCAAAAAGATGATTTAGAAAATCAAGTTAATAATGTGAAGACCTATATGATTGCTAAAGGCTACAGTTTTGAAATGATAACCGATATTGGAAGTGGCATTAATTATAAGAAATAAGGTTTAAAAAAATTAATTGACAAAATAAATAATCAAGAAATCAGTAAAATCGTCATCTTGTATAAAGATAGGCTAGTAGGATTTGGTTATGAATTAATTGAGTATCTTTGTTTTATTAATAATGTAAAAATAGAAGTTATGGACAATACCGAAACATCAAAAGAACAGGAACTGACAGACGATTTAATACAAATCATTACAGTCTTTGCCAATAGACTATACGGTCAACGTTCTAAGAAAACCAAACGCTTGATTGACGAGGTGAAAAACAATGCTAACAGCGATTAAAATAAGATTGAAACCGACAAAAGAACAAGAAATCTTATTTAGAAAATCATGTGGTGTAGCGAGATGGTCTTACAATTATTTTCTAGCTGAAAGCGAGAGCTATTATGCAGAGCATAAAAAGACACTCAAAGAAACAGAAGTTAGAAAATATATTAACAATGTATTAAAACCAACTACCCATACTTGGTTAAAAGAAGTCGGAAGCAATGTAATGAAACAAGCAGTAAAAGATGCGAATTTAGCTAGACAAAGATGGTTTAAAGGTATAAGCGATAAACCAAAGTTCAAATGTAAACATAGATGCAAAGATAGCTTTTATGTGAATTATGAAAGTTTAAAAAGAACCAAAGATGGTTTTAGAGGAGAAAAGATAGGCAACGTTAAGACGTGTGGTTCATTACCTAAACTTAAAAAGAATGAGCATTATTTGAATCCAAGAATATCATTCGACGGTAAACATTGGTATTTGTCTGTTAGTTACGAAAAAGAATTTGAACAAGTTAAACTAACAGATGAAAGTTTAGGGATTGACCTCGGAATCAAAGACTTAGCCGTTGTAAGTAATGGTAAAGTTTATAAAAATATTAACAAGACTAAAAAAGTCAAACGTCTTGAAAAAAAGCTAAAACGTGAACAGCGAAAACTTAGCAGAAAGCTAGAGAACAATATTTCAGGCTATACCAAAAACAGAAAACCTATCTATAAGAAACCGTTAAGAGAAATGAAAAATATAGGCAAGCAACAAGAAGTAATTAAAAACCTATATAAAAGACTTTCAGACATCAGAAAAAACCATTTACATCAGACAACGAACGATATAGTGAAAACCAAACCGTATCGCATTGTAATGGAAGATTTAAATGTAAAAGGTATGATGAAAAACAAACATCTAGCTAAGGCTGTTGCTAGTCAGTG